>PMSX01000389.1 GCA_003167495.1 Bryobacterales bacterium | reverse complement strand
CCCCATGCGCCTTGCTATTTGTCCTTCCATTGGCGTCTGGCGCAACTGTCACTGATTTCGACGTTCAAAGTAACTACTACAAAACCGAATACCGGATCGCCATGCGCGACTGAATCAAGCTCTACACTGCCGTTTATGTGCCTCGCAGCTACACCGGCGCCTTGCCGATCTTGCTCACTCGCACCCCATACAGCGTGGGCCCCTACGGCCCCGAAAGGTACCCGAACGATCTCGGCCCATTGGGATTTGCCGAAGAGAAATTCATCTTCGCTTTTCAGGACGTCCGCGGCCGCTTCATGTCCGAAGGCGAATTTGTCGATGTGCGGCCTGTCAAAGACGTTTTCAGTGGCCCGGCGGAAACCGACGAGGCCAGCGACACCTACGACACGATCGACTGGCTCGTCAAAAACATTCCCAGCAACGGTAAGGTGGGCATGATCGGCACTTCCTACAACGGCTACTACACAACGTGCGGCCTGATTCGTTCCCACCCCGCCTTGGTCGCCGCCTCTCCGCAAGCGCCCATGGCCGACCTCTACCACGGCGACGACGGCTATCACAACGGCGCATTTTTTCTCGTCGCCAATTTCTCGTTCTTTACGGGTTTCAACAAACAAAAGAACCCGGTAGCTTCGGCGGACATCGCACCCTTCGACTACGGCACGAACGATTCCTATAAGTTCTATTTGGCAATGGGCCCGCTAGCCGATTCAGACCGCCTCTATCTCCTCAACAAGAACCCTTATTGGACGGACATGTACCGCCACACCACGGAAGACAGCTTCTGGCAAGTGCGCAACGTTCTGCCGCACCTGAAAGCCGTGATACCGGCGGTTCTCATGGTCGGCGGGTGGTACGACGCCGAAGATCTTTCGGGCACTCTCACGACCTATCGAGCGATACGGCTGCAATCTCCCGACACTGTCTGCAAACTCATCATGGGGCCTTGGGCCCACGGTGCCTGGAGTTTCGGCAAAGGGGACAAGCTTGGCGATATCAATTTCGGCTCCGAAACCGCAGAGGTGTTGCGCGACGCGGAACTGCATTTCTTTAAGCAATATTTGAAAGACGCAAGCCCCGCCGGCCAGCCGCCCGCTTTGATGTTTGAAACCGGCGACAACCAGTGGAAATCTCTGACGCGATGGCCTCCGCCCACAGCGCAGCAAAAGCTCCGGCTCTACCTTCACGGCGGTGGAAAGCTTTCGCTCAAACCGCTCGTCGAACAAACCGCCTTCGACGAGTATGTGAGCGACCCCGCTGACCCGGTACCCTACATGTTAAAAGCGCCGCAGAACATGGCCAAGGAATACATGATCGCCGACCAACGCTTCCTGGACGATCGAAAAGATGTCGTTAGCTACGTCACGGATCCCCTTGGCGCGGATGTCACCTTGGCCGGCCCCATTTCGCCCAATTTGTTCGTCTCCACTTCGGGCACCGATTCAGACTTCGACGTCAAACTCATCGACGTGTACCCTTCCGATGCGGCTGGCAACATGGTGGGCTACCAACAATTGGTTCGCGGCGAACCGTTCCGCGGTAAGTTTCGCAAGAGCTTCGCCCAACCCGAGCCTTTCACGCCAGGCAAGGTCGAAGAGATTCGCTTTACCATGCCCGACGTCTACCATTGCTTCAAAAGGGGGCACCGCATTATGGTGCAGGTGCAGAGTTCGTGGTTCCCGCTTACCGACCGTAACCCGCAGACTTTCACCGAGATTCCAGACGCCAAACCTAGCGATTTCGTCCCAGCCACCGAACGAATTTATCACGCCCCGCGCAATGCCTCCTTTATCGAAGTCAACGTTGAGCGAGTCACGAGCCGTTAAAATCTGGGAATCTTAAATTCCGCTCATTTAGGTCCAAGATTGTATATTTCTATCCTGATTCCAACGTCTTTGATCGCAGGACGGATTTAAAAACATGTTCAAATTACCCTTAGGCTCCGCGATTCGCATGGGGGCGGTCGCCTTTGCGCTTTTGCCGGGCTGGCAAGTACTTCAAGCCCAGTATCCGCAAGCGGGAAACTATCAACGCCAACCTGCTTCGCCGGCGGATCGGACTATTGAGGATATAAGACAAGTTGCCCAGCGCAACGCCTTTAGCCATTTCGACCGCGATCGCTATGACCATGCCATTGAGCATTTGTCGCAATTTTCCAACAAGCTGTATGGCGGCAGATTCGATCACGGCAAGCTTGATCGCAGCATCGACGACTTGCGCAACGTTTTGCAGCGCAATCGCATTGATCCGCGTGGCCGCGAGATCCTGACCACCGATTTGAACGAACTCCTCCGTTACCGCTCTAGCTACGGCGGCTACCACTACTAATTTGCAGTTGGTTTAGTTCGCTGGCCGTTAAATCGCGCCACTGCCCCGCCGGAAGTTCCATCAGCCAGAGTGCGCCGATCGCGACCCGAACCAGGCGTAGCGTCGGCAGCCCAACCGCTGCCGTCATGCGTCTCACTTGACGGTTGCGCCCCTCGGTGAGAGTGATCTCCAACCAGGAAGTGGGAATCTGCTTGCGATAACGAACCGGCGGCTCGCGCGGCGGCAGCACAGGCGCAGCGATGCGTTTCGCCTCCGCCGGACGGGTGCGATAGTCCTGTATCTTCAGCCCCCGCCGCAACGGTTCCAGCGCAGATTCCTTCACTTCACCTTCCACCTGTACCCAATAGGTGCGCGGGTGCTCAAACTTCGGGTGACTCATGCGCTGCTGCCATGCGCCGTCATCGGTCAGGAACAACAAGCCTTCACTATCAAAATCCAGCCGGCCCACTGGATATACTTCCGGCACCGGTATGTAATCGGCCAAGGTATGCCGCACTGTGGAATGTCCCATGCCTTGCGTAAACTGGCACAGCACTTGAAATGGTTTATTGAAAACTAAATATCGCACCAGCGTCTAACTCATGTTATGTCTCTGACGGATCCGCAACCCACACAAGAAACCAAAGGCACATCTGTTTTACGAACACTGAATCGTTTCGGCACAGTGGGTCTCATCATTGCCGCTCTCTATTTGGCCTGGACCTTCTACGCGCGCCACTCGGCTGACCAACAGGCCGCACGCGACTTAGCCGCCAAACAGCAGGCCGAAACCAAGCGCGAGGCCGATCTCATTTTCGGTAACGGTGAAGTGAAAATCGTCAGCTATTCCGTCGACAAATCAGCCGTGGCGCCCGGCGAATCCGCCGATCTGTGCTACGGAGTGGTCAACGCGACGAAAGTCGTCATTGAGCCTCATGTCGAGGATTCGAAACCATCCGCATACCACTGCCTGACCATTGCCCCGCACGCCACTACCACATACACCATCACAGCCTCAAACAATAAGGGCCAATCCAAATCGCTCGCTGTCACGCTTCACGTCCATTAAGCTGACTGCCTCTTTTTTCCGCGCGACAATAAAGTTATGACAAGCAAAGCTACATTTGGCGCCGGCTGCTTCTGGGGCGTCGAAGCTACCTTTCGTGAGTTGGAGGGCGTGGTTGATGCCGCCGTCGGCTATGAAGGCGGCCAGATGCTGAATCCCACCTACAAAGACGTGTGTACTGACCGTACCGGCCACGCCGAAGTGGTGGAAGTAGAGTACGATCCGTCGAAGATTTCGTTCGAACGCCTGCTTGACGTCTTTTGGGACGCGCACGATCCGACGCAAGTCAATCGCCAGGGTCCCGATTCCGGCACGCAATACCGTAGCGTCATTTTCTTTCATACGCCCGAGCAGGAACAAGCTGCTCGTGCTTCGAAAGACGCGCTGGAAAAATCAGGCCGCTTTCGCCGCCCTATTGCCACGCAAATTGAGCCGGCCCAGACCTTCTACCGCGCGGAAGATTATCACCAGCAATACTTAGCCAAGCGCGGCCTGCGCCACTGCCACATCTAATCAACTCGCCATCACGCCGCTCTGCTGGTCGGGCCGCGGTTCCAAGCGCAAAAGCTCGCGCTCGCCAACCTTCTTCCGGAAATAATCGATGGTCACACCAAGCCCTTCACGCAAAGACACGTGCGGTTCCCATCCCAACAGCCGCTTGGCTTTCGCGATATCGGGCTGCCGCAATCTCGGATCGTCCGACGGTAACGGCTTGTACTCAATCTTCACGTCGTCGCCAAATCGAGATTGAATCTCTTGGGCAAACTCTAGAATCGTCATCTCAACGGGATTTCCCAAATTCACCGGGTACCGCTCGTCCGATTCGCTTAACCGCAACAAACCATCCGCTAAATCCGACACAAAGCAGAAGCTGCGAGTCTGTGAGCCATCGCCAAAGACAGTCAGAGGCATTCCATGCAGCGCCTGGTCGATAAACGCCGGCACCACCCGCCCGTCATTCAACGCCATCCGCGGACCATAGGTGTTAAAGATGCGCGCAATATTCGTCCGCACGGCGTAGGTTCGGTGATACGCCATGGTTAACGCTTCCGCGTAGCGCTTGCTCTCGTCGTAACAGGAACGCAACCCAACCGGATTCACATTTCCCCAGTAACTCTCCGTCTGCGGATGCTCCAACGGATCTCCGTAGCACTCCGACGTCGAGGTCAGTAGAAACCGGGCCTTGTTCTTAACCGCAATCTCCAACATATTGCGAGTTCCAGTGGAACCCGATTCCAATGTCTCGATGGGGTGAGCCAGGTAATCCACCGGACTCGCCAAAGAGGCGAGATGAAACACTCGGTCAATCCCCTGCTGGAGATTTAACGGCACACAGACATCGTGCTCGATAAAACGAAATTGCGGGTGACTCAGTAGATGCTCTATGTTTTCCTCATGACCGGTGATAAGGTTGTCAATCGCAAGGACTTCGTGGCCTTTTTCAATGAGTCGATCACAAAGATGTGATCCAATGAAGCCAGCGGCTCCCGAAAGTAGGTATCTCACGTCTCTTCAGTTTACTAAAGTATCGTGCTCAGCCGTCAGTCATACCTGATGAATCGTACTATTACCTTAAAAATCGTTATCCTTGGGCTGATAGCGGTTTCATTTCTGCTCTTTACCAAGCGTTTGGGACGTGTCATACAGCGCTTATTTCAGGCGAAACCGGAACCGAGATCCGCCCGCACGACCTTTAGCCGTCGCTTGTGGATTTTCTTCTGGGAAGTGCTCTGCCAAGCAAAAGTAATACAACGCCGCCCGCTCGCCGGCCTCGCGCACGCCTTCCTTCTATGGGGTTTCTGCGCCTTCCTTCTCGCGGAGGTGGATCATTTCGCCGTTGTTTTCGGTTACACTTTGATCGATCGCGATAGTTCGGCCGGTCTCTTTTATTTCTGGCTCGTCTTCCTCTTCGCCTTCTGTTGCACACTCTCTATTGCCGGCCTTGCCTTCCGCCGCTACATTGTCAAATCCGAATGGCTCGACCCCATCACCTCCGAGACTAACCTCACTCTCGCTCTCATTTTTGTGGTGATGGTTACTCTCCTCCCACAGTGGTGGATCCCAGAGACGTCGCTCATAGGCCAATGGGTCTGGTGGCTGCACACACTCGCCGTACTGACCTTGCTCCCTTTGATTCCTCACGCCAAGAACTGGCACGTTCTGCTGAGTCCCGCCTCGCTCTTTCTGAAGCGCCCAGGCTTCAGCCAAATCCCGGCGCTCAGCGACGACCAAGATCCGGGCCTTGTCACTGGACACGACATTACTCGACTTACGGCGTTGCAAGCGTACTCTTGCGTCGAATGTGGTCGCTGCACCGAACACTGCCCGGCCTATAACACCGGGAAAGAACTCGACCCGCGGCTCATCGCGCTCGGCCTTAACTACTACATGGACGAATACGGCCCGCGGAGTGACTCGCCCATTCTTGAAGTGGCCGTTTCGCAGAAAGCCGTCTTCGAATGCACAACCTGCGGCGCCTGCGAAGCGCATTGTCCGGCGGGCATTCAGCACTTATCAATGATCGTTGGCCTGCGCCGCGGTGCAGTAAGCTCCGGCACTTGGAAAGACCCAAACGGGGCGCAGCTCTTCCAGAGCCTTCTCGATCACGGCAACGCGATGGGTGTTCCGGAAACCGAACGCGACCGTTTCATCGCGTGGCAGGAATTCCCCATCTTCGACGGATCTCAGGAATACTGTCTCTGGTTGGGCTGCATGGGCGCATACGACCCGCGCGGCCGCGCCATCATTTTGTCGTTCATCGAAATCATGCAACATCTGGGCACCTCGTATGGCGTTCTAAGCAAGGAGTATTGCACCGGCGACCCCGCCCGCCGGTTGGGCAACGACGCCATGACAAAGGAACTCGCCGACGTCAACGTGAAACTTCTTCGCCACTACGGTGCTGCGAAAATTGTTTCGATTTGCCCTCATTGCGTCCGCACCATCGCCGAAGATTGGAGCCAACTGCGCCCCGCTGCGCCCGGCAACGAAAAGCTCCCACTCGACGCCACGATTGAACACCACACCGAGTTCCTGGCACGCCATGCGGATCGCTTGCCTTCGCGCGACAAGCGCTCCACGGTGACGTTTCACGATCCTTGTTATCTGGGCCGCTATCGTGACGTGTACAACGATCCGCGCTACGTCCTTGCTCGCTCCGCCACGCTCATTGAGCCGCCGCGCACACGCGAAAATTCGTTTTGCTGCGGCGCTGGCGGCGGCCTCATCTTCCTCGGTGATGAAGGCGGCACTCAGCGGATGAACAACGAGCGCGTGCAGGAACTTATCGGCACCGGCGCGGACGTTATCGCCACCGCCTGCCCCTTCTGCACAGCATCGTTTCGTGAGGTGCAGGTCAACGAACAAGGTTCGCCGCCATTTCTCGACATCGCACAAATCGTCGCTGAACAAATTCGCGCGTAAGCTTCCGGAAATCCAGCCGGTCAATGCTATATTGTCAGAGGCGGGCGCGTAGCTCAATTGGCAGAGCAAGTGACTCTTAATCACTAGGTTGTAGGTTCGATTCCTACCGCGCTCACCAGAATTATCAATCTGCTCAGGTAGTCCGGGTACGTGCCGACCTGAGTCGCTGACGCTCCCGGCTCGGATTCGGGAATGTAGAGCATTTAAGCGCTATTGCTGAACTTCGAAATCGGCGGTACGCACAACCGAGACATTACCCGCATCGTCGGCCGCTTTGAACTCGGCCCGGTAAGAGCCGGCTGCAAGCTCCTTGGATGGCACGCGCAACCCAACCGGTATGACCGGGCTGCCGGCGTGCGCGTATTGAGCCATGTTCATCATGCCGGTATCGATCTTATGTTCGTTGGTTTTCTTGTCGATCACCACCATCTGCAGCCCGACGGCATGGGGCTTCTCTTCGGTCATCGAAGGCTCATAGATTTCCAAATAAAATGCGCCCGGCCCGTCTTTGCGGAAAACGTTCGAAGCGCCGGGAGTCAGCTGCATGCCTTGTACAATCAGCGGCGTCTTGTCGGCGAGCAATGTAGCGTCCAGCGTGGTATCGAGATCGTTCACCTTGCGCATTTCGCTCGTCAGAGCGACTGCACTCAAATTGAATTTCATGCTGTCATACGGATCAACCTGCAGCGGTGATTCAAGCTTGCCGAACCCTTCTCCGTTGGCGCTAAAGACCACTTTCAGCGTGTATTTGCCGGAGGCCACATCGAACTGCGTCTCATAGTGCAACGGGCTTTCCTGGAATGCTTCGACTTCTTTCTTGTTCTGAAACTCCATTTTGAGGGTGTCGCTGAACTTTGCGGCCACGCCGCCGTCCGGATTGTAGGCAATGCCAAGCAGACTCATCTCCGCGTGCAGTTTGCCTTTCTCTTTCTTGAAATTCAACATGTCGGGGGGTATCTCCATGGCGACGTTCACGCGGGCTGTATTCGCCGCCGTGTAGAAAAATGCAGTCTGCATTTTAGCGCTGACACTTCCCGGGGCGGAGCCGGCCGCGCGACTCTCCAACTCTTTGCCCTTTGCCGTTCCCGCCAAAAAGTCGATCGGCCTCGTGCTGCAGTATCCGGTGCGGGAGCGGACATTCGTCCCGCCGCGATCGACTTTCACTTTAAGTTCATGGCATGCGCCATCCTCTTCATCGTCTACCGGCGAATATCCAAGCACATAGTATTCGTTCTGTTCGTTAGCGATGCGATCAAGGCCACCTAATAAGTCGTTCGTATTGACAATGACAAATCCTCCGGTGCCTTGCGCTAAGGCATAGAGAACTTCCTGCTGATTAGACACATCGGGTAAGTGCGGCACAATAGATCGCGGCTGATTTAATGGGTTGTTATTTAAGCCAGTGGTGCCCCTTGTGGGGCTCAGTGTCCCTCCGGATTTCGTACCTCCCATCCCGGTCGTCCCCGTGGTCCCAGTTCCGCCTTTTCCACCGCCGGCACCGGCGGTTCCGCCACCCCCGCTCGCGCCGCCACCATGCTGCATCCCTTCAGGCGAGCCTCCATACGAGGCCTTTACGAGGAAGGCGCCCTTCAGCGGTCCGCCGGTGTTCGCGCCGTGCACTCCAGGAATTGCCGTCACCAATCCGCGAACGTCAATCGGATAAATGGCAACGTTCGCTTTGTTGCAGACATCCACGACCGCGGTTAACTCCGAACGTAACTCGCTATCGAGCTTGAATCCACCACTTAAGAAGATCAGTGTTTTTCGTCCAGGAACGGTACCCAAGCTCTTGGCCAAACTTCTCAATCCGAGGAGCACAGTGCGCGCCCCGAAATCTCTCTCCGCGTTCGAAAGCGCCGCGCCACCTGCCGCATCGCTATTGGAGGAAACGGTCGAAAACTTCACCCCACTCACGACTTGCTTGAGCCGTTCGGCGTCAGACGTGAAATTCTGGGCAATCCGCAAACTGCCGCTGAAATTCACGACTGCAATCTGGCGGTTCGGTGCGGTGTTCTTATCCAGAAACTTCAAAGCGGCGGCGCGCGCCTGCGCTTGCTCAGCAAAATCCATGCTCGAATTGTCGAAGAACAGCACCAGATAGTGGTTCCGATTGAATACGGGCGAAGCTGGATCGATTTCGGACGAGAACGTCTCAATGTTCTGCTCGTCCTTGTCCTCCCATACCTTGAAATCCTTGACAGTCAAACCGTGAACGTAATCGCCCTTTTTGTCGGTGACAACTACATCCACGAGGACGAGTTTCTTCTCGGTCCGAATGATGGGTCCGGATTGGTTGGTCTGCTGAGCGTTTATGACGACGCCCCCAAGCACAACCACCCCAAGCAGCACAGTTAATTTCGGCATAAGCCACCTCTCATGGAATTTCGACAGCGCCATTTTGCGCCGCCATCGCTTGCCCTTCCGCGTCTCGCACAACCAGCCTTATCACATAGGTTCCCGGTTTCACATCGAAACTAGTCTTTACGGTGATGCCGGAATGCAGACGCGCCAGCGTCTCATCGCGCAGCTTCATGGTGACGGTCTTGGTCATGCCCGTCAAATAGTTACCGTTTCTGTCAAACAGCACTGAAACGACCGACAAGTCGTCGTGGTTGCGGCCGTCCACCTTTTTAAAACGCAGCCGCCGCAAGTCTACACGCGCCACCACGGTAAGCTTCGCCGAGGTATCGTCCGTTTTGAAGAACTGCGTTTCGAGATCAACTGGAATATCGCGCATCTCTTCGCGTGAAAAGATGGCATCGTGAATATCCGCTTTCGCATCTTCTTCCGCATTGTTGTTGTGCTTCAGCGCATAGTAGCCGCGGCGCGCTTGAATGCTCAAATCCTTGCGGCTAACCACGCTCACTTTCAAACGGTGGAAGCTGCCGTCCGGTTTCATGATTAGAGGCGAAAATCCCAACACATAAGAGACCTCGGGCGCAGCCGCCACGCGTGCAAAGCCTTCGGTCAAGTCGTTGTTATTGTGGAAAAACATTCCGCCCGTGCCGTCCGCCATTTCCGCCAGGACGTCCTCGGTCGCCACGGCGCTTTCGCGCATATATTGCGACATCAACTGCTGTACCGTTGGGCTATAAGCGCCTTGCTGGCTCGCATCCATGTTCGTGGTAAAAAGACCGCGCGCATTCAGCGCACTGATCATTACATTTGCGCGGGCCGCCGTATCGAGAATGTCGACTTTATCGCTGATGGCCTCGCTTGTCTGGGCCAGAAATCCCGGGGACGCAATGACGACTAACCTCTGCCCCGGCATCACCGACATTCGCCGAATCATGTTCTTGATCACGCTGAGGGTAACGCGCGTACCCTGCTCGCCTACCGACAGTTCCTGTTGGGCCGCCGCTTGCGCCATTTGCTGCGCCGAACTGACTTGATTGGCTTGCAGATCCATGCAGACCAGCGTTTCCTGAGTGGCCGCTGTCAACGCCTGCTGATCGTTCTTGTTCACAATCAAGTCGGCCCAATAATAGCTGAGATCGGGACATTGCCTCCCGACGTGCTGATAGGTGGATCGAACTTGAATCTTCGAAACCGCCTCTTGCAGTTTCGTTTTATCGTCGGTGAAATCCAACATGGTTTGGCCGGAGGTGGTGTAGATGGCAGCCCTATCGTTGGCTTGCAAACCATTCGCCATTTGGCCAGTGGCGGCCTTTTTCAAATTCATCAAGTCGCCGATCTCAATGTTCAGGTCGTCAAACAAATAGGCGACGTAGCGGTCCGGGGCAATCGGTGGCGGGGTGGCGGCAGTAGCGCCGGCGGTTTCAGGGGCTTCCGGACGCGGGCCGCCTTGAGGTCCGGTTACCACGCCGCGCTTCACGACGGAAAAGCTGGCAATCGTCTGCACTTTGCCCTTATCCAACACCTGAAAATCTTCTTTGGTCAGATCGCCGACGGGGTGGCCGCGCCCGTCGCGAACGACGACAGGCACCAACACCAGGTTGACCTTGCTTTGAAAAGTGGGCGCACTGTCTTTCTGTGTCACTTCCGGTGCATTCTCTTGCGCCGTGGCAACTCCGAACGCGAACAGCAAGATAGGCAATAGAGCGATGCGCAGACGTTACCCCCGGCCTCAATTCTACTTCTTTTGCGACTACTCGCCAAAGGGCTGGCGGCCGTTGGGTGCGTGATGAAAGCCAAGCGCAGAATTCCGAGCGCAGCTGGTGGGCCAGGAATCTCCGCTGAAAAACGCGCTCCGGTGGGCAGCGAAAAAGAGGGGAACGCCTGCCGGACGGTCTATCAGTTCGGTAAGTTGAGGCATTTTGAATCTCTTTGAAGAAGTGAGAGACGGCAGAACCGCCTCTTGCTACAAGTAGGAGGCGACTGACGCCGCCTTTGAATCGATTGTGATGGGAGGGCGTGGGAGGTTTATGGAGAAAAGCGGGAAAGTTGCTGTGGGAAGAGGGAGCTAATTTTTTTTCGGGATGCGTGAACGAAAAAGACGGCACGAAAAAGAAGGGAGAATTGCCGCGATTTTTGCCGGTTGGAAAAGAGGTGATTTTGGGGGACTTTTTACCGCCCCTTAAAGTATATAGGCAGGCGCGGTAAAAAGTCCCATTTTTCGCGGCAGGCGCAATCGGTTTTTGCCGGTTGTTTTGCCGGTTGAGAGCGGCGGGTGGACTGGGCTTTTGGAGTGTGCGTAATGTGGTGTGGAATGGCAGGTATCCGGCGGTGGGCGGGGCCATGCATATTTGAGGCTCGGAGCTTTGGGTTTGCATAAGTTTGGGTGATTGCACGGGTACGTTGGTGTGTGTTTCCGATTTCAAGATAGAGGGGCGCGGGCGAAGAATGGCTGCGCGGAGGTGGTAGAGGCTGGTAAGTGGCTGATAGTACGCGGGATGGAGGCTTACGATTTTTTTCGAAGTCTTGTGATCGAAAGGTTGGGGTTTCCTATTGAGCTCGAGACCTGATCCCTTGCTGCTCCGCGCCGTCGAAGTTTTTGGTAAAGCGCAAAAAGCCCTGAGTTGGTTGAACACCGCCAACATCGAGTTGAGTGGAAAGACATTGCGCGTGGCCGCTCAAACCGACGAAGGCAAAGCCAAGGTCCTTGGTGTGTTGTTCGACCTGGAGCACGGCTTTCCCGCTTGATCGCCGTATCACGGCCGATCTGAGTATGCGGAGTTCGGACGGACGCGGCGGCCTTTACGGTTTGCCGTTGGCACGAACAGGGTCATCGCATTGTCTATGCTGGCGAGCGTGAGGCCTCAGCGGCCCCTAGAGGTGTTGGTTCATCTCTCGTCTATCACACAGATGCCGGAGTACATTTGCGTAAAGGCCAAAATCCCCGACCACCTCATTCTCAGCATTCGAGATTTGGGCCCACTGCCTACGGATTGGGCGACCCGCGCGGTGGGCTGCGTACCAGCGAGCGCGCCAACGGCTGCAGGCGGCTTGCTGAGTGTTACACCGCCGGAGGCCTTTTCTCCAAACATTCTTCGCGCTTTATTCTAAGCTGCTCTTAGCTTTTTGCAAGTACCTCTGTTGTTGAAGTCTTACAAAAGCTCGCGATAGATCTTGTGGAAGTACGCATCCGTCATGCCAGCGATGTAGTCGCAGATCACACGTTCGGGCGGGTCGTCTTTAAGGCGTTCGCGGTAGCCGGCGGACACACGGTCGGGATGAGCAAGGAAGTACTGAAAGAGTTCGGCTAATTTGCGGACGGCGATTTCACGGTCGTGGATAAGGGCGGGGTGAACGTACAGGTGATCGACCAGAAACGCATTCAACTGCGCGTTGACGTGTTTGGCCGGCGGGGTCAAGGTGGCGAGGCGGTGACTGAGAGAGCGTATGTCGTCGACGCTTTCCGCAGCTGATTTGGTCACGGCGGCGTGGGTGCCTTCGATCAAACCTCCAATCAAGAAGCTCATGATCTGGCGTAACACTTCCCAAAAACGCACGCGTTCGTTGGCGCCGGGAAATTGCGTATCGACTTGTTCGGCGATCTCGGCGAAGAGATCGATTTCCTGGCGCAACGCGTCCATAGAAAACAGGCCGGCGCTGAAAGCGTCGTCAAGGTCGGCGGTGTTGTAGGCAATTTCGTCGGCAAGGTCCAGGAGTTGAGCTTCGAGAGGTGGACGCAGGCCCGGGAGGAATTCCTGCAGATCCGGCTCGGCGTCTTTGGGGATTTCGCGCGAGTGTTTTAGAATGCCTTCGCGCACTTCAAACGTGAGGTTCAGGCCGTCGAAGCGCGCATAGCGTTCTTCGAGGAGATCGACGATGCGTAAGGCGTGCCGATTGTGCTCGAAGCTTTTGCCGAAGCGGGCCATCTGGCTGTTGAGCTCGCGTTCGCCGGTGTGGCCGAATGGCGGGTGGCCGAGATCGTGCGCCAAGGCGAGTGTTTCGGTAAACTCCTCATTCAGCCCGAGAGCGACGGCGACGGTGCGGGCGACTTGCGAAACTTCGATCGAGTGCGTGAGGCGGTTGCGGAAGTGATCGCAAAGCCCGGCCGCAAAGACTTGCGTTTTGCCTTCCATGCGGCGGAAGGCTCGCGAATGAATGACGCGATCGCGGTCGCGCTGAAAATCGTTTCGGTAGGCGTGCGCAGGTTCGGGAAATTTTCGGCCGTGCAGGTTAGGGAAGCCGAGACGGATCGACCGCAACATGTCTTCCCGCGCAGCAGGCGTCACTTCGAAAGATCGGAAGTGACTTCTTCGGCGGCGCGCTTAACGGCATCGCGCCTTTGATCGGCCGGATCAAGTGTTTTGAGAACGTCTTTGGCCGCTTGCGGGTTACTGGATTGATTAAGCTGCGCTTCAAGGATTTGGGCCTGGGCCTTGGAGACCAGCGGAGTGGAGTCTTTGGTCAGCGATTGTAAGAGCGTTTGCGCTTCAACATTTTTCTTTTCGGCGAGATAGACATTTGCGAGGGCAATTTTAGCGAGGGGCGCGACAGAACTATTGGAATCGGCCACGACACGCAGATCGCTCTCGGCGCCGCGCTGATCGTCTTTTTTGGCACGTTCGGTGCCGCGGTAGTATTGCGCGATGTAACCTTCGGACGTGCCGGCGTACTTGGACACATAGGCGGAAAGAGCCTTCATCCAAGCATCTTTTTTGGCGGCTTCAGTGAGATATGTTTTGACTGGTGAATCAGGATTGGGCGGGCCGACCTGGGCATCGAGAATGCTCATGGCGGAATCGAGTTCCTGACGCCGCTGCCCTCTTTGCGAAGCGGTGTACCACCAGAAGCTACCGGCGAGGAGGACGACCACAACGACGGCAATGGCGCCACGGGTGAGGTTTTGACGGTGGGTAGTGGCGTAGGAAACAGCGCCGGTTACAGCATCTTTGAACTGATCGTGCTGCAGTTGCTCTTTAAGTTCGTGACGGGTCAAGGAACGGACCAACAACCTTTCTTGATGAATCGGGGGTGCCGAGGATCACGGGGCGGATGAGCCGAAACAGCGATGGCGATCCGCGTGCGTGAGTTGCCTTTTTAAGGGTAGCATAAAAAAGACACCTTTTTATCGCGCGCGTAACGCCTTAATCAGCGGCCTCCGCGCCGCGCTCTGGGCGGGCAAAAATCCTCCCACTACTCCCATTAGCGCCGCAAATAACAATCCAACCAACATAATTTCCGGCGTCACTCGAAACCGAAAACTCAGCTGGCTCCACGTAATGTAGCTCCCAATCGCTGTCTCAACCAGATTTAAAGGCAACGCCAACACACAGCCGATGGCGCCTCCCAAAACGCTGATCAGCACCGACTCCAACAAGAAACAAAGCAGCACCGACGTCTGTGAGAAGCCCAACACACGCAACATGCCAATCTCCGAAGACCGCCGCGCGATTGCCGTGTACATCGTATTCATACATGCAAACGCGCCTCCTAAAGCCATCACCAGTGCCACAATCGTCCCCATGAATTGGACCGGCATCGCAGCGGACATTTGATCTTGATAGTATTCGCGCTCCGATTCCACCTGTAAGTTAAGCCGGCGATCGTTTCGCAAACTCAAAGCGAGTGGCTGCAGATCGGCAGACGCGGACTCGATCAATACGGAACTCAGCTGATTCGCACGGTGATACTCCGAACTCACTTGGTTGAGATCGGCAAAAACCTCACTGTTGAAAGCCGATTGGCCTCCGTTCATAATGCCGACGACGGTCCAAACTTCTTTGCCGAATTGCAGCGTGCCACCCAATTGGGCCGAAGGGCATTTGTCCGCGATGGCTTGTCCCACAACCACTTCGCGCTCGCCTGCTTGGAACAGACGTCCCTGGGCGAGCGCCAACTGCGGTTGACGCATCTCCCAGCCCGTGTGAGTCATCCCGCGCAGTGTGACATTCATCTCCGTCCCCGAGGGAAGAATCACTGAGACAACGGTAATCATCTCAAGCGAGGCCAGGGGTTGTCCGTCCTTATTTCGCGCAATCCCTTCACGCGAGAGAATATCTTGAAAATTCTCCCGTGTGAGGATGCTAACTAATTCGGAAGTCGATCCATTGCGCATGAGGATAAGGTGCTTCGGGCTGGCCGACACCTCGAACGAACTCCGCAAACCAGCCACTAATGCCAGCACCGCCACTAGCACTAAAACGCTCAACGCCGCCGCGAGCGAAGTCATCAAAGTGGTTACTTTGCGCACGCTCAGGTTGCGCAAATTGTAACTGATAGGTATCGGCATCCGTGCGCCTTAATCGGCCTGCGCCAGGCATTCGGTAATCGGGCGGCGGGAGGCTCGCCATGCGGCAGGTATGGCCGCAACAATGCCACAGGCGGCAGCGAGGAGCAATTCGATAGCCATGATGCCCGGTGAAAGCGATAACGTGGTGAGGCTCACCGTGACCATAGGCCAGTCTCGGACCGCGGCAATAAGTATCTGTGCTCCGCAAAGACCAATCAATCCGCCAATCAGTCCCATCAACATCGCTTCGCCGGCAATCAGGCACAGAACCGTATCAGCTGAAAATCCAAGCGCCTTCATGATGCCGACTTCCTTGGCCCGCTCGCGCACTGAAATAGCTATAGAATTCGTCGCCACCAACAACACAGTCCCACCCAACGAAGCGCACACCACAAACAGAAACAGCTTGATATTGCCAACGTAGCTGAGAAAGTTTAAGCGGAATGCTTTCTCCGTTTCGGTCTTGGTCTGGACCGGCGCGTTATGGAAGAGAGCGTCGATGCGGCGTGCGACGGGCGCGACTGAATCCGCATCATCCACCATGACCATCAACATGATGGCGTAGTTGGGATCTTTGGGCAGCGACTCCTTTAAATATTGGTTGTGAAAGTACATCGTCTCGTTGTCGATGGTGCTTTCATAAATGCCCGCTACCACTAAATCGAGACGCGCCGGAAAAATATCACCGCGCAACGTGATCCGGTCGCCGAGTTTCATGCCCAGCCGGTCCGCCAGCGTACGGCCGATGATACAGGAGTCGAGTCGTTTGAGGAAATGATCGGCTTGCCACCTCGCTATGGCGTACTCAGGATGCAAGCGGAACAGCTTCCCCGGTTCAATCGCAAAACGTGGAAAGTTGTTCTCGGGTTCGCGCGCATCCTTGTAAGTGCCGCCGAACCATTGTTGAATCATCACTTCGCGAACGCCCGCAACGGACTTGATCTTCTCAACGTAAGAGACGGGAATTGGGTTCGCGAATGAAATCCGGTTTCTTACAATCAGGCGCAACGCCTGGTCCGGCGCCGGTTCGGCCAGAAAGAATAGGCTGTACATCGCCATCAGCACGCCCATCATGCAAGACGAGACGGCAATACTTAGAATTGTTAGCACGCTACGGCGGCGGCTGCGCAAACTGTTTCGTGCAATCAGCAACGCAAAAGAAAGCATAATGCCGACTTCCGCAGTTTATCAACTTTAGAAAATGTAAGAGAGCCCCGCCATGGGTGTTACCCTTTGCCGCAAACCGGCATCGTTGAGTGAGATGATGGCGTTCATCGTCAGCAGCAAATGTTCGTATGCGCTGATCTTCAGGCCAATGGCGGCATCGCTTTGGTTGTAGACGTGTTTGCCGAGTGGCACAATTGTTTGGAATGTTCCCACCTGGCCCGTGGTGGCAAGCGGGCCTGGCGACTGGAACGTTTCCATTCCGATGCGCGGCGAATTCACGAGTTCCGCTCCGAGATAATCAGCCGAGAACGTGACATACCGGGAAACGGGAAGGTCCGATCCACCCGAAAAGACTGCGGATCCGGGCAGGGTGCTCTTCGTACCCAAATACGGATTGCCCGCAAGAATAGACGAGCCGTTCCATTGATAACCTACGTTTACGTGCGGTGTGAGAAAGCCCTCCCGGAAAGACAGAACAGCCATTGGCTTAACGCCCAACGCTCCCGATCCAAGAAAGTTTGCAGCATCGCCTGTTGGGAGGCGCAAATCCGTCACTAACGCAAAGCTCACTTTTTCGTCGTGATACAAGTTTGCTTTTCCGCGTATCGTTATGTCGTCCAGGCCTTGTGCGGTGTTCTTGTTCGGATTCCAATACAAATCCCCCGGCAACGTGCTTTGGTTGTTGGAAAATTCGCGGATGATACTGGTGGCCGGAGCTTTTGGATTGAAAAAGTTAGCAAACACGGGGCCATAGGGTCCAGGTCCACCATTGCTGCAGCAGCCGACAACGGGCGTCCCAGACGGGCCCGGATACACAATTGGCTCCGTTCCCTCAATCCGGTTGATCGTAGCCACCGAATTTACATTAAAACCAATCTGCATGTACGGCACTGCCACGGAAATATCAATCCGATTGGTCAATCCATAAGTCGCGAAAACTGTAAATTCGTTCATCTTAAGATCCACCGAGTTTTGGGTGGATATGAACTGTCCTGCCAAGTAAGAATCGCCGGCGGGTACCGAACTCTTCACCGCCGGCAGCACGGCTGGAATATCATGGAGATCCACGCCGTCCAATTTCTGAAAACGAAATCTCTGATAAGTGGCGCCAAAAGAAAATTTGTGGCGCCCGATGGTTTCGCCCCGCTCAGTCAGCACCGGACCTAAGCTCTGCGTGGTCCGCGAATAAAGGCCGGTTTGGGAATCATATTGATAAACAAATCCCGAGGGGTTGGCTAGCGGTAGCAAACTGAGCTGCGTTGCCGTAGCCGCGAAGCTTGTCTGGAAGGACGAGACGAACGATGGCGCTATGCCTGGGTTGGGCAGAACCAATCCATACGGCCCGTAGAGGTTGGGGATGGCGCAAAGAAGGTTCGTTTTGCCAGTACAAGCAGTGGCCGGAGGCAGCGCCGCACTTAGTCCAGGAACGCTCGAAATCGGCACCGATTGCGGAAACAGCGGCGTGATAAAGACTGCAACTAACGACAATCCTAAGGAACGAGTTTTTGTCATTTTGTTAGCCAGCGAAAGGTAAGATGAAACAGTTTAACAGATAAAGTATCTTACTTGACAGGTAAAAGCTACCAATGGCGGAAATTAGTTTCCGGCAGACGTTGAAAAAAATTCTATCGGTTTCCGAACTCAGTCGCCGAATCGTTACTTGGTTCCTTCGATCGTCCAATTGCCGTCATGTTTGGCAAGTACGTAGCTGACGATCGATTCGGGAATCTGTTTGCGCGTGCCGTCCGAAAAAATCTGGGATGCCTGCCTGCGGCACAAAACCACGGCTTGGGTGCCCTCGATTTGAGGTGGTGAAGCCGGCGAAATCTGCATATTGATCTCCTTGACATGTGAAAGCTCGGCCTTTACCTCGCGCTTCTTCAAATTCCGCTGCAGCGCCAGAATCGAATCCAGGTCCCTTGCGCTCCAGGCGTTTGCCAGACGCGAGATCACCGTCAGAACGGCAGCCGTTTCCCGCTGCGAATCACGGTTCATCCGGATGTTCGCCAAGTCCTCTTCCGCCGAGTTGCGATAGTGGCCCGCCGGAACGTTTCGCAAGTAAGCCTCAATCGAAGCCTCGTCGTGCGGGTTCACTTTCTTCCATGCCGCTTCGTCTGCGATTTGCATTTCCTCCAACCGAGCCCTTCGGTCAACGTCAGCCAGAGCGTTCGATGCCGCCGCCGCATGATGCCCGTTCGGATGCCTTTTCAGAAAATCTTCCAGTGCCGCCCGGCTACTGTGGTCGGCACTGTTCCAATCTCCATCCTCCGCGGTCGCCTCGCGCGCGACCAAAATGGTTTCCATTTGCTGTTTTGCTTCGTTCGACCATGGACTCGTTGGATGCTGGTTGGCGAACGCTCGCAACGCGTCTGGATTGTTCTTGTCCACCGCCTGCCACTGCAATTCCTCCTTCGCTTGCTCCGCTGCGCGGGACGAACTGCTGGGAGATTTTGCCGCGGCTGTCTCAACTGCGGCGAAACTTGGCTGGCGGCTGAGTAACTGGGCATCGGACGACTCTAGTTGCAAGTCTGTTCCACTCAAAACCACTGATTCACCAGGCGCCAAGTTGCGAGTCAGCCCCTTCGGAACAAAGCCCTTCCGTGACAGCTCGATAGCATGGTCGCCTGCCGGCAGTGTGAGCGGCTCATCCGACCCGGCCTTGCCTAACAAAACACCATCGAGTTTGATTTGTGTGCCTGGCTGCGCCCCGCGAATTTCCAAGCTCGCCGGCAAAGGTGTAAGCTTCACATCCAAAACCGTCTCCGCAGCTTTGCCTACGGCTACCGTCACCGGGCCAAAATCTCTGTAACCTTGCCGAGAGCCGCTCACCTGATAGGAGTCGGCATTAAGCTCAACCTTTAGTGGCTCACCCGAAACCGTGTACTGCCTGCCGCCGATGGCTACCTGAACGCCTGGAATTTCGCTGCGAATCACTAAGCTGCCGGTGGCAGGTTGTGTATTGGGCTGCGGGGCTGCCGCCGCGCTTTCCAGCGCTTTCGATGTTTCCGGAACTGGCGTAGGCGGGCGGTTGTTCAACCAATACGCCAGACCGATTCCGATAACCACTGTGGCTGCGATCGAGACAGCCCGGTATATGGCGGGCCGACGCGCTTGCTTGCGCTCGAAGTCCGCCGCCTTGCTGTCTATCTTCGCGAAGAGCGCGATCGCTGCTTCCCTTACATCCTCGTGGCTCGAAGACGCAAAGCGACCTTTCTCGACCTCCTTACGCAGTGCGTCAATCTCATCGCGTTTCTTGGCCGTTTTCACCCGCGCATCCAAGGCTTCGATCTTGTCCAACGACGACCAACGAACCACCTCATCCTTAGCCTGCTGCCGTTTCCGCCGTACCGCTTGGGCCAAATCCGCCGGTATAACCGTTCCCGGCAGAATGCGCGCGGTCAGTTGTAACACTTCTTCCGCCCATTGCGCGCTGTCGCGCACGACGGAGCGCGCACAGCCGTGCAGAAGCCCAACCAAATGCTCCGTTAGTTTCTTGTCTTCCGGAAGCAGCTTGAGCGCGCCGCCAAAAAACTGCTCCGCCAGCTTGTATTGCTTCTCGCGCAGGCTCCGTTCACCACGTTCCACCAGGCGCCAGGCCTCGTCCGTATTCTCCTGCGGACGGCGGTCTTCCTTCAACCGGCGTGTCTCAATTTCCTGCTTCAGTTCTTTGAAATCCGCGAACTGCGGAAATTGCGTGGTGGCCTTTGTACACAGCTCCTCCGCTTCCGCCAGTTCTCCCGCAGCCAGAAGCTCTTTAACCCGTGACACGGAATTGGAGTACTCATCGGCCAGTGAAACTTCGCGCTCTTCCGCCTTCTTCTTTAGATTCAGGAATAACTGGTGCTGGCGCATCCGGCTTAAAACCCATGCGCATTCTTCCAGGCAATCTTCAATGCGGTCTTGTTTGAGCGCGAGCGCTGCTCTTTGACTGCTGAAGACCTGGTGCCTTATCTCTTCAACTACACTCTCGAACTCCGGTTCGGCACTATACGGAGCGGCCAGCGCTTCACCTTGCGGTATATATTTGCCCGCTTGTGCCGGATCTTCCTCGCGTTGCATCGCGTCCCGCAACTCCGTTAATTTTTTCAGGCACCGCTGGCGCTCGTCCCATTTCCGCTTGTCCTCGATCGTTGCTTCAATCGACTTCAAACGGTTGGCGAGCCCCGCGTCCTCCGGGTATTGCTCGAGGGTACGTATAAGGCGTTCCCTTGCCCGTCCCAGCTCAGCCGGCTTGGCCAGTGCCGTCTCTTCCAGCACGTTCGCGATCGTTTCCTCGCGCTCGGCCGCCTTCACGTCCTTCCAACGCTGTTCAGGCACTACCAGTTTCGGGTTCAGTCGTTCCGCGTCCTCGAGCAACGCCTTGGCGATTCGCCAATTTCTGTCGCCCAGCTTCCCAGCCTCGTCAATGCCAACCTGAAAGGTTGCCTCTTCAAGGCCGCTAAGACCTTGGCTCAAATTGGCAGCTTCGCGAAACGCACCCACAGCGCGCACAAACTCGTCGCCTTCTATCGCTTCGCGGGTTTCTTTAAGCAGCGAATCAACACGGGTGAATCGTTCTGCTTGCCGGCGTTGTCTGGCCGCCAGCCGCAACAGAGGTTTGTCATCGGGCGACCGCTCAATGGCACCTCGTAAAAGGTTGCCGGCAGTCACATGATCGCCTTGGTTCAGCGCCGTAACAATCTGCGTTGCAGTCGGATCTGCGGAAAGCGCCTTCGATCCCTCGCCACTACCTTCCGTTGGATTTTCGAATTCAGAGTCCTGCATATTCGCTACCTTCTCCGTGCCCCAACGCCGACCTAAAATATTAGGATTAAACCTATTAGGCTATTATCACTCCTCTGGATTGGGAAATATCCCAACCTAAAGATACGAAGTAGTTCGGAATTAATGGTACTAGAGTTTTAATAAGTTTTAGAGCTGAAGTACCATCGGCGAAATCTTAGATCTTTTGGGCGGCTAGCCCATCAGGGCTCGATAGCGTCTTAGTCTATCGGCGCTGTGAGGTAAGAATTCTTTGGAATAACCGTGAAAGAACTTGCAACGTTCGCCAGTGAACACTCACTACTGCAATATGCAATGGCGCGAAATAATAATCTTCTGGGGCGTGCGGCTCGGCGGCTTCGTCACGCTTTGGGCGCCGCGCTTGTGGTCTACTTAGCCTTCGCGCCGAACAATTCTGTCAATAGCGGTTTGGGCCATCGGATGATAGCCTCGTCTTGCCGTTGCGTAGATTGCGCGCGCCATCGTCTGCCCTGACGGTGTCTTCATCATCTCCGCATAGAGGTGCCTGAGCATTCGGGTGCGGCCCACTTCATGCAAGAATGCGTTGAGCCGGCCCATGGCGGGTGCATACGCAGTTTGAATCGTCAAGCCGAGCCATTCCGCGAGAATTTCATAGTTCCCGCTGTTCGTGAGGTTCCACTGGCCGTCGATCTCCGCCATTTTCTGAGAAGAAACGGGACGTGGCAGAGTCTGCAAAAACTCGAGCCACTCCTGCGTTTTCCAGCTCTTTGAAGGTCCAGCGCCTTCGGCAATATGTTCGAATCGCGGCGAACGGGCGCGTGGTGCCGACGCCGGCAGGCCGGGCTGATTCACCCATTCGCCCACTGCAATTCCCGCCGCTTTGCCGGAGAAACGCGCAAACAATTCGCTGCGCAGATAGGCGAGCGCTTCTTCCGTTGTGACACTTTGGAACGCGAAGTGATCGAAATAGGTTCGCAGAAACCTGTCAAACTCATCGCGACCAAATGCTTGCTCGAGCAGGCGCAAAAACAGCGCGCCTTTGATGTACGGAATGTGCGTGCAGCCTTCATCAGGATCGCGGCCGGTCAGATCAATGTGCAGAATCTGATCGGCCGGCGGGAATTCGCGCAATTCTTTTTCCAGATCGCGCCAATCCAGAACCAGCTCCATCAACGCTTGTTCCAGACCGTAGACTTCTTCCTGTATGCGGTTTTCCAAATACGTTGTAAAGCCTTCGTTCAGCCAGAAATCGCGCCATGTCGCGTTGGTGACAAGGTTGCCCGACCAGGAATGCGCAAGCTCATGAGAGATCAAACTGACCAAACTTTTATCACCTGCAATCACCGTGGGCGTGACAAACGTGAGACAAGGATTCTCCATACCGCCAAAAGGAAAGCTCGGCGGCAAGATCAGCAAATCGTAACGGCCCCAGCGATAGGGGCCGTACAGTTTTTCAACAGTCTGAATCAGTCTTTCGGTGTCTTCAAACTCGTGCGCGGCCGAAGCCAGCACGGGCGGTTCCGCATAGACTCGCGTGCGCGGTCCCACCACTGCGAACTCCAGTTCACCAATGGCGATGGCAATGAGATAGGCAGGCACCGCCAGATCCATTACAAAAGAATGGGTTACTCCTTCGTGACGTTCCTCGCGCGCGCTCATCAACGCCATCAATCCGGCCGGCGCTTCAATCTGGGCGTCGTATGTGAAGCGGATACCTGGCGAATCCTGCAGCGGAATCCAGCTGCGCGCATGGATGGATTGACTTTGGCTAAACAAAAACGGGTGTTTCTTGCCTGCCGTTTGCTCCGGGTTCAGCCACTGTAGACCGCTAGCCTCCGGGCTGGTGGCATAGCGAATCTCCACCAAGTCTGCCCCGACCGGCAGGGAAATGCTCAAGGCGCTGCCGAGAATAGGATCATGTTCCGCTAACGCAAACTCCACGGGCTCGCCGGCGCAAGTGACCGCCTCAATTTGCAACGCGCGCGTATCGAGGATCAAAGGAGCGTCTGCATCTGCGCGTTCAATGGCTAGACGCGCACTGCCTCGCAGAATGCGTTCTTCGAATGATGCCGTCAGCGACAGCGAGCAATGCGTGACCAGAACTCTTTCCGGCTCCGCGTAGGAATGAAGGTCGCGCTCGCGGGTGCCGCTGGTCTTCATTTGCTGAAATAACCACGCACGCCCTGGTCCGCCACGCCTATCGCGCGCGCCAGCGACACCTTTGCGACGTTGTATTGGAACTGCGCGCTAATCAGATTCTCATCGGCAACCGCGACCGCCTGCTGCGCCTGCACAATCTCAACCGTGTTTGTAACCCCCGCCGTGAAGCGGTCGCGCGACTGTTGCAAAGATTCCGCGGCCAACTGCACGTTGCTCTTGGCTACATCCACTTGCTCGGCGGCGGCCTTCAAATCAAGCAAAGCACTCCGGACGTCAAAATCGATCTGACCTCGCAAGTTTTCCATCTCGTTCCGCCGGTTCGTCAACTCGGCGTTGTTTTCAATAACGTCGGCTTTGATTCGGCCGCCATCGAAAACATTGAAGTTAATGCTGCCCGTCGCATTGAATACGCCGTGCGAATTACTGCTTAGGCGCAAACCTTCATCTCCATAGAAGCCGCTGGCCGTCAGCGTGGGATAGCGCTGTGCCTTCGCCGCGCGTACGCTGAACTGTGCGGCAATCACACGTGCCTTGGCCGCCTGAAAATCGGGCCGGTTCGCATAAGCCTTGTCAAGCGCATCTTTGACTGATACCGCCTCCATCGGCAAAGCCGGCGAGGGGTCGGTAACCGTGAAATCCTGCCCAATCGGCAAACCAATCAGGCGCGCGAGTCCAAGTTTGTCCTTTTCGAACTGATTAGAGACCGCGACCATTTGCTGCTGGCGTTGTTTCAGCTCTACCTGTGACCGCAGCACGTCAATGCCAATGGCGGTGCCTGCGTCATGCCGGGCCACAGCATTTGTATAGACGGCGTTATCGGCATCAATCTCTGCTTGAGTGGAAGTGATGCGCGCGGCGTCGGCGATGATTTGCAGGTAGCCGTTGCCAACCGCCTGCACAACCAGGTCACGCGCGTTGCTTACGCTCAATTGATCCGCTTTCTGCGATTCCCGCGCCGCGCGCAGATTGCTTATTGAGCGGTAGTCGAAAAGCGGCACGGTGGCGTTGAGCAAAGCGGCCTGGTAGGAATAAGGGCCGACAACTTTGGGAATTGAGAATCCGACGCCCGGCGGCAATTTGACGACAAAGCCAAGAGCCTGGAGATTAAGTTGCTGCTCCGTCATGCTCAATTGGCCGTTCAGTTGTGGCAGTAGTGCGCTCAAGGCACGCACGCGCTGCGCACGCGATTCTTCGCTCGTCTGCTCGCTAGTGAGCAACCCGAGATTGGTCTTTAAGCCGCGGTCGATGGCGTCCGAGAAACTCAGCGCCAGGGGTGTCGATGTCGCGGTGCCCGAGGCCACGCTGCCTTGAAAGTTCTGGCCAGTCATCGTAAGGGGCGCGGCCAGCGAAATGAGAGCCAAAAGAGATCGAAGATTCACTGTTTTCATTCCTGAAATTTGCAACACTCCGTTCGATGCAAAAACGACGGCATTTGTAGCCGAAATATTTAAGTCCTTAACCTTTCGCAGGCTTCGCTTCAAGCAGCAGGCCGCGGCCCTGGTGGTTGGCGTCGCTGGGGTATACGTTCAATGGTTTTGCCGAGTTGTTGGCGCGCCAAATCGAGGTCGTAAGAAATCTGCAGATTCATCCAGAAATCAGCTGACATACCGAAATAGCGCCCGAGCCGCAAGGCTGTGTCAGCCGTCACGCTGCGCTTCCCCGCCAGAACCTGATATAGACGGTTCGGCGGAACTTCTATTACGTCGGCTAGCGTCTTGGCCGAAAGTCCGATCTCCTCGAGCTCATCGGCGAGAACTTCTCCGGGATGAATTGGCGTACGAGGCATAGTTTTTTCCTTTCGCATTTTCGTCTTAGTGATAGTCGACAATTTCTACATTAGATGGGCCTGGTTCATCAGACCATTCAAAACAGATCCGCCACTTGTCATTGATCCGAATGGAAAACTGCCCCTTCCTGCTTCCTTTTAAGGCCACCAGCCGGTTCGAGTTAAGTGCCGCGAGATCACCGAGCGACGTGGCCGAATCGAGAACTCGCAGACGCTTCTCAGCCTGCTCCCGAAACGGCTCCCACCTGCGCACTTTCCCGCCCTCTGCGAAAAGTTCCGTGTCCTTGGCACGGTAGCTCTTTATCATCCAGTCTCCATGGATAATTATAGACGCGTGACGTCAATCGTACAATCGCCGTGCGTTGCAAATCCTAGCCCGGCCCGCGGAGGGCAAAGAGACGCGGCTTCCAATCGGTAACGGGCTTTCGCCCAAAATGTGAAGGAATCTTACAAATTCCGCTTCGCAAACGAACAAATCTCATAACCCGTCAGATACTTAAACGGAAACTCGCCCATTGTATAGTGCCCGCACAGCAACTCCACCGAATCATGGTCCCAGTTATGCTTGCGCGCGCCTTCTATCACCTGCCGCGACAAATGCAGCGGAAACGTGGTGTCATATCTGGTGTAAATGAACTTCGATTTCTTTTTCCGGGTCGAATACATTTCGTAATAACTAGGCGGACTGACCGCCAGCCACATCTTGCGAAGCGTCTCCAGATTGACAGCTCCTTCCAAGCTTTCACGAATGTGCCGGGACGAGAGCCCCTCCCAAACAACGTCCGCAAAATAGGTGGAACAATGATTGAAAACGTTCACCCGAATGCGGGGGTCGTGCGCGCTCGCCAGAAACGCATAGCAAGATCCCAGGCTCGTACCGACAATGCCGAGGTCCGTATAACCTTGCTGCTCGAGCCAGTCATAACAGGCGCGCGTGTCAATGACCGCTTGCCGTGTCGCGTCAATCGTGCGGCAAACGTTGGCAGAGACCGCATAATCGGCGCGCTGCAAGCCATGCGGCATACGCGCATCGTGATAAGGCAGGCTCAACCGCAAAACCGATATACCAAGCCGCTGCAAACCGGCGCACAAAGCATTGTGCTGCGGCAGTTTTGAATTCCAATGCGGCAGCAGCGTCAGCGCTTTGCGCCCGCCGCCGCGCGCCGGATACCAAAGGCAGTGAACGGTGTTGTTCTCCGGGTAAGGCGTCGTTACAGGTGATGTGAATCGCAGCCATTCGCTATCGGCCTCCTTGTGCAGGGCGAAATCGTTAGGGGAGGAGTAGCTGAAGAAATCGTCCGATTGCGCAATGGCCCTCTGATTGAGTTGTTCGATGTATGCAACCGGATCTGTCCCGTTCGAAGGGAAGTCTTTGCTGCAGGGCCAATGGTTGCTCCATTCGAGGCCGAATTCGAAGGGCCGTACAATGCGATCGGTGGACCGATTGGCCAAGCCGTTCTCCCAGCCGTACATCCAGCTGCGGTACTTGCCAGCCGCCTTGCGTATCAAGAATTTCATTTTTCTGAAACAACTGCGAACGTGTGGGGACGCGGCTGGGCGGCGGCATGCTGGCGTGCGGCAAGCTCCGCATCCAGCGCATCCAGATCTTTCAGCGACCGGTCCAGACCCTCCGTATTAAACTTTTCGAGCTGCATTTGGAACGAGCGCCAGCGCTGTTGATGCACATCAATGCGGCGTATCGTCAGATCGCGCACCTCGACTGCTTGGGCCGCCATCGGTGTATCGAGGACGGCCAGGTTTACACCTTCAGCCAGTTCTTTTTCACTCCAGGTGCCAACCACGGTGCCATCAATCGCTAGCTTGTAGCGTCCTTCTCCCAATCCTGTAACGCGCAGTGGTTCCTCGTTCAGGGCCTGCGTAATGTCTGAACTCTTGATGGCCATCGCGATGGAATGATCCTTGTCGTCTGCCAACCAAGCGGCGAACGGCAAAGGCATCGCCTCATCCGTCTCCGTCCAAGAGAGCGGCGCCTTTTTCAGATCGCTGACCTTAGCGAACTCCGCGCTCACTTTGCCCGTCACCGCATCAATTGCCACCGAAGAAACAACGGGCCGCGCATGCCATGCTTTCAAAAGCTGTTCCGCCATCACCATGTGCCCGGCCAAGGCGGGGTGAACACGATCGGGCAGAATCTTTTGCGCGGTGGCGGCGTCTTCGGCATTTGCTTTTTTGAGCATTGCCACAACGGGCGTATTCAAATCGGCCACATCGAAATGCGCATCGCTGGCGTAATGGTGAATCCATTCGCCATATTTTTGCAACACCGCATTGTAACCGTCGGGTTGAAGCGTGAACGGGCGCGTGACGTCGTCGAATGGCGAAGGTTCAATGGCTGTAATCCGGAGGCCGGGCACCGCCTGCCGCACGGTCTCGACAATATGCCGGTAGCCGGCGTAGTAGACGTCGTCGGCCTCCGGCTTGTGGTTCGTGTAGTTGCCGTCGTTCATGCCGAGCATGATGGTCATTACCGTCGGATGATAGGCCAACACATCGCGCTGCAACCGCACATCAATGGGACCTCCGCCACCGCCGCTTACCCGGTCGCCTCCCCATCCGGAATGAACAAAGCGGACATTGAGCTTCGGATAACGAGTGACGGTATACAGCTCAGTCACCATTGTGTAAAGCCGCTGATCTGTGATGCTGTCGCCGTAGAAAACTACGGTATCGGCGGGATGCAGATAAAAAGAGTCTGCCGGGGCGGAAAATGCTGTGTGGCAGAGCAAGAAAACGGGCAGGATTAGTTTGCTGATTACGGGGCGCACCCTACTAGGATAGCGAGAGCCGAGCCGTACACTATCGCTGGCTTTTCTCGCCCGCCAGCACGGCACGATTAAATTCCGCCGACTGGTTCCGCGGCACGCTCAAAGGTTTCCAATGATCGCTGGCGAAATGTTTGGCTAGCAGAATAATCTGCCCGCAGTGCATGCAATAGTGCGCAATCTGGCGGTTCATCGCTTGCATCACCGAATGCGGTTCACCGCGAATCTGCACAGTGCGTCCGAGATCCGCTTCTGCCAACGGCTCCAGCGCGTTGAATAGACGCCGCCAGCCGTCATCCCACAGCGCCAGCAACGCTTCGCGCGTCGCCGGCGCATCTGCAAACTCGCCATCACGGTTGCGATCGGGCTTCTCGCCGTCGGTAGCCAAAAAGTCGGTCCAACGCGAACGCATGTTGCCTGTGATGTGTTTGACAATTTGCGCGATGGAATTCATTTCGGGGTCAAGCGTCGCGGTGAGTTGCTCATCGCTGACCTGCGCCATAGCTCCTTCGGTCAGTTTTTTGTACTGACGAAAAAGAGCCAACGAATCAGCCAAATAAGATGTCGTGAACTGATGCGCCATGTCTTAAAACATGTATTCCGGCGGTGTGATGCCCTTGGCGCGCAGATACATTTCCGCAGAAGCGCGGTGATGCGTCGTGTGATCCAGGTCTCCCAGCAGCAATTCCAACCCGGTTAGAGATCCATCACCCGTCTTAAAGGTCGTGTGAAGCTGTTCCGGCGTGGCAGCTTCCGCGCGTTGAATCGCTTTATCAAATGCCGTCTTCAGGAACGCGATTACATCCGCTTTCGATTTCGAAGCCGGCTTGGCATCGCTTGGCTTTTCACCGGCCAGGTAACTAAGGAAAAAATCCTGCGCTTGCGCAAGATGAATCATTTGTTCGGCGAAACTCATCTGCGGCGGTGTCAGTTTGAAATCGTAAGAATTTTCGGGCATAGCCTCGGCTACTTTGAGCGTAAACTCGCGCGAGGTTTTCAAGTGTTTGACAATCGTGCCTTTCACATCCTGCGCCAAGGCAGGCAAGGCGGAAACGAGCAGCAACGCGGCGGCAATAATTCGCATGGGACTAGTGTAACGGAGAAAATTCCAGTTAGCAGCTTAGACCACCAACTTCACCCACTCCTTAAACCACTCCTCAAATTCCTTTTTCGCTTCCAGCGTCGGCTCATCATAGGGCACTGCCGTATGTTCCAACTTCCAACCCCGCGCGCACGCCGCCAGCTTAACGCCAATCGTCGCAGGAAATTTGTCCAACCACCCCAGAAACTCGTGCACCCGCCCGTCCAGCTCGTCTGCGCGCGACTCGTCCTTCGCAACAACAGCGCGATCCAGCGCCACTAACAGCTCCGGCACCGCAGCCGCCGCACCCGACACAATCCCGTCCGCACCCACCGCTCGCGCTCTCCGGTAAATCAGGTCGTTTCCAACCAGCAGCCGAAACGAATGTTTCGCGCGTAGCGCCGCCAGCCTCTCAAACAACTCCCAATCGCCGCTCGAATCCTTAATCCCCGTGAACGCACCGCTCGCCAAGAGATCTTCCATCACCTCCGGCGGTATCGCGTTCGTAAACTGCGGAATGTTGTACAGGTAAACCGGCGTCCTGCCGTCCACTTCCGCAATAAACTGCCGGTAGAATTCTGCAATCTGGCCGCCCGTGTAGCGAAAATAATAAGGAGGCATCAGGAGCAACCCCGCCACGTCGGCTTCCATCGCATCTTCCGCCAGCTCAATCGCGCCGGACAATGTCGAATGCGCCACGTTCACCAGCAGCGGAATTCGGCTGCGCTTCTTCGCCAGCATCAAAACCCGCATGCGCTCGGTCAAATCGAAATGTATGAACTCGCCCGTTGATCCAAACAGCACCAGCCCATCCACGCCCTTGCTGCTGATCGCATCAATGTAATCGAATAACGCCGCTACGTCCGCCTCTACCGAATTCTGCGGGCGCGGCGTCGCCAGCGCTGCGTAGACACCACCCGCGGGCGGCGTCACTTGCTTCTTTTCCATCCTGTACTTCGAATTTTACGCCGAAGCCTTCAAAAACTTAATCCCTTCAAACGCAATGTCTTCCGGTTTGCTCGCCAAATCGCGCCAAATCGAAGCGGCCGCCGAAAGTTCGCCAATCGCAAAGCCGAAGCTCTCAATCGTCAGCCATCCGTCGTATTTCATATCGCGCAGCGCCGCAAACACGCCTTTCCAATCAACATGTCCGCTGCCCGGCGTGCCTCGGTCGTTTTCGCACGTGTGGACATGTTTCAAGAATCGCCCAGTGGTCCGCAGCGCCTGGGCCGGGTGTTTCTCTTCGATATTGGCGTGAAACGTGTCCCACAAAATCCCCACGTTCGCATGGCCAATCTCTGTGCAAAGCTTGACCGCGTCTTCCGTCGTATTCAAAAAGTAAGTCTCAAATCGATTCAACGGTTCAATGCAAGCAGTGACCCCATTCGCGTCTAACACCGGCCCCAGTTGCTCGTATCCATCAACCGCATTTTTCCACTCATCCGCCGTTCTCCGCCGCCCCGGCAAATATCCGACCGGCGAATACAGCGGACCGGCAATCAACTTCGCCCCCGCTTCCGCGGTCGCCTGGAAACAATCTCCAAGATGCGCGACCGTTTTGCTGCGCACCGCTGCGTCCGGCGAAATCAAACTTAATTCGCCCGGCAATACCCCGCACACCGTACACTCTAAACCATGCTCCGCCAGCGCCTTCCGTATCTCGGACGCCTTGAAGTCCGCCGGACGAATCAGCGCCACTTCAATTCCATCGAACCCATTCTCCTTGATCTTCGGAAGCAAATCGAAGTGTTTCGGTCCAAAGTTGCCTGTCCACAAAAACGTGTTAATGCCAAATTTCATTGATTGTCCTCTGCTGTCCCGCTGATGATGATATCGCTTTCGGTGGGCACGCCTCCGGGAGCCAACCAGCTTTTACCCAATCGGCGATAAACTGTGTTCATGCTCTCCACCGCGCGCGAACTCGACTGGTCCGACTGCCCGCTCATCCAACGCGACCCGGAAAAAATGGGAGGAGTCCCGAACATTGGCGGAATGCGCATAACACCCGAAACCATCGTTGACAACTACGAGGACGGCCTAAGCATCTCCGAAATCATCGAGCAGTTTCCATCGGTGAGCGAACAGCAAATTCGCACCGTCCTGGCTTACGCCGCCAAGCGTGGCTATCTGACTCGCCCGGCCGCGTGAAGATCATCCTCGACAACAATCTTCCTGCCGGCCTCACAAGAGCGTTGGCAGGACACCAAGTGTCGACGTGTCCAACGCTGGGGTGAACAACACTGAAAAACGGAACACTGTTGACCTCGGCAGTTGATGATCACCGCTGACCAGAACATCAAAATACCAACAGAGCCTCACAAAACACCATTGCTCTCATTGTTTTAGGCTCCAGCCGATGGACGATTATCCAACACTATACCGACCTAATCGCATCGAGCGTGGACGCCGCCACGCCGAACAGCTACGCCTTTATCGAGATGCCGGAAACAAGGCGGCCTCGAAGTTAGCCGAGTCAGCGATGGCTGCAAGTATGTCCGTTCGCGCTTGTCTTCACCGGCGAATTCGGCGGAACATCATTGGCCGGATTCATTGCGAAGAATCCATGTGGCTTCAGCGTGAAGCCAATGTATGCGGTGGGCATGACGGGGTAATCTTCAGGACGCGGTAGATGCGTGTGTCCAAACGTATACCAGAAGACAACATCCGTGTTCCCAATCTGCCGGTTCTCGCTCGTCCACTTCGTCAGCCCGTCTCCGCCCTGCGACTGATTGGGGTAATCGCCCGCCGCATAGTTCTCACCCTCCGTATATGGCGTTACCCAGACGTGGTGATTCACAAAGCCCGCCCGTTTTCGCCACCAGGCGTTTTTGGAAGCAAACGGCACAGAATTGTCACCCGGCAGAAATTTATAGCCGACTGGTTCTCCGACAGCATTCTTCGAATTGGGATTAACAATTTTCCAGGATCTGGCCGTCTCCACGTTCAGATTCGCCAGGGCCTGTTGTTCCGTTTGAAGACAGCTTGCCTTTACATAAAACGCATTTTCATACGGGTTTGAATCGTCGATGAGGTCGGGAACCACATCCAGTTGCTGAACGGTATTCTCCATTCCATCTAAGTCGAAATCCAGGCGCACGTTGAAGAAATGTTGATGATTGGGCGCATAGAGCAGCGGCGCGATCAAGCTGCCGTATTTTGGCTTTTCGCCTCCGCGAAGTGTGCCCAAAGACAAGACGCCCGTCAGTTTGATTTCGAACTGAATGTTGCCGTCTTGGTAGAAGTACCAAAAGAAGCCGTACTCGTAATTCTCAACAGTGGAAATGGCCGAGACCACTAAGCGGCGCGACCGCCGCACCTCCGGCGTATCGGGCAGGCGACGGTCGGTGTGCTTCCACAGAATGCCATAGTCCTCCTCGTGGATACAGATGGCGTTTTCGATTGTCAGAGCCCGCCCTCGGCTGTCGCAAAGATGAGCATCGAGGTACTCGATATGTCCCAGGCAATCGCAGCCCAACCGCAGGCTGTTGGCGCACATGCCCATTCCGTATTCGCCCACGTCAAAAGCGTTCTTACGGGCCTGTGTGGGATTAGGATCGCCATACGGGACCACCATTTCGGTGAGTGAGGCGCGATAGAGAACGGAGCGGTCACGCCCTTGGTCGTGATAGCGAACGTGGTGCAGCGTTAACCCTTCGCGCGCGTTGAAGCCGATGACGAATTTCCAGTTCTGCCATGAAATGCTATTGCCATCCAAGGTGAAACTTGGACCCTCGGGCTGTGCGATGGCCAGCGGTTTGATATCCGAGCGGAAGCTATCCACTCGCGCCGCTGCATAGTTACCGGATTCCGGCGGCAAAGGCCAGTGGCCGTACTCTTCCACACGAATGACTTGCATGGTGTTGAGGTCTACGACGGGACGAATGCCCTCGATGGGGCGCGCGTAGCCGTTATCGGTTGCATCGGCGCGAAGGAAACAGAGGGGGCGCGTGAGGCGTCGCGTACGCTCCTCTTCTTGCCCGTAATAACCGGCGCTCCAGATATCAACCATCACCAAAGACGTATCGGAGATGCCATATTGTTTTTCGAGAGCGGCGCGAAAATCAGGACTGCGCAGCACTGCTTGTTCACACTCAACCTGCTCATCGACGGAAAGTGTCGGCTGGGCTCCCGGAGGGGCTGTCTTTCTTTGGATCACACGATTCCCGCCAAGGTCCAACTCGACGACAGACGTTACGTTGATCGCATTATCCAGCAGAACGGCCTTCGCTTGGCGCCCATTTGCAGGCGACGAAGGCCAGCTGTGAACGGTTTCTTTCGCGGGCTCCTTCAGCATCACACTAATGATGCGAGTCGTGCCGTTGAACTCGGGAAGTGTCTTCAGTATCGACACCGCAGTCTCAACTTCCTGTGAACTTAAGGGTTCCAGCGGATGTTTACTCATAAATCGGGGCCTCTCTCAGCATTCGGATCACGGAAAATCGCGAGCGACGAGGCCAGCACTCTTCCCGGAAGATCGTTTCCATCCTACGATACGACCAGCGAGAAAACAACATGCAAAGGAGTGCTCATAGCCCGCGGCCGGAGCCGAGGCGCGCCTGTTAAAGAAGCGGTAACGACAGGCTCGCTTTGAGGTCCGGACCACAATCTGCTTTATGGGGAGTCGATGCACGATTTTTCACCCGGCGTTAACTCAAACGTTAAACAAAAATCTGATACTGTTGCATGGCTTCTAAGCTTGCTTTCGTTGATACACAATTCGCGCTCTTTCGTATCACGATTCCGCTCTTCTCCATTTCTCTCCTGGTGCTGTTATGCCCATTGCTAAACGCGCAAACCTTTACCGGCAGCATTAGCGGCCGTGTGAGTGATCCAGCCGGGCTACCGTTAGCCGATGTCGAGGTCACCGTCACCCAAACCTCAACGAACGAGACCTCCCGTACAGTCACCAATCGCGCTGGGGAGTACAACGCCGCTTTCCTCAAGCCAGGTCCTTACCGCGTCAACTTTACTGCTAAAGGCTTTAAAGCATTCGTGCAAATTGATCTTGAGCTGCAGCTCAATCAAAGTTTCCGGCTTGATCCAGCACTGGAAATTGGCACTGTTACCGAAAGCGTGGAAGTGACATCCACTCAGTCGGAAGTGAACTACGATTCGCCGGAGGGCGCACACGTCGTCGGTTCCGAGCAGTTGGAGAACCTTCCGGAACTTGTGAATCCGGGACGGGGCCGGTCGCCTTTTTTTATTGGCAAAATTGTTGCCCGGCGGCTGGGAACTCGCCGGAGTTACTGAATTTCAAGTGGGTCAGCCGCTGGCCATCACGCAAGCGAATCTGAATGCCGATACTGAATTCACCGAGGCGCAGCGCCCCAATGGCAATGGACTGCCTGTTTTCTCGGGCCCGCAGACCTTGGCGCGCTGGTTTAATACCGCCAACTTTTCATTGGCGCCGGAAGGCACGCTAGGCACTTCGGCGCGCTTCCCGCTGCACGGGCCGGGCGTCGAGAATTGGGATTTGGCGTTGCAGCGTAATTTCGTCATCCGCGAAAGAGTCAAACTGCAGTTCCGTGGTCAGTTCTTCAACGCCTGGAATCACGCGAATTTCGTCGACCGGCTCTGGACGGCCGATAATGCGACAAACTGGCAGGATGCTATTGAGCGCGGAGCGGCCGGCATTCAAACAGATCACCCCGCCGAACTCGTTGCATATTTGCGGTCCCGCGGATTGCATAAATAGCCGCCGCTGGATTTCAGCGGCTCATCTGATTGAAAAACGCTTCGCGAAAATTTCTACTCAACGTTACCTCGGCTCCGTTGGTCAGTCTTACTGTGTAGTCTCCGTGAAACATTGGGTGCAATCCTCGCACGGCGGCCTTGCGAATCAAAATCGATCGGTGTATTCGAACGAACTGTTTGGGATCGAGCCTGTCTTCCAAGCTTTGGATAGTCTGTCTCGCGATATGCGCGCGATCGGCAGTATGAACGACAACATACTTGTTCGCTGCCTCAATCCAGAGAATCTGTTCCACCGGCACAAAAACAATGCCATCCTCCTCCTTGATCGCCAGCCGGGAGAGCCAGTGATTCCCTTCTGGGTCGACTCCGGAAACAGGATCCCGCATGCTTAGACGTCGTATCGCGCGCTCCATCGAAATCGCCAAACGTTCTTTATCGAAGGGCTTGCACAAATAGTCGACCGCCTCCACCTCAAATGCTCTAACGGCATACTCACTGTACCCCGTGACAAAGATGAAAATCGGCCTCTTCTCAATCTCAATTTTCTCGACCATCTCAAATCCGCTAAGGCTGGGCATTTGAATGTCTAAAAACACGATGTCAGGAGAAAGCTTCCGGATCAGGTCCAGGCCTTGCGCTCCGCTCGCCGCTTCGCCAACGATCAACACGTCTCTTTCGGCGCCAAGCAACTCACGCAAATAGTTGCGTGCATGCGGCTCGTCGTCAACGATCAGCGTGCGTATGGACGCCGGGGGCAGTGACATGCAGTTCCTTAAAGCCATCCTCTCTCAGATAGGCGGCTCTCTTGTAAGGAATGGAGAGATCAATCCGCACGCCGCCTTGCGGCCGGTTCGTGTATTGAAACGCGAATTCGTCTTTGTAATAGAGGCGAAGCCGGGCCATTGTATTCGTAAGTCCCACTCCGAATGCCGGCACACTGGAACACGGCATCCGCACCGGGCCACCATTGTAAAGCGTAAGGTGTAGCTGATCGCCTTCCCGGAACGCACAAAACCGAATCTCGCAGCGCTTCTGTGTTTGCGCCGCCCCGTGCCGGACAGCGTTTTCAAAGAGCGGCTGCAGCAATAGCTGCGGAACCTCAGCCGAGGTTGCGTCGGGCTCGATGTCATAGTCGAGGACCAGGCGCTCACCCAGCCGGAGCTTTTCGATTCCCAAGTAGAGATCTGCAAATTCCAATTCTTCCGCCAGGCTGCGGACGGAGTCGCTGCTTTCTTTCAATGTCAGCCGGAGCAGATCACCCAGTGCTATCACCATGCGGCGGGCCGTCGGCGGCTGCTCAACAATCAGTCCTGCAATAGTGTGCAGCGTATTAAAAAGAAAGTGCGGGTGCAGTTGCATGCGGAGCGCGTCGAGCCGCGAAACCGCGAGCTGGCGCTCCAAATCGGTCGCGCGCGTCCTTTCCGCCTGAAAATTCAACCAAACTCGCCAACCCTCCAATGCCAGTACCAGCACTATCCCTATCAAAATATCGGAAGGTAAAAACCTGCCCAGCCCGGACTTCATAAACGACCAGTAGGACGACGAACCATAGGGAAAGTAGGTCGAATACAAAATCGCCCATTGACTCAGCATCACTACTGATCCAAACACCGCAACGGAAAGCAGCAGCACCGCTCCGTTCCATATTTTTTTCCCGTGGCCGAGCGGAAATTTGTGCGTACATTGCGACAGTAGCGGCAGCGCCACTGTCCAAAGCGCGAAGTGCACCGCGTTGGCGTAAAGAGCAAAACCAAATGGCTTGTCACCGCCAAGGTCGCTCACCATTAGGACCGCTGTGAAAAAGAGAGAGGCGCCGGCCCAGCCAAAAATCACAAATTTGATACGCGTAGCGGTAGGCATATGCTAGGCAGTCGTTGACCTCAGCATAGCTGAAAGGAAGATCAATTTCGTATGCATGGCTCAGCCAAGCTATGCGCCGCGTGGGCGGAGGGGCAGCGTTCGCACGCGTTTTCCAGTAGCGGCAAAGATGGCGTTGGACACTGCCGGGCCGATGGGAGGCACCACCGGCTCGCCGATTCCCGTGGGCCGCTCACTCGATGCCACGATATGCACCTCCACCTTCGGCATTTCGTTCATACGCAGGACGCGATAGTCGTTAAAATTCGACTGTTCCACTTTACCGTTCTTCACGCTGATAGCACCGTAGAGGATCGCACCCAATCCGAAGCCTATACCGCCCTCCACCTGCGCGCGGATCACATCTGGATTAATGGCGACACCGCAGTCCACCGCGCAAACTACCCGGTCTACTTTCACCTTGCCGTCCGAACCAACAGTTACCTCCGCCACATATGCGACAGAAGTCCTAAAGGAGTAATGAACAGCCAGACCTCGGCCTCGGCCAGGCGGAAGAGGGGTTCCCCAACCAGCTTTATCAGCGGCAAGTTCGAGTACTTGCCGGTCGCGCGGGAACTTGGCGAACAAAGTTGGACGCATCCGGTCGGGAGCGACTAGCAGCATATTTTTATCTCGTGGGTCTTTCGCAAGAAGCGCACGCCGAAGCTGATAAGGATCTCGGCCCGCCACATGCGCAACGTCGTCGAGAAAGGTTTCCACCGCAAAGGCGTTGTGACTATTGCCGACTGAGCGCCATCTTTCTGCCGGTACACCCAGCACTGGCGAATGCAGATCCACGAGAATGTTGGGAATCCCGTAGGGAATGTTGCTGGCGCCAGCGACCGAAGTGACATCGACGCCATTCATGATCCAATTTGGATCGTTGCCAAGAATTGATTGGCCAACAATTCTGTGCTGCCAAGCGATCAAATTGCCTTGCTCGTCCAGCCCCGCAGTGAGTTTGTGGAGATACATGGGCCGGTATGCGTCGCCCCGCATGTCCTCTTCACGTGTCCAGAATAACTTCACCGGAACCCGCCCGCCGATCGCCTTCGCTACCTCGACCACCTCCGACGCACCGCCTCCTCGCCGACCGAAGCTGCCCCCTCCGTACAGCGAGTGAATTTGGATTTGTTTGGGTTTCAGCCCCGTGATCCGAACCGCGTCTTCTTGCACACCCGATACGCCCCAATCGCCAGTCCAGATATCACACCGCTCTGCTGAAAGCTGAACAACGGCGCTAAGCGGCTCCATGGGCGCATGGGCTAAGTAAGGAAACTCGAAGGTTGCAGTCAGCGTCCGCGCCGCACCGGCAAACGCCTGCGCACAGTCGCCATCGCGCCGGGCAATCGCGCCGGGTTGCTCCAGCAGCCTTCTATATTCAGTCAAGAATTCGGGCGTTCCGCGTTGCTCAGCCTTTGTTTCATCCCATTCGATGATTAACGCGTCGCGGCCTTTCTTTGCAGCCCCGAAAGATTTGGCAACCACCGCGACACCTGTCGAAATCTTCACCACGTCAACCACGCCCGCCACGGCTTTCGCTCGTGTGGCATCAAATGTCTTTACAACCGCGCCGAAGCGAGCCGGCCGCGCGACTAAAGCCGTCACCATCTCCGGCAGCGAGAAATCAATTGCAAAAACTGCCGTCCCGTTCGTCTTGGCCTTGCTGTCAACGCGTTGTATATGTGGAGATCCAATCAGCTTAAAATCTTTTGGGTCTTTGAGTGTCACCTCCTCAGGCACCGGCACGGTCGCGGCGGCCTGCGCCAGTTCGCCGAAAGTCGCCTGTCTCGACGTTGTTTCATGCCTGACCACACCCTTTCCCACCGTGATCTCCGTCTTGTCAACCTTCCATCGTTCGGCCGCCGCACTGACCAGCATGGCCCTCGCCGTTGCCCCTGCCCGGCGATACTGTTCGAATGAGTTGGCGATCGAGTTGCTCCCACCCGTGCCTTGTGAACCAAATTGCAGATTCTTATAAAGATTCGATTCCGCCGGCGCAGGCTCAACGCGAATCTGCGACCAGTCAGCATCGAGTTCCTCGGCAAGGATAGTCGCCAGCCCAGTGTAGATGCCTTGTCCACCCTCCACATGCTTGGAAACAACGGTCACGCTATTGTCGGGAGCAACCCGAACAAACGCGTTGGGAGCAAAGACACTCTCACCGCTTTCGGCGCGCTCCGGCAAATAAAACCCAATCACCAGACCGGCAGTAACGGAAACACTAGTTTTTAGAAACCTGCGTCTATCTGTGGCAGGAGTTTCAGCGTCGATCCGCATCGAGCGTCCCTTCTCTTATTCGCGCGGCCTCGTGAATCGCCGCCCTGATGCGCACGTAGGTTGCGCAGCGACAAATGTTACCGCTCATAGCGGCATCAATATCGGCATCGCTAGGCAACGGCTTCTGTTCAAGCAGCGCGATCGCCGACATGATTTGGCCCGGCTGACAATACCCGCATTGGACAACGTCAAGCTTGTCCCAAGCGCTCTGAACGGTGCGCGCCGTCTCGCCAGAGACGCCTTCGATGGTAGTCACCAGTTTCCCGACAGTCGACTCGACGGGCATCACGCATGATCGGATGGGTTTTCCATCGAGATGTACCGTGCAAGCGCCACACTGTCCAATACCACATCCATACTTCGTGCCCGTCAGTCCGGCCGCTTCGCGAATCGCCCAAAGGAGTGGTTCGTCCGCCAGCACGTCCAGCGTTACCTTATGGCCATTCAGCATTAGAACCATTGGCACAATCCGTTCACGAGATCACAATACCGGCAATCTGCCGAAAAAGTAACGTCTTCGTCGCCAAGCGAGAATTCTGGGGCGCGAAACGGTATCTCGCCAGCACTGGAGCCAAGATCCTCAGTTCAATTGTGGATGGGCTGGGCGCCCGTGCGGCGCGCCTCACACCTGTTTTCCGTCAATCGACGACAAAGCTCTCGCATTGCATAGCGAATGATCGCTAGCTGGTATCAGGAGCCGACTGATGTCGATTTTGATCACATTCCCACTAACTATGTTTCTGCGTTGCTGGCGAAATCAAAGCTGAGCCATCGATCACTTCCTTGCAGACCGCACAGGATCTCGTCCGCAGAGGTCAGTATCGGGAAGCGTTGACAAAGTATCAGGAGTTTCTTGCCAGGCCCACAGCTCAGCTGACACCCGAATTGCGAGGATACGTGCTCAGCCAAATAGCTGACGTGGATAACGGTCTGGGCGATTATGCGGGGGCAGAGACAAGAGCCAGAGAGGCCTTGCGCCTTCTTGACGGCGCCAAAGAAGCACACACAACAATATTCGCGATCGCGGAAGACGCGTTTGCGGAAGCGCTTCGCGGTGAAGGCAATTACTTCGAAGAGAATAATGTCGCCGAACAGGCCGTCTCGCTGGCCAGGCAGACTTTGGATACTCTCTCTCCGCGTTTAGCCATTCTTCTGACAGGCCTTGCGCGTGCATTGGAAGATCGCGAGGAAACCGGCCACGCCTTAAAGTTGTATACGCAGGCAGCATTCATATTTGCCGAGGCGGAAGAAGGTAACACGATTGAGCTGGGTAGCGCGTACGCGAACCTTGCGAACGCTTACGTGCGCCTCGGAGATCCAAAAAAAACTGGGCAAGCCGTGAATTTGGCGCTGGCGATTTGGAAGGAGGTCTTGCCTCCCAACGATGCATAGATCGTTTATCCCCTCAACGCGGAGAGCCTGAGTTACGAGAAGCTCCGAGCGTATCCCCAGGCCGAGGCCCTGATTCCCGAACTGCTTGCATTAGCGGCCTCCGCGCTTGGCGCTGATCATCCGGATCGAGTGATTCTATTGGCCAATGTTGCTTCAGTCTACATTGCCGAGAAGAAGTACAAACAAGCTGAACCCCTCCTGGAGGAGTGCGTCAAGCTGAGTGGGCGCGTCTTTCCAGCCGGTCACCCGGTGTTCAGAAATATTCTGAAGACTTACTCCTTTGTTCTTGCAAAACTGAATCGGAGCGATGAGGCTGCCCGCGCACGGGCACAGAGCGAAGTGCTCTTGGCGTTCCCAGAACACTTCAACTAGCCAAGGGCGGCGCCCTTTAGCAAACTCGGGGACGTGCTACCCGTTACACAATTCCAATCTCAACTTAAGACTTCCATTTTCACCCCTCTTGTAACGAAGGTCGCAGGCCCCGCCATGGGCCATCACACTAGATTCACGATTTATTTTCCTTTAAAATCAGTCACATTTGGTGCTTTCCCGGCTTTTGCGATCTTAACCGATTTTATTCTGACAGCGAAAACCCGATCTATGGAAAACAAGACCCGAACCAACCCTGCTGGCGAGATCCTTCTACCGGATGAAGGGGCCATGAGCGAAAAGCCCGCTAGGCCCCGATCACCGAATCTGTTAAAGTGTGATGAAGTTGTGGACGATAGACTCCATAGGGAGTCCATACGGTTGGAGGTTCATAACAACATGCCAGCACCCGGACCCGCACCGCTCGCGGCTATTCTTATGCGTGGCGAGCACACGGATATTCGTATTGATGTGCAAGAGCTTCTTACAAACGCGGACGAATGGGTGGCGACGCCGAACAGCAAATTCGCCGGACGGTGCCCTCTCGATCTGATTGGCACTCCTGACGAGCAACTTCTCCGCGATACGCTACGATCCGTCATATATTCCGGCATGGCATGAATCTTGCGGCCGTCGCCGGACTTCCGTCCCGGCCAATCGCCTCGATTTGGTACCGAACTGTAGAACCGCGCCATCTTTCCACGGCACTCAGTTATTCGCACACTCGTCTTTTTGCAAGCCGCTATTATGAGGGACCAACTGCCGCCACGCCCTTCGATACGGTGTATCTGGGGGAGAATTCGTTAGTGGCCCAATTCGAAGTCGGCGCTTTGCTCGGCTCCCCATTAACGCCAGGCGGATTGGTACCGAACCCTAAAGGCTCGTGGCTCATCCTTAACGCTCATGTACCACTAACCGGAGTGGCAGATGTTACGGATGTCTCGGTTCACACGTGCCCCTCTCGACGACGGCACAGGAGCTAACGGGCGATTGGGAGGCATACCGATTGCGTGGCGCCAACACCAGTGTTTCGGCTCCCGTCGGAGTAGCCCCTACACAAGAACTGGGATCCGCCCTCTACGCCAGCGGGTTATTTGAAGGATTCCTCACAATATCAGCCAGATTGCCGTATCAAATGGTTCTCGGCGTTTTCCCCCGCGCGTAGGTAAGGGCAACTTTGTCCGATATGCATACCAAGACTCTGCCGGTCAAACGCAAATTCTCCAGATCCCGTGAGACCGGCGCAGTTTGAAAGCTAAGCAATAACAGGTTTTGAGACCGACGCCGTACACTACTTAATTAGGGAGGCGTCATGGATAACCACCGGGCTGGACGAGTATCCGAGGCTTTGCGTGAGGAACTCGGTGAAATGATCGCTTACGAGCTGTCCGACCCACGAATCGGCGACGCTATTGTAACAGAGGTCTTGGTTTCGCCCGACATGCGGCACGCTCAGGTCCGTTTACACATGAGCAGCGATTTAGCTCAACAAAAGGAGACAATCGCCGCCCTCGAAGGCGCGCGCCGGTTCCTCCGCCATCAACTGGCCGAACGCCTGAATCTGTTCCGTATTCCAGAATTGCATTTCGAAGCCGATGTAAAACTGGCCATCAACGCTCGCATGGACCATTTGATGAAGCGTGTTCGGCGCGGGCGGCCGCGCGATCAGGAACAGACGAAAAGCTGATTCATTCACCCGTAATTTTCATGCAAACGCGTTTTACAGAACGTGCTACATTTTGGGACGGCCGTGGACCGAGATCCACAAAACGAAAGATTTTCGCGTCCTGATGTGCGAAAAGAGAGTGGGGGATGAATGCGCGTGGGTCAACTGAGCGGCGGCCGCTTTCTGGATGCCTGCCGCCGGAGAAGCACCGACGTACGGCCGGTTTGGTTCATGCGGCAGGCAGGCCGCTACATGAAGTCTTACCGGGACATTAGAGCAAAACACAGCATTCTTGAGATTTGCAAGAAGCCCGAGTTGGCTGCCGAGGTTACCCTACAACCTGTGGAGATTTTGGACGTGGATGCGGCCATCATTTTCGCCGATCTATTGCTGCCCGTGGAACCTATGGGACTCAAGCTGTCTTTCATCACCGGCGAGGGACCGTCCATTGAGAACCCAGTGACCGAGCCGGAAGACATTGACGGCCTCTCCACCAGCCGTACGGACGAACTTGGCTATGTAGCCGAATCGATTCAGGTCGTAACACGCGCGTTGGCTGGCCGCGTGCCAGTGATTGGTTTCGTGGGTGCCCCGTTTACTCTGGCCAGCTACATGATTGAGGGCGGCCCTTCAAAAACGTTCCTCAAGACCAAGAAACTCATGTACGCCGACGAGACCATGTGGCGCCGTCTCATGGGCAAATTGGTGGATGTATTGGGAGATTTTGCCAGCTTACAGGTGGGCGGTGGCGCTAAGGCGATCCAGGTTTTCGATAGTTGGGTGGGTGCCCTCAGCCCGGAAGACTACGTGCGCTACGTACAGCCGTATTCGCGCGCGCTGATTGAACGTATTCGCTCGGCGAGCGTTCCCGTCATCCACTTTGGCACCGGCGCGGCTGGCTTCTTTCGTGAACTGCACGCAGCGGGCGGCGATGTGATTGGCGTCGATTGGCGAATCAATATCGACCAAGCCTGGATGGATATCGGCTACCGTTCTGCCATTCAAGGCAATCTCGACCCTGTCGCACTATTTGCGCCTTTGCCGGAATTGCGGACAAAAGTAAATGACCTCTTGCGCCGCACCGGGAACCGGCCTGGGCACATCGTCAATTTGGGGCACGGCATTCTGCCGGAAACACCGGTTGAGAACGTTAAGGCCGTGGTGCAGCTGGTGCGCGACTTTCAGCGTTGAGGGCGTATGGCAGCGGAACGAGTTCTGATTATAGGCGGTGGCGTTACCGGATTGGCGACCGCCTACTTTTTGTCGCGTTACGCGATTCCTTGCACCATCATTGAGAAGACGCACCGCACGGGCGGCTTGATCAAGACCGACGTTATAGAGGGCTGCCATCTGGAGGCTGGTCCCGACAGTTACATTGCTACCAAACCGGCTGTCACCGATTTGGCGGGCGAACTTCCTGGCTTGAAAGAGCAGATTATCGGTTCGAACGACGCGGCGCGACGCATCTTTGTGGTGCGCAATGGCGAACTGCAGCCCATGCCGCAAGGCATGATCATGATGGTGCCGGGCGAATGGGAACCGCTGCAGCAATCGCAACTGATCAGCGAGGACGCAAAACGCGCCATACATCAGGAAACCAAGAGGAAACCGCTCGAACGCCAAAAAGATGTTTCGGTTGGTCAGTTCGTCGAGGAGCATTTTGGCGCGGAAGTTCTGGAGTATCTCACCGAGCCTTTGCTGTGCGGCGTGTATGGCGGCGACTCGGAAAACTTAAGTGCGGGCAGCGTTTTGCCGCGCTTCCTGGGGTATGAACGCAAGTATGGAAGCCTGGTCAAGGGGGTACAGCAGGAACTGCGTGATCGGCCCAAAGGTTCCTTGTTTCTTTCGTTTCGATATGGCATGCAAACGCTGACAAACTCGTTGGCAAGCGCACTGGCCGGCCGGGTCAACATTGTGCGTGGTGAGGCCACCGGTGTCGCGCGCCAAGGGGACGTCTGGCAAGTCCACGTGGGTGGTGAAACACTGTCGGCGCATAACGTGGCGCTCTGCTGTCCAGCCCATGTCAATGCGCGCCTGCTCGAAACAAACGCCGCACCCGTGGCGGAGGAACTCGCGGCTATTCCCTATTCATCGGCCGTTCTCGTGATGCAGGTTTATGACCGGGCCACGTTGGGCCATCCGCTGGACGGTTTCGGCTTTCTTGTGCCCCGCGGCGAGCGCAAGACAATTGCGGCGGCAACTTGGGTCGACACTAAGTGGCCCATGCGCACTCCGCCTAACCTTGCGGCGATTCGGACCTTCATTGTGGGCCGCCAAGCAATGGAGTTGGCGAACGTGAGCGAAGCGGACATTTTGTCTTTGGTTCGCAGTGACCTCCGCACTTTCATGGGCATCACAACGCCGCCACTATTCCACACGTTCAATAGGTGGCCGAACTCCATGCCCCAATATGTAGTGGGCCACAGCCAGCGGGTTAAGAACATTTTCGAGCACCTGGAAAATTACCCAGGATTGTTCCTAGCCGGCAACGCCTACGATGGTGTAGGTATTCCCGATTGCGTACGGCAGGCCGATCAGATCGCGCAACAGATCTGCGCCAGGAGCATCTAATGGTTATGAGACTTTTGTCAGGACTTGTGCTGGCGGCGCTGATGAGCGTGCCAGTATTTGCACAGAAAAATGCCGAACAGCGCTTGGTGGCTGCAACGGAAGATTTAAAGGAAATGATGAATGCCTCCGACAAAGGGATTCCTCAAGACTTGCTGAACAAGGCTTCGTGCTTGGTCATCGTTCCGAATTTGATAGCAGGGGG
>PMSX01000320.1 GCA_003167495.1 Bryobacterales bacterium | reverse complement strand
TCTTTGACGTAAGGATGGTCGGGCGAAACTTGAAAGGCAATGTCGAGCGCCACTTGCATGCCGAACGATTCGGCGTTCTTCACTAGCCGGCGAAAGTCTTCCAACGTACCGAGATCGGGGTTAATCGCCTTGTGCCCGCCCTCTGTGGCGCCAATGGCCCAAGGACTGCCTACATCGTCGCGTTCGGCATCGACGGCATTATTCTTGCCTTTGCGAAAGGTGAGTCCGATGGGGTGAATGGGCGGGAGGTAGAGCACATCGAAGCCAAGTTCAGCCACATAGGGCAAGCGTGCTTCGCAATCGGCAAAGGTTCCGTGTTTCGAGCCATCGGCACTGGTAGAACGCGGAAACAGTTCGTACCAGGCGCTGAAGCGGGCACGCACGGGCTCGACAACGATTTCCAGTGTGCGTTGGTACTGGCTGGCGAAGCGCCGGTCGGGATAGCGGCGCAGCATGTCGTTCAGAACGCTGTCGGTGGCGATATTTCGCCGTGATTCGGTATCTGTGAGCGTGCGCAGGGTGTTGGCCTTGGCGAGCAGCCAGGTGCTATCGGGATTGGTGGCGCGGTGGGCAGCCGCCTCAATAAGGTTGGCGCCGATCAGGTAATCGACATTCGAATCGTTGTGCGCCGTTATGCGCTTGGTTAGATCGCGGCGCCAGGTTTCCCAATGGTCGACCCACCCCAGAATGGTGAAGCGAGCACGGCCTAGGGCAGTAACCGGAAACGACGCACTCCAGCGGTCGTTATCGAAGAACCGCAGGGGGTTTTCCTGGCAAGTCTCTAGCCCAGCCTGCCAATAGCGCACGACGGCGGCGATTGAATCGTGGCCATCCGNNATATCGGCTTCGACGCGTACGATGTCGCCAATCGTTCGTTTGGCGGCAAACCGACCACCGTCGATTTCAGGGGAAACACTTTCAATGACGACTCTTTGACGTCCATCTATTTGCGGCTTTTGCATTGGTGGTTTCGAAAACTATTATGAGTGAGATTGTTCCTTCGACTTTTCAATGAGAAAGCGGTAGAGCTCCACCGTTTGGCCGGCAATGCTGCGCCAACTGAAGATTTCTTCCACGCGTTTACGGCCGGCCGCGCCAAATTGGCGGCAGCGGGCGGGGTCTGCCAAGAGTTGTGAGAGGCGGGCTACCAGATCGCGCGCGAACTTTTCCGGTTGTGTGGGAAAGCCGGTGACGGGGTCTGGCTGAAACGGAACCAGGTAGCCTGTCTGGTTTTCGACAACAACTTCTTTAATGCCGCCGGTTGCACTTGCCACGACCGGAGCGTGGCACGCCATAGCTTCGAGATTGATAATGCCAAAGGGCTCATAAACAGAAGGACAACAGAAAACACGCGCATTACTATAGAGCTGAATGGCCTCCCGTTTGGTGACCATTTTTTCGATCCAAATGACGCGCGGATTGCGCTTGCGCGCCTCCGCGACTTTCTGGCGCATTTCCGCGGCAATCTCCGGCGTATCGGGCGCACCCGCGCATAGAACGACTTGCGTAGCGGGCGGCAGGTATTCGATGGCATCCACCAAATGTGTGACGCCTTTCTGGCGCGTAATGCGCCCTACGAAAAGCACGTACGGCACTTCCGGATCGACGCCGTACGTCTTGAGGGCTGTGTCGTCGCTGGTTTGCTGGTACTCATCGAGGTCGATCCCGTTGTAGATCACGTGGACTCGTTCTGGTTTGACTTCGGGATAAGCGCGCACAATGTCTTCTCTGGTTCCTTGTGAGACGGCGATGATCGCATCGGCGTCCAACATGGCGGTGCGTTCGATCCACGAACTCATGGCGTAGCCGCTACCCAACTGTTCGGCTTTCCAAGCGCGCAGCGGTTCAAGGCTGTGTGTGGTGAGCACAAAAGGGACGTTATACAGCTTCTTTGCCCAGAAACCAGCCATGGAGGCGTACCAGGTGTGCGTATGGACGACGTCGACACCAGCCAGATCTTTGATCTGGGTCAAGTTGAGGCTCAAAGTCTCCAGAGCGGCCTTAAATTTGCCGCTCGTGCCATTGGAGATTTCCGACCAGGGCAGGGCACCGACCACTTCCAGTTGGCCAGTGTGGGACTTCTGGTCGCCCCAGCAATGGACCTCGACGTCGATTTTCTTGGCCAGTTCCCGGCTCAGATATTCAACGTGTACGCCGGCGCCGCCATAGACGTTGGGCGGGTACTCACGGGTAAAAAGGGCAGCTCGCAACGGACCTCCTGTCAAATGAAGAAGCTATCACGGACGACCTATAGAGGGCATGCGGCGCGGTCGATTTTGCAGATCATTGAAACATGTCGGGATGATGGCGCTCTTTTTCCAAGGAACAAAACTTGAATTTCCTTCGTAACTGGGTCAGGATCGTATGATGACAGCTCGCATAGGGATTTTCGCGGTAATGATTGGTTGCTTTTGTCTGAGCGGATGCGATTTCGATCCAGTGGTCACCGGGCCGGAAAGAAATGACCCGGTTCACTTGGATGGCGGAACTGCCGAGAGGGCCAACGTAGAACTTGATATGGGCGCCGGGCAGTTGAATATTGGAGGAGGCGCGGCGAAAATGCTGGACGGAACCTTCACCTACAACGTGGATTCCTGGAAGCCTGTGGTCAGCAGTTCAATCAACGGCAACCATGCCACAGTGACCATCAAGCAACCCAATGGCGCACGCGGCGGCGGCAAGACTAAGTATGTTTGGGATCTGAATCTGAACGATCATATCCTTACGGATTTGACGATCAACTGCGGGGCCGGGCAAGCGCAGTTGACCCTCGGCACCCTGCTGTTGCGTAATTTGGAGGTGCATATGGGAGCGGGGCAGGTGAAACTCGATCTAAGCGGCGAGCCGACGCACGATTACGAGGTAAAGATCGAGGGGGGCGTAGGGCAAGCCGAGATCCGTTTACCGAAGGACGCCGGCGTGTGGGCGGAAGCGCATGGTGGAATTGGCAGCGTGAATGTAACCGGCTTGCAGAAGCACGGCGATCACTGGGAAAACGATTTGTACAACAAAGCGAAAGTGACAGTGAAGCTGGAGGTAAATGGCGGTGTCGGGGAAATCAGGATCACGGGCTAGACTAGTGTCCTGTCTAGCGTAAGCAACACTAAGTCCCGGCTCATGTGAGGTCGAGATAATATGTACCTTCGCCGATCAACTCTGCTGGGCCTGTCAAAAAGACGCTTTCGTCCCACCTCAGACTGAGTGTCCCGGCGGGAGTTCTGATCTCCACGGGAGTCTGTACCTCTTCTCTGAGGATTGCTGCGACGGCCGCACCAGTAGAGCCGGTACCGGAACTACGGGTTTCCCCAGCGCCGCGCTCATAGAAGACCGCTTCAATAGCGTGTCGATCAAGAACCTGCACCATCGAAACATTCGACCGTTTTGGGAAACGGGGGTGCGCTTCGGCTTCAGCGGCGGGAATCCGCCAATCGGCGGGCAAAGTTTTGACAAAGATAGCGCATTGCGGATTACCCACGTTCAAGATGGTGGCGTCCCAGTCGCGGCCAGCGAGATGCAACGTAGCGCGCAGTTCCTCTGTGCGCGGCGTGCCCATATCCATCTCAAACATAAAACGGTTGTCCTGTCGCGAGATGAGGCGGAGCGATTTCGGGCCGGCCACTGTCGTGATGGTGACGGTGGACGGTACGCCTGCGCCCTTGAGTAGCGCAAATGCCGCGGCGCAACGAGTGCCGTTGCCCGAGATCTCAGCTTCGCTGCCGTCGGAATTGAAGAGACGCGTGCGCAGGCCGCCGGTCTCTTTCCATGCCAGCATCCAGCCATCGGCGCCAATGCCTGTAGTACGGGCGCAAATGCGGCGCGCGATCTCGGGCCATTCTATTTGTGGCGACTCGGAGGCCCAACTAATAATGAAATCGTTTTCTGCTCCGTGCAGTTTGGTGAAAGGAAGCTCTATCATGGTTGCGTTAATAGGTCAGTTGAAAGATCTCTAATTTGGGAGCGTCTTTAGTTTTGACTTCCAGAACCAATCTGTAGGCTGAAGGTTGCCGGGATAGGAGATCCGTTGAGACGATGTCGCCATGCAGCGCGATGGCCCATTTCATAGGATGGAAGGCGTCCGTCGCCGTGACCGCGGGCAGAAACTCGGGGATCGTGCCTTCGTGGAGAGACGCGCGCAGTGGCAGCCTGGCTTTGCACAGGATGCCGGCGATATCGCCGAAGTGCATAAGGATGCCGTCGCCTGGTTTGTAGTTTGCCGTCAGAAAGCGCGAGGCCGCTTCTGTCCAAGCCCGGCGGGAGATCGAGTTTTGCTGTGACTCTTTCCAGCAGATCCAGTGTTCGGGAGAGAGATGCGTGATCCAAGGAGCCACGGATAACAGTGGTACAGCAAGAGCGAGGAGTTTGCGGCGCGCAGGGAGGGCATCGGTCAAAGCACCCGCGGCGAAGGCGGCGAATGCAAACAGTGCGATGCCGTAACGTGTGTTGTACCAACTGAACGGCCACAGAGTGGGCACGTGAATGGGAGTTTGGGAGGAGTGAATACTCCACACATAGAACGCCGGTGTCAGAAGCAGGAAGAACACCGCGCGCATTCGTTTGTGGAACAGAGCGGCTATTGCGCCCAAGGCACCAATCACGAGCAAGGGCCAACCGGCGCAAAGTCTGCCGGCCTCAAAGTAATAGCGTGCGGCTTGTTGCCAATTGTGGAGGCCCGGGTATGGTTTGTTGCCTTGGATGGCGGCCGCCGAATAAGGGCCGTTGACGAAATCGAGCGCGTTGCCCGTTTGCCACCAGCCATTGGCCATCCAACACAAAGGAACCAAACCGGCGCCGGCGCAGAAGATAAAAAAAATCCACCAACGATGCCGCCCAGCCGTGCGCGCAAAAAACAGAGCGATGAACGGAATCAGGAACCAGCCGTCGTAGCGTGTCAGACTCATGAACCAGGACGCGCATAGGCCCATGACGAGATAACGGCGCTGCTGGGTCGCTTTGAATCGCAAAAGAGCAAGAAATGCGATGGCCAAGCCGGCGAGAAAAACACTCTCCGTCATCGGGATCGACGAAAGGTAAAGAAGATTCGGATTGAGAGAGAAACAGCAAAGAACCACCAAGGCGCTGGAAGCACGCTGGTAAGTGTGACGAGCGGCGAGAAAGAAACAAGTGCCGGCGACGACAAAACAAGCTGCTGCCGGAAGCGTACCCGCTAGACCCGTCGTCCACAACCAATCGTTTTGCACGAACGGCAGTGTGAGCAGATGAAGCGACGGGAGCCAAACAGTGCCGATCTGGTCGAAACCCGGGACTCGGGAATCGAGAATGCTGCGGCTGTTGTTGAGATGCGCGACGGCATCGCCCCAGTAAAGGATATAGCCGCGTTGAAAGATGTAGAAAGCGAATCCGGCGACGAGTAAAGTGAGCGACACCACGACCGCCGCTACTTCGCGCGCCGGGGCAGGCAGCTTAGAAAGCGGTGAAGCGCCGGAATTCTTCAAATCTTTGGTCGATCTCTTTGCGGGTGAGGTTGCGGAAGCGCTCAACGCCAAACTCCTCGCAGCAATAGCTGCCCATCACGGAGCCATAAATAACGGCGCGATGCAGTTCGGTGAGGTCGAAATTGCCATTGCGCAAATCAAAGCCGCGTTCAGCCAGGTAACCCACAAAACCGCCGGCAAAACAATCGCCCGCGCCGGTGGGATCGAACACGTCTTCAAGCAAATAGCCAGGAACCATGAACAAACTGTCTTCACGGAACAGCATAGCGCCATATTCGCCGCGCTTGATAACCAGCGTGGTGGGGCCCATCGAGAGAATCTTTTGCGCGGCTTTGCGCAGGTTGCTTTCATCGGCAAGCAGGCGCGCTTCGGAATCGTTAATCAACAGGAAGTCCCAGTGCTTGATCGTCTCGAGCAACTCGGGCTTATTGCCGTTGATCCAAAAATTCATGGTGTCGCCGCCCGAAAAGCGCAATCCCGGCATGTCTTGTTGCACGCGCCGTTGCAACGCCGGCTGAATATTGCCCAGGAACAGATACGGCAGTTGCGCATAAGCGGCCGGCAATTTGGGGTTGAAATCGGCGAAAACATTGAGGTCGGTGATCAACGTTTTACGGTCGTTCATATCCGCTGAATACACGCCCGACCAGAAGAACGTCTTGCCGGGAACCGTTTCGAGGCCTTGTAAATCCACACCTTTGCTTTCGAGCAGCGCCTTATCTTCGTCGGCAAAATCGTCGCCCACCACAGCGACGATGGAGGGCTTAGCGAAATAGCTCGCGCTGAGCGCGATATAGGTGCACGAACCGCCGAGCGCGCGCTCCCTTTTCCCGTGTGGCGTTTCGATTGCATCGTACGCCACGGATCCAATCACGACTAATGACATTGACCAGCATTGTAGCGAAGAGGCCGCTCGATACAATCAAGTGTGGGAATTGAAAACGTCGTCCTGCGCGAATTGCCCGGTTTAGGATTTCTGATTTTGGGCATAGCTGCGCAACTCTATCTGATTCGTGTCTTTTCTATACCGCGTGCGTTGGCGTGGGTGGTTTTGATTTGCCAGGCACTGGCATTCTTCTCGAATTGGGAACCTTTTTACATCTGGCTGCACGCAAAGGGGACGCTGGCCGGCGCTTTGGTCATGCTGTGGTGGTGGTCTATCACTCCGATTGCTGTTGCGATTTGGATAAGGCGGCGATTTTCGGCAAAACGAGTCCCCGAGAAACCTATCGATGGCGGGCGGCGCGAGCTGTTGCGAACTTCTTTCACCGCGTTAGCCGCGGCTCCGGCGGTGGCGCTCGGCGTGGGCATGATCACTCGCAAAGATCTGACCGTGCGCGAAGTATCCATGAAGTTTGCGAACTTGCCGAAGGATCTGCGGGGATTGCGGCTGGTGCAACTGAGCGACATTCATATGAGTGCCTTCTATTCGGCCGCCGATTTGGCGCGAGCCGTGGATGCGGCGAATGGCTTGCGCGCCGATCTGATGTTCGTGACGGGGGATCTGATTACCGATAGGTTTGATCCGCTCGATGATTGCTTGCTCGAGTTGAAACGGTTGCGCGCCGTCAGTGGAATCTGGGGATGTTTGGGCAACCACGAGATGCACGCGAACGTGCAAGGTTACACGACGAGGAAAGCGCGGGAATTGGGTATGCGGTTTTTGCGGCAAGAAAACGAACTGCTCCGGTTCGGCAATGCAAAACTGAATTTGGTTGGTGTCGATCATCAGAAACGCAACCTTCCCTATCTGCAGCACACCGGCGAACTGATTGCCCCAGACGCTTTCAATTTGTTGCTATCTCACAATCCCGATGTATTTCCCATAGCCGAGAAACAAGGTTTCCAACTGACGGTTTCGGGGCATACCCACGGAGGACAGATTAACCTGGAACTCCTGGGCAAAAATTTCAACGTGGTTGATCTTGTTACGCCGTTTACTAAAGGCACCTATCATATGAATGGGTCTTCTTTGTATGTGAATTCGGGACTTGGTACGATTGGCGTGCCCGTGCGCCTTGGCTCTCCGCCGGAAGTAACTTTAATAACACTGTGCGATTCCTGATCCTGAGTGATATTCACGCCAACTGGCACGCCTTGCAAGCTGTTCTTAAAGACTCCAAAGGCAGCTACCAGGAAATTGTCTGTTGCGGAGACTTAGTAGGCTACAACCCCCACCCTGATAAGGTAACGCGCTGGGTAAGAGAGAACTGCGTGACGGTCATTCGCGGTAATCACGATAAGGTAGTTGCTGGAATCGAAGATCTCGAGTGGTTCAACGAAGTAGCGCAAGCGGCCGCCCGCTGGACGATCGAAAACATGGAGAGTGGGCAGCGCGATTATCTGCATGATCTGCCCATGGGTCCGGCAAAGAACGAACACTTCCAAATGTGGCACGGTTCTCAGGCGGATGAAGATGAGTACGTGGCCTGCGTGCAAGAAGCCGCGCCCCATTTTGCGCAGCTTGAGATGCCGCTGGCCTTTTTCGGACATACCCATTTACAAGGCGGTTTTTTCGCCAAACGCAACCGCGTGGCCGTTTTGCCCAGGGTGAAGTTCGATGAGACGGAGAGGACGATTGAGTTAGAACCAGACTTTCTGTATATGGTGAATCCAGGATCGGTGGGGCAGCCGCGTGATGGCGATCCACGCGCAGCCTACGCGATTTACGATTCGGACAAGAAGCTTGTGACCTTGCGGCGCGCCGATTACCCGATCGAGAAAACAGCCACCGAGATCCAGGCGGCTGGTTTACCCGAGGTGCTCGGCCTTCGTCTCTTCCACGGCGTCTAAGTCCTCAGCCACCGCGCTGATCTGGATGAGTGGACTACCGCCGATGGCCTCCGCCAGATGCTTGCGAAGTCGCCCCGCGGCGGCCCCTCCAACAATTCTGGATAGTTCCTCTTCCGACGATTGCCGAACACGTTCTAGACTGCCAAGCGTGCGCAACAGTTTTTCGACAGTCCTGGGCCCGATGCCCGGAACCTCGTGCAACTCCGAGGTCAGGCGCTGAGCATTTCGGCGCGTCCGGTGAAAGGTGACGGCGAAACGGTGGGCTTCATCGCGAATGGTCTGCACCAAATGCAGAATGGGTGAGAATTTGTCTAAGACGATCGGCTCGTCTTCCTGCCCATACACATAAATCCACTCCTCCCGCTTAGCGATGGAAGCGAGCGGCTGGTCTGTGATGCCTAATTCTTCCAGTGCATCGGCGGCGGCATGCAGTTGTCCTAACCCGCCGTCCACCAGCACCAGCCCGGGGAACGGTTGCTTTTCTTCCTGCAGACGGCCGTAGCGGCGAGTGATCACCTCGCGCATGGAAGCGAAATCGTCGTTGCCCACTACCGTGCGGATGATGAATTTGCGGTAGTCGGCTTTCTTCATCTTGCCGTCCTCCCAAACCACCATGCTGGCGACTTTGTCGGTTCCCTGTATATGAGAGATGTCAAAGCATTCAATCCGGCGCGGAGCTTCGGGCAGGTTGAGCGCTTCTTGAATCGCCTCCTGAATCGCTTTCGACGATGGTTTCAGCACGCGAAAACGCTGGTCGAAACTATGTTTCGAATTAGTCTCCACCAAGCCGAGCAAAGCCTTCTTGCTGCCTCTTTGTGGCGTCTGTATCTCCACCTTGTGGCCGCGCGCTTCGCTCAGAAACTCTTCCAGTTCGTCGCGGCTTTCAAAATCGGCAGGCACGTGAATGAGACCGGGAATGTAAACGCTGTTGAGGTACACCTGTTTGAGGAGCGCTTCAAAAAACGCGGAGGGTTCGAAATCTTCCTGGTCTTCCCAAAAGAATTCGCGGCGGTCGACGATTTTGCCATTGCGCAAATGGAACAAATTGACCGCGACCAAGGGCGGCTCAGCGTGATAACCGAAGATGTCCACATCGTCCCCTTCGGCTGCGTCCATCTTCTGCTTTTGTTCCATTTCGCGCACGGTAGTGGCCAGATTGCGAAGGTTGGCAGCTTCTTCAAAGCGCATATCTTCGGAAGCGGCTTGCATGCGCCGTTCCAATTCATTCGCTAAATCGCGGTGACGGCCTTCGAGGAATAGTTTGACGTCGCGCACGGCGGCGGCGTAGGCTTGGTCGGTGGTCAAACCTGTGACGCAAGGGCCGAGGCAGCGATGTATATGGAATTGCAGGCATGGATGTGTATGGTGGCGGTTGAAATCGATTTTGCAGGACGGAACCTTGAAATGGCGGTGAATGAAATGAACTAGACGATGGGCGAGATTCCCCGGGAAAAAAGGCCCATAGTATGCCGCACCGTCTTTTAGAATGCGGCGCGTCACGTACACCCGCGGGTAGCGTTCATTGGTGAGTTTTACATACGGAAAAGTTTTGTCGTCGCGCAGCAGAATGTTGAAGCGCGGCTTGTACTGTTTGATGAGGTTGTTTTCAAGAGCGAGCGCTTCCTTGTTGTTGTCAACCTCAATAAAATCAATGTCGCGCGCTTCGCCAATCAGAGTACCGGTTTTGGCTTCGGCCAGCCGCTCTTCATTGAAATAACTTCTTACCCGGCTACGCAGATTCTTCGCCTTACCGACGTAAAGAATCTTCCCTTGGCCATCTTTGTAAAGGTAAACGCCCGGCTGGGTGGGAAGCTGCGCTACTTTCTCGCGGAGTTCCATTTGGCAGCTATAATTTTAATTGTGGCACGCGTATTCCAGTGTTTATTTTTGTTTACGTTGATTGGGTATGAAGGGGTGTGGGCGCAAAAGCCGGCGTCGCCACCGCAGAAGCAGGTGGAACCGCCGGATGAAGACAATCCGCCCGAAGAAGACGAATCGGTGGCGCCCAGGAAGTACGTCCTCAATCCGCTGGAAGCGAAGCGGAATATCGATGTCGGAAACTTTTATTTTAAAAAAGGCGAGTATCTAGGCGCTCTTGACCGCTACAGAGATGCGACCCGTTACAACCCGAAGTCGGCCGAAGCGTTTTTAAGGGTTGGTGAGGCCGAAGAAAAACTGCACAAGGCTGACAAGGCGAAGGCCGCGTTTGAAAAAGTGATTGAGCTAGCGCCTGATTCGAAATTCGCCGCGGAAGCAAAAAAGAAGTTGGCGTCGATTAAGAGTTAATTGCGAGACCAAACAATATGTCCCTTTCGAATGACTTGGCGGACGAGATTCCCACCGAATTGATACGTCAAGTGCCGGTAATCAGCGGCGTCGACGATCAGGACGTCGGCCCATTTGCCGGGTTCCAGGGAGCCGCAAACGTTGCCGAGGCCAACCGCATAAGCGCCATTGATGGTACTGGCCAGCAACGCTTCCGCGGGCAGCATCCTTTGATAACGGCAGGCGAGAGCCATCACGAATTGTATCGATGGGCATGGCGCGGAGCCCGGATTGAAATCTGTGGCGAGAGCAACAGCGGCCCCTGCGTCGATCATGCCGCGTGCATTGGCGTAGTGCGGATTTCCCAGATGGAAGTTAACGGCCGGAATTGCGACACAGACGGTTGAACTCCCAGCGATTTCGGCGATCTGCTCTGAAGTTGTGGCATCGAGATGATCGATGCTCACAGCGCCAAGCGCCGACGCCATAAGGGAGCCACCTAAATTGACGAACTCATCAACATGGGCTTTCACGCGCATGCCGTGTTTCACGCCAGCTTCCAGTACACGGCGTGACTGATCAAGCGAGAAAGCGTTTTTCTCGCAAAACACATCGATGAAGAACGGAATTGTCTGCGCGGCGAAGGAGGATGATTGATACCAGTCGGCAGCCGGTGGAATCATGCTGTCAATCACGAGGTCGACATAATCGTCCGCCCGGCCGCTAAATTCGGGCGGAACAGCATGCGCGGCCAAAAATGTCGGTACAAGTGTCACTGGCTGGCGTCGAGCAAGTTCCTCTATCGCGTGCAGGATTTTTAGCTCGCTAGCGGTGTCAAGGCCATAGCCCGTCTTAATTTCAACCGTGGTCGCGCCGTGGCGCAACATCGTTTCCAGACGAGGCAAAGTCTGCTCAACAAGGTCTGCGACGGAGGCCTGACGGACTTGACGAGTCGTACTGACAATTCCGCCTCCGGCTGCGAGAATCTCAAGATAGGCTGCACCCTGAATGCGCATTTCAAACTCGCCTACGCGGTCGCCTGCGTAGACAATGTGCGTGTGAGCATCGACGAACCCAGGACACACCACTCGCCCGCGCGCATCAATGGAGACGGCGGCCGTGAAGTTGGGAGTTATGTCGCCGCTGCGCCCCACAGCGATAATGGAACCTTTGTGGATCGCGATCGCGCCATCTGAGACGATTCCCGGATCGAGCATGGCCTTGCCGCGAACCGGGCCGCCGGATTGCGCTACGCATGTAACGAGTTGCGCGGCGTTATGGATAAGCAGATCGATATGACTCATGTCCTAGCGAGGTTCTTCCATGGGAATGCGGATGCCGTTGGCTTTGGCAAACTCAATGGCTTGTGCATATCCCGCATCGGCGTGACGCACGACACCCATTCCTGGATCGGTGGTGAGCACTCGTTCGAGTCTGCGCGCGGCCGCCGCTGTGCCATCGGCGACAATCACTTGGCCGGCGTGAATGCTGTATCCGATACCCACTCCACCTCCGTGATGAATACTCACCCAAGTGGCTCCTCCCACGGCATTGATCAGAGCGTTGAGCAGTGGCCAATCGGCAATGGCATCGGAGCCGTCGAGCATTGCTTCCGTTTCGCGATTCGGACTGGCCACCGAGCCGCTGTCGAGGTGGTCGCGGCCAATGACAATCGGCGCTAAGACCTCACCGCGCGCCACCATTTCGTTGAAGCGTAGCCCTGCTTTGAGCCGCTCGCCGTAACCAAGCCAGCAGATGCGCGCAGGCAGGCCTTGGAATTCCACTAGCTTGGCAGCCATTTCCAGCCAGCGCTTTAAATGGCAGTTTTCTGGGAACAGTTCGGCTACTGCACGATCGGTAGCGTATATATCGTTCGGGTCGCCAGAGAGCGCGACCCAACGGAACGGACCTTTGCCTTCGCAAAACAAAGGACGGATGTACGCCGGCACAAAACCGGGATAGGCGAAAGCATTTGTTACCCCGGCATCAAAGGCGCGCTGGCGGAGATTGTTTCCGTAATCAAAAACAATACTGCCGCGAGCTTGAAATTCGAGCATTGCTCGAACGTGAATGGCCATCGATTCCATGGCCCGACACTGGTAAGCCGTGGGATCGCTTTTCCGCAAAGCCGCAGCTTCGGTTACGGAGAGCCGCGCGGGAATGTAGCCATAGAGAGGGTCGTGTGCGGAGGTTTGATCCGTGACGACATCTGGCTTGAAGTCACGATCTAATAGTTGCGGCAGGATCTCCGCCGCGTTCCCAATCAGCGCAATGGATTTAGGCTGGCCCGCGCGTTGGTATTCACTGGCCCAGCGTAAAGCTTCGTCGAGGCTAGACGTGGCGACATCCACCTGTCGCAAATGCAGCCGGCGTTCGACGCGCCACGGATCTACCTCAACAAGAAGGCCAACGCCCTCGTTCATGGTGATGGAAAGGGGCTGCGCACCGCCCATTTCGCCAAGTCCGGCAGTCAGCACAATTTTGCCGCGCAGGCTGGGCCATCCCATTTTCCGAGCCAGCGCGCCGAATGTTTCGTAGGTGCCCTGCAGAATACCCTGCGTGCCAATGTAAATCCAGCTGCCGGCCGTCATCTGGCCGTACATGATGAGCCCGGCGCGCTCCCAAGTGTCGAAGTTCTCCTGCGTCGCCCACTTCGGTACGATGTTGGAATTTGCCAGCAGCACGCGAGGAGCGTCTTCATGGGTGCGGAAGACCGCTACGGGCTTGCCGGATTGAACCAGCAGAGTCTCGTCCGGCGCCAGCGTGCGCAAGGTTGCCAAGATTGCCTCTAATGCAGCGTGATTGCGTGCCGCTTTGCCACGGCCGCCGTAGACGATCAAATTGTCTGGATCGAAGGCGACCTCCGGATCTAGATTATTCTGTAACATCCGGTAAGCGGCTTCAATCTGCCAGTTCCGGCAGGTAAGAGCAGTACCGCGAGGCGAGCGCATCATAAGCACATCCTTAGAAAGTGATGAATGGCCACGGCAGCAAGACGGGCAGTGCGTTGATCGACGTCGTACAGCGGGTTGACCTCGGTAATTTCGAAGACGCTCGTGCGCGGATCTGCGCCTGCGAGCGTGGCAACATCGCACAACTCCGCGGCCGACAGTCCCAGCGCGTTTGGGGCGGAGACGCCGGGCGCATCGGCGGCGCAGACTGAGTCCATGTCAATACCCCAGAAAATGCTTCCAGCGTAGTTAGCCTGCAAGATGCGTTCGATTACGGGCGCCACGCCTCTTTGGCGCAGTTCGGGCATGCTTATGGTGTGAGCGCCTATTTTGCGGAGGTAGTCGAGGTGAGTCGCGGCGACGGCAAAAGGCTGGTAGGCGATTTCGTAAAAGTTTGCTGGAGTCAGCAGGGCTTCCTCCAAGAGCATCCGGTACGGAGTGCCGCTGTGGCGCACTGGATGCTGGCGCACGTCGAGGTGTGCATCGACATTGAACGCCATAAAACGCGTAGCGCCGGCAAACGCGGAGAGTGCGCCGCAATCGGGATATGAAATATCGTTCCCTCCGCCAAGAACGAGAAGCTTCTTGCCATCGGCCAGTACCTGGTGCGCTACCGCGCGCTGAATTCGGTGGGTTTCTTCAAGACTGTCCTGAATGGCAGTATCACCCAAATCGAATAAACCGGAATCCGCGGTGGCTACCAGACGGTAAAAGCAAGCGCGTATGGCGGCGGGAGCGGCAGACGAGCCGGCACGTCCGCCATTGCGGCGCACCCCTTCGTCTTGTGGGCAACCTAGCAGAACGATTTTCGCTTGCGGATAATCTTTGGGAGCGAATGAAACCTGTTCGCCCCAACGTGGGTCGCCTGCTTCGTCGCGGCGAAAAAACAACGCGTGGTTCGGCCTGGTTGTACTTTCGAAGATCATACGGAGAGGCTTCGACCACTAGCGTAGCGTGCCACACGAGGCCTGTTGTAACGTAACCATATGGAAATGGAAGCGCCGGTCACACGGCAACAGACTGCGATCTTATGTCTGATCCCTTTCATTCTGGTACCGATAGCCCACGGCTGTAGTCATCCCGCGATTAATCGCGACGCCCAATTTTTGGCTGAGATTGAGCGGATTCCTGCAATCGATAACCACGCCCACCCGGTCTGCCCGCCCGCGGTAGTTCCTGGAGACCGAGACTTCGATGCGCTGCCAGTCGACAACCTGGAACCCGAATCCGATCCGGTCTTGTTGCAGCCATCAAACCCCAATCTTCCCTTAGCCTGGAAAGCCCTCTTTGGGTTTTCAGGAACTGCGGGGACTCCAGATGGTTTACGCCGGCTTCAGCAGGCCCGCGATGTCGTTCGAAAGGCAAAGGGCGACAAATACTCCGTCTGGGTGCTCGATCAGTCGAATGTTGAAACTATGCTCGGGAATCGAGTTTCTCTATGTGAGGGAATATCGAGACCTCGTTTTGCGTGGGTGCCTTATGCGGATGCGCTGCTATTTCCGTTGGACAATTCGAAGTTGGCGGGCAACAATCCCGACCGCAAGGTCTATGTTCCGCTTGAGGATCGACTACTTCGCCGTTATCTGACGCAACGCGGATTCAAACAACCGCCGTGGAAGTTGACAGAGTATCTGGAGCGCGTTGTTACTCCCACACTTGAGGAACAGCGTCACGGCGGCGCAGTAGCGGAAAAGTTTGAAATTGCTTATCTGAGAAAGTTCGATTTTGGCGATCCTTCCTCGACCGAGGCCGAAAAAGTTTATTCCCAATGGATGGGGCACGGGCCACCGCCGGAGGCCGCCTACAAGATCTTGCAAGATTATCTTTTCCGCTACGTCGCCGGCGAGTGTGGAAGGCTTGGAATGGCGGTTCATCTCCACAGAATGGCGGGTGCCGGCGGATACTTCGATGTGGCTGGAGTGAATCCGCTTCTATTGGAACCAGTGTTAAACGATCCGCGCTTGCGAAAAACCAAGTTTGTCTTTGTGCACGGAGGTTGGCCTTATACTCGCGAGATTACCGCTCTTCTTGAAAAGCCGAACGTCTTTCTCGATTATTCGTCGCAGGCCTTGTCGTTCTCTCCGGCTACTCTCGCCGTCACCCTGCGTGAATGGCTAGAGCGCAACCCGGAGAAAGTGCTGTATGGAACGGATGCCTATCCGTCATCGGACTTGATGGGGTGGGAAGAATCACTCTGGATGGCGAACAAGACGGCGCGCGAAGCCCTAGCGCTTGCTTTGGAAGGCATGGAACGCGACGGCGAAGTCACCCACGAGCAGGCGTTGCGGTTGGCTCATCAAGTCTTGCATGATAATGCCAAATCTCTCTACTCGCTTTAAGCTTGACTGCGAGGATTATATACTCTAGCCTCCGGGAGGTTTCGAATGGCTCAGGCCGACGTAGCTCTACTCCAGAGGAGTTCTTACATTCCGTACTGGAGTCTTAGCGGCCGCGTCGCGTTCCGCCTCTGCTTCGTGTACTTCGGGCTGTACTGCGTTTTCACGCAGATTCTAGTAGGCCTATTTCCCATTCCCAACGTGGATCTTCCGGACGCAGGAACACTTTGGCCGATGCGACAGGTCACTTTCTGGGCTGCCAGCCATATTTTTCACGCTAAGCTCCCGCTGGTGTACACCGGCAGCGGCAGCGGCGACAAAACATTCGACTGGGTCTTGGCGCTGTGCCTGCTCGTGTTTGCCGTACTTATAGCGAGTATCTGGTCGGTTCTCGATCGCAAGCGCGAAAACTACGTTGCGCTACACAAATGGTTTCGTCTCTTCCTTCGTTTTGCGCTTGCCGGACAAATGTTTGTGTATGGCATGGATAAAGCCATTCCGTTGCAAATGCCTTTTCCCTATCTAACGCGCTTGATCGAGCCATTCGGAGACTTTTCTCCAATGGGAGTTCTCTGGTCTTCGGTGGGCGCTTCCAGGGCCTATGAAATCTTCACTGGGTGCGCGGAGCTTCTAGGTGGGATACTGCTCATTGTTCCGCGAACGACCATGCTCGGCTCGCTTGTTTGCCTGGTCGACGTGATTCTGATCTTCATGCTCAATATGACTTACGACATTCCCGTGAAGCTTTTCTCGTCCCACCTGCTTCTGATGTTCGCGTTCCTGCTTGCGCTAGAGTTTCGGCGTTTAACAGACTTCTTTTTCCACAATCGCACCGTCGAGCCCTCCACACAGCCTCAACTCTTCGAAACAGGCCGCGCCAACTCGATCGCGCTCGCCGCACAGATCATGATTGGCATCTGTTTGCTCGGGATGAACGCCTATGGTGGTTGGACGTCTTGGCATATCTATGGCGGTGGACGTCCTAAGTCGCCACTTTACGGAATATGGAATGTAGAGGAGCTCTCCAAAGATGGCCAACTTCGCATGCCGCTTCTTATTGATTACGACCGCTTTCACCGCGCCGTGTTTGACTTTCCCGATAGGATGGCTTTTCAACGCATGGACGATTCCTTTGCGCGCTATAACGCCGCCATCAATACCAAAGACAAAACAATCGCGCTCACGGACGGCAGCGACAAGAACTGGAAGGCGAATCTGACCTTCCAGCGCCCAGTAGAGGATCAATTGATCCTGGATGGCAAAATGGACAGCCACAGAATTCATATGCAACTGCGCAGGGTTGACCCCGGTAAGTTCTTGCTGGCCAACCGCGGCTTTCATTGGATTCAAGAGTACCCCTTCAACCGCTAGGTAAAGACGGAAGCCGATGTTTTGTAATGGGTGGCGTTCGGGGTGATTCGCAATGAGCCGTAGCGCTTGCGTGATTGGCGCTGGTCCGAATGGACTCGCAGCGGCCATCGTTTTGGCCCAGGCGCGGGTTCAGGTCGACGTGCTTGAGGCCCAGTCTACGCCGGGCGGGGCCGCGCGCACTTTGGAGTTAACATTGCCGGGCTTTCGGCATGACTTCGGATCAGCAGTCTATCCGCTCGCCGCGGGGTCACCATTTTTCTCCTCGCTCCCCTTAACCGACCACGGCTTGGAGTGGATTCACTCACCCGCCGCTTTGGCGCATCCTCTCGACGACGGCACGGCGGTGATCTTGCAACGTGACCTTGGCGACACCAAACGTTCTCTTGGGATCGACGGGCCGGCGTGGGACAATCTCATGCGTCCGTTCGTCGAGCGCTGGACAGAGTTCGCCCCGGAGATACTGCGGCCGCTACCCTCTATCCCGAAATATCCATTGTTAATGGCGCGCTTTGCAATGGTCGCATTGCGGCCGGCATCGAGTGTCGCTCGCAGGTTTCGGAGTCCACGAACCAGGGCCTTGTTTGCCGGCTTGGCGGCCCACTCTTTCCTAAGCCTGGACGAACCGTTGAGCGCGGCGTTCGCGATCATGATGGCCGTGCCGGCTCATGCTGTTGGCTGGCCGATTCCGCGCGGCGGTGCGCAGTCGATCACAAATGCATTATGCGCGTTTCTGTCGACGTTGGGAGGAAAAATAGAAACGTCATCGCCAGTGGAGAATTTAACCGGATTGGCAAAGTACGACCTCATCCTCTGTGACTTGACCCCGCGGCAACTCGTCAAGGTTGGCGGTCATCGGTTATCCGAGCGCTATAAGCTCCAACTGGAGAGATACCGCTATGGTGCAGGCGTTTTCAAAGTGGATTACGCGCTGAATGCACCCATTCCCTGGAAAGCTCCGGGTTGCTCGGAAGCGGCAACGGTGCATCTAGGCGGCAGCTTTGAGGAGATCGCTGCTTCGGAAAGGGCCGTCCGCATCGGACAGTATGCCGATCGTCCCTTCGTTCTCTTGGCCCAGCCTAGTCTTTTCGACAGTTCAAGGGCTCCAGCGGGTAAGCACACCGCTTGGGCTTATTGTCATGTGCCGAATGGCTCCAAAGTGAATATGCTTGAGAAGATCGAGAGTCAAATTGAGCGTTTCGCTCCCGGTTTCCGCGACTGTATCCTGGCAAGGCGAGTCTTTTCGCCCGAAGATCTCGAGAGCATGGACAGCAACCTAGTGGGAGGCGATATTGCAGGCGGGACGATGGACATGGGTCAATTTTTATTTCGCCCGACATGGCGACATTACTCGACGTCGGCGCGCGGTATCTATATTTGCTCTTCATCCACTCCTCCAGGCGGAGGAGTTCACGGCATGTGCGGTCATCATGCCGCGAAGACGGCGCTGCGGAGGTTCGGCGATTAAACTTCCAAGAGATCCGCTTCGACGGACTCCGCTTGACCCTTCGGGGAACGAACCTTGGTCGGCCCCGATGCGCGCTGGCTCAGAATCAAGAACACGCTTGCTAGAACGAGTGCGGCACCGGCGATTGCGTTCGCATGGAGCGCCTCGCCCGCAACGAGATACCCCAGTCCCAACGCCACGACGGGATTGACATATGCATAGCTCGACACCTTGGTTGGCGACATTCGGCCGAGCAACCACACGTAGGAACGATAGGCGATCAGCGACCCCGCCACGATTAGGTACAGCATGGCAAAAAACGCGCTTGGCGGCACGGGTTTCAGATGACGCCATTCCCCAAAAAGTCCTGAAGACGCCAACAACAGGCAGCCGCCACAGATCATCTGCGCGCCGGCGCTGATCCCTGGGGAAGCGGGCAAGCTCAGTTTCTTCGAGAGAGTGGATCCCGCCGCCCACGAAATTCCGCTCACCAGAATTGCGACGGAAGGTAGCCACGGGATACTTCCCCCCGCGCTACCCGACCCTCCAGTTAATAACACTACCCCGGCGAAGCCGCTGATGAGCGCAATTGCTAGTGGAAACGTTAAGCGCTGCGTCTTCAGAACCGTCACCTCGAGGATCAGCATCCACGCGGGCAGCATGGCCGACAGCGCCGACGCGATCCCCGAAGGAATCGTCTTCTCAGCCCAGAAGAGAGCGGCGTAGCATATGAGAAACATCAGCGCGCCCATGAGCCATAGGTTCGGCCAGTGCCCTTTCTGTGGAGGCGCTTCGTGCCGCAACCGCGACCAGCCATAGAGCAACATGCCGGCGATAAGGAATCGCGCTCCCGCAGCCAGCAGCGGCGGAATCGCCACCACCGCTACTCTGATGGCAAGGTAAGTCGACCCCCATACGAAATAGACCGCAGTCAAGGCCGCTAGCAGCTTCCAATTGAATATTGGCCAGCTCATTTTATAACCATCAATATGGCAATTCATCAGTTATAGACTAGCACCCCTTTGGTAACCAGTCAAATATAATATTGAAGGTTATAATAAAAGCGAGCCAACTATGCCCAATCCGTTTCAACTCGTGGCCGGAGACCTCGCGCTCGACTTTGCGAATACGCTCGACAGTCGCTACGACCCGGAGCGCCGTCTTGAACTCCTCCCTTCCTACGACCGCTTTATTGCGTTCGCATGGCAATCCGGCGTCCTCAACCGCGCTCAGGCACAGCGCCTACTCAAGCAAACCGGAGAAGCGGAAGGCCAACTCGTTCTAACGCGCGTAATCGACCTGCGCGAAGCTTTGCACTTTCTGTTTCTCTCGGTGGAAACCAAGGAGCGACCACCGCGAAGTGCCTTGGAGTCGCTGAATCGGTTTCTAGCGGACGTCCGCCTGCCGCAAAGCATCGAATGGGAAAAAGGCAAGTTTCATCGGCTTCCGGCGGACCTCGTCTCCACACCTGTGGGGCCACTTGTCCCAATCGTTGAGGCCGCGGCCGCGCTGCTCACATCGCCGGACGTGACACACGTGCGTGAGTGCAGCTTCCACACCTGCCGATGGCTCTTTCTCGATCGCAGCAAGAATCACACTCGCCGCTGGTGCGATATGAAGATCTGCGGAAATCGGGCCAAAGCTCAGCGCTTCTACGCCCGTCAACGCGATACAGGCTGACGCATTGTAGCCGCTCACGGGAGGCGAGTCGCGTTCAATAGAAACTCGCGATTTCCTTCGGCGCCGAGGATAGGGCTATCCGTCAACCGGCTTGTGAAACCAACAATGGCAAGAGCGGCGGATACTTTGTCGCAAGCTGCTTGATGTGCGGCAGGATCGCGCACGATGCCGCCCTTCCCCACTAGCTCTCTGCCCACTTCAAATTGTGGTTTCACCAGAATGATCCAATCGCCCGCAGGTACCAGAAGCGGCGCGAGCACGGGAATCAAAAGCGTGACGGAAATAAAGCTTACGTCGCAGACCATAAGTTGAATTGGTTCGCCGATATCGGACTCAGTGAGATAGCGGGCATTTAGTTTCTCATGCAAAATTACGCGTGGATCGGTGCGGAGTTTCCAATCAATCTGGCCCGCACCAGTATCTACGGCGTGAACGCGCAATGCGCCGTGTTGCAGGAGACAATCGGTGAAGCCTCCGGTGGAAGTGCCTACGTCGAGACAAACTTTGCCGGTGGGATCAACGTTGAATTGCGCAAGGGCGGCTTCGAGTTTTAAGCCGCCGCGGCTTACGTATTTAAGTGGTTCGGAGATTTCGATGCGCGCGGTTTCGGCGACGCTGTGGCCGGGTTTTTCGGCTTTTTGACCGTTGACGGTTACTTGGCCGGATAGGATCAGCGCTTGGGCTTTTTCGCGCGATTCCACGAGATTACGGCTGAGCATGGCGACGTCGAGGCGCTGCTTCATAAACTAGGTCGCTTACGCTTCCGGCTCGGATTCGGAGCGGCGTTGGAAGAGAAGCATGACGTCAGGTTTTGCGTTGGACGATGAAGTCGGCGATTTGACGCAGGCGGTCGGCGCGGTCGTCGAAGGAATGCAAAGCGGCATGCGCTGCCAGGCGTTCCTCTTCGGCCATCTGACGCGAACGGTCCAATCCGTAAACTGCCGGGAAGGTAATCTTCTGCTGTGCGGCGTCTTTGCCAGCCGTTTTGCCGAGTTTTTCAGAAGACTCTTCGACATCGAGCACGTCGTCAATGATTTGGAATGCCAGCCCCACGCGTTCTCCAAATTCAGAAAGTGCCGCGAGTTCTTCGGGCGTCGCTCCCGCATAAATCGCACCCATGCGCAAGCTTGCCCGCAAGAGGGCGCCGGTCTTGGCGCGATGAATGGATTCGAGCAGAAAGGCGGTCGGTACTTTCCTTTCTCCTTCAATATCGTTGACCTGCCCGGCGATCATGCCGCCGACTGTTCCAGAAGCGCGCGCCAGTTCTTCCACAAGCCGGATCTTACGTTCGGCATCGATATACGGCAAACGGCTGAGCACTTCAAAGGCCAGTGTTAGCAGAGAATCGCCCGCGAGAATCGCCATCGCCTCGCCGAAAACCTTGTGGCAGGTAGGGCGGCCGCGGCGGAGGTCGTCGTTATCGAGCGCGGGTAAATCGTCGTGAATGAGGGAATATGTATGGATGAGTTCGAGGGTGGCTGCTGCGTTTTCGATGCCATCGGGCGAATCGGAAACAGCGCGTGCCGCGGCGATCGCAAGAATCGGTCGAATGCGTTTGCCTCCCGCGAACAGGCTGTAGCGCATGGCTTTGTGAATTGAGGTGGGGTCGGCGGATTCCGTTGGCACCCACTGATCCAACACGCGATCAATGGCATGAACCTGTTCGGCGAGATAGACGGGCAGTTCGGCCGGCAACTTCTGGGTTTGCGGTTTCGTCATTTGGCGGGTTTATCCGGATTGTAAGGTACGGCCACCATCTCGCCGCCACGTTTGGTGAGTACTTCCACGCGCGATTCAGCCTCTTCCAGCAGCTTTTTGCACTCGGCGCTCAAGCGCATACCACTTTCGAAAAGGGCGAGGCTGCGCTCCAGAGGCAGGTCGCCTTTTTCCAGCTCTTTCACCGTCCGTTCAAGTTCCTCCAGGCTCTTTTCAAAGCTCAGAGGGGAAGTGGGCTCCTCAGGCATTCGCCCCATTGTAACGAGATCACGAAAAAGGGGAGAAGATATTCCCACGCGAGTCACTTTTGTTCTAGACTAGATGTATGGCGATTCCTTCTGCCACCCGCCCGTCTCTGTTCGGCTCCGACTAAGCAACCTAGTCTCGAGCATCCCTCCTTGTCTGCCTACGGTTTCCCAAAACAGTTCTAGAGGTGTAAGATGTCGACGCTGATTGCCCCCAATCCGCTACTGCCTAGCCTTGTGACGGCCCTACCAGGCCCGAAGGCCCAGGAGATTATTGCGCGCGACCACGCGGTGGTTTCGCCCAGCTATACCAGAGGTTATCCGCTTGTTATTAAGCGCGGCGAAGGCGCTGTAGTGGATGACGTAGACGGCAACCGCTTTCTGGATTTCGCCGCCGGCATCGCGGTTGTGGCCACGGGGCATTCGCACCCTCGCGTGGTGAAAGCGATTCAACAGCAAGCGGCGGAGTTCGTGCACATGTCCGGCACCGATTTCTATTACGAAAACATGGTGCAACTGGCCGAAAAACTGGCGGCGCTCACGCCGGGCGGCGTGGCGCGGCGTGTCTATTTCGGCAATTCCGGCGCCGAATCGATTGAAGCCGCAATCAAACTCGCTCGCTATCACACTGGGCGCGACAAGTTTATCGCCTTTCTAGGTAGTTTTCATGGGCGTACGATGGGCGCGCTTTCACTTACCGGCAGCAAGGTGACGCAGCGGCGCGGCTTTCATCCGCCTTTGCCCGTGCATCATATTCCGTACGCAAATTGTTATCGCTGCGCCTATGGAAAGCAGCCCGATAGCTGTCATGTGGAATGCGTGAAGGTCTTGGAGGACACGCTTTTCAAGACGATTCTACCGGCGGAGGAAGTGGCCGCGATTGTAGTGGAGCCGATTCAGGGCGAAGGGGGATATTTGGTGCCCCCAGCCAAATTCCACGAGGAGCTGCGCAGGGTGGCAGATAAACATGGCATCTTGCTGGTTCATGACGAAGTGCAGAGCGGCATGGGCCGAAGCGGGAAGATGTTCGCCTCGGAACACTTTGGCGTTTCGCCGGATATTGTGACCGTTGCGAAAGGAATTGCGAGCGGCATGCCTCTGGCGGCTACGATTGCGCGCGCCGACGTGATGACTTGGCCGCCCGGGGCGCATGCTTCTACATTTGGCGGTAACCCGGTTTCTATTGCGGCTGCACTCACCACTATTGAACTGCTGGAAGAGGAGTTGGTGCAAAATGCTGCACGCATGGGCACCTACATGCTTAACCGTATGAGCGCTTGGCCAAGGAAGTACGAAATTGTCGGCGATGTGCGCGGCCGTGGATTGATGATCGGCATTGAGTTGATTCGCGACAAGGCTTCGAGAGAGCGTGCACCCGAATTGCGCGACAAAATGGAACAGTTGGCTTTCGAACAGGGGCTGCTGGTTTTGGGATGTGGTCCGAATACGATCCGGCTTTGCCCACCGCTCGTGATTACGGAAGAACAGGCAGATTTCGCGATGGACACACTGGAGCAGTGTTTGCCGCTGCTCGCATAAAGCACTAAACTGGTTCCAGTGTCAGAGCTGGTATTAGATGTAGGCTGCGGAAAAAATAAGTTTCCGGGGGCAATTGGAGTAGATAGCAATCCGCACACGAATGCGGATGTGATTGCGAATCTGGATCAATTTCCTTACCCTTTTCGCGACAATTCCTTTCGCGAAATACGCGTCCTCCATGTAATTGAGCATGTTGCCGACGTGATACGGACCATGGAAGAATTCCACCGGCTGTTGGAGCCGGGAGGGCGAGCGATCATCATTACGCCGCACTACACCGATTTCAGTTCGTTTTGCGACCCCACTCACCGCTCGCATCTGAACAGCTTCTCGCTACGCTATTTCGGCGACGACAACGCCGGCTACGGATATTACACAAAGGCGCGTTTTCGTGAGATTTCAGTCCACGTCCGGTTACTTGCATTGTGGAGATATCTGGGGTTTGAATTCCTGGTGAACCAATCACGCTGGTTCCGGCGGTTTTGGGAATTCTACCTTTGCTATGTCGTCCGAGGCAAGGTGATTGAGTGGCACTTGGAAGCGCTAAAAAATCCAGTTGGAAGCTAACGCCGGGACAGTTGTTGTGGAAGCTGAGCGACCGGGCCAGACAAGCGAAAGAAGTAAGAATACTAACTGCCGAAGCGGCGTTGGGACGGCGCGGCGAAGATCTGGCGCATCGTTATCTTCAAAAGGCTGGTTATGCCGTCGTGGCCCGCAATTACAGAGCGGGCGCCGACTCCGAAATTGACATCGTTGCGCGGAAAGACGATGTCTTGGTTTTTGTCGAGGTAAAGTCGCGCCGGACAGCGGAATATGGCGCGCCCGAGCGTGCGATCGATTCGAGTAAGCACAAGAATATTATGCGCGGCGCTCGAGCGTTCACAACGCGCGGGGGAATCGACTGGAGCCAGGTGCGGTTTGATGTGATCTCTGTGGTGTTTACGGAGCCGCCGTCTATCTTGCATCAGCAGGACGCGTTTTACCCAAACAGGACAATTTGAAGGCGGCGCGGGCCGCCCCCTGTCTGGACATAGCTGCGCGATCCAGTCGCGGCGCTGTTTCGCTGCAACTTCCCCAACGCCGTGTCTGGAGAGGCCCAGGATTGAAGGGCAGATGTTACAGCAGCCGACAAACCATCAAGTTGGATTGCTCACCCTTCGCTGCCGAGCCTGATCTGCCAGAGCCTGGTGTCATCGACCCTAAGCGCTAGGCGAGGACAGTTCCCTCTCATTTCTTCAGTTTATTCTTGATTATTTCGAAGATTGTAATAGCCGTGAAGATGATGACGGCCGAATGGACTAGGAGCTCCTCGATCTCAAAAAAATGCCATGATATTCCTTTTTCGACCGGCCCATGATGTTCACTCGGGAGGACTTAGGTGTGCTTTATTTTAATGACCACCACCCTAGTGTTCGAACGCATGGCTCGGCATCATTTTTCTTGGCACAATCGTTCCCTTAGGACAGCTTTCTGTATTGGCGGGCACGCTTTTTCTCGGATTCCCGGAACTGCGGTGATTTTGCGCGCCTCTGCCAACTGGTTTTCTTTCGCTCGCGCCCAAAGTCGGCAAAGCATTCGGAATGATAGATTGGTAGCCCTTTCTTTGATCGGGCACGCTGCTTGTTCGCGCGGCCGGAATGATCATAAGGGATAGGCAACCGCAGTACGAGCATCGAAGCGCAGTGCCTCCGCGCTCCAGCATATGCATGAGATCAAGGTAAAGAGCCGACTCGAATGTGGTGGGGACAATGTCGAAGCGCTGGGAGAGGAGTCCGCCCGTCTCCTGGATTCTGGTGAGGAGCTCTTTCCTTTCCTCAACTTCGCCTTCGTGCTCTGCGAGCTTGGCTGCTACCGATTCGAGCCTTTCCTGGTAGATCTCAAACTTGCCGGTGGTCTTGGGCCAGCGAAGAATAGCGGCACGGGGGATCTTTAGGTTCTTATCCCGCGGGCTATGGAGAATGAACTTTTCGAAAAATCCATCCTTCATCCTGTCAAGCTCATCGGCAAGCGCAAGATCTCCATCGAGCGCATCAGTAAGGAGGCAGCGCGTAAGCGCCCCCGGGCCGTGACCGCCATAGCCCCATGTGAAGCCCGTTCCGTCGGCCTCACGGTAAGGATTGTCAGTATGTCTGAGGGGATATTTATTTCCTTTGGCGTCCTGGACCCAGACAAAAGTTCGGCCATTTGGCCCGTGTCGGGTGCCCACGTAAATGCGCCTGGGGTCTTTGGACGGCACGGGAATGGCCTGCACCGTGAACCGTGCGTAGAAGGAAAGGCTGATAGATACGGAGTCCTCGTAGTTGGACGACTGCTCGATGAGTTCGGCGTGGGCATAGCGCAATTGCTCACGAACGAATTTTGACTGATCTGGAGGCAGCCACCAGCGTTCGCCCCAATCGCTTTGTCCGATTTTCGCTTCTTCGCTGCCTCGGCTATAGAGGCCCTCCATAACCCATTTCAAACGCGTTTGGATGGGCGAAAGCACTTGCACGCAGCCGCTCGTTTGCAGCGCCTCACTGAAATGAAATCGATTATAGAATTCTTCGTCCGAGGCATTACCGTGCAGGGCTTGCCAGAGAAGCTTCGCCATGCGTTGGCGCGGTGCGTCAAATCCCCATGCGTCTTCGCTCGGGTCATACCATACGGGTTCGTCCTCCTTCCTGGCCGCCATTCGGGCGCTGACCTGTACACGTGAATGATCACAAAGCCAGAGCAGAAAGTCCGCAACGGAGTCGTCGTCCAGCGAAATTCGGCAGAATTTAGTGCAGGCCCATTCTTCCGGCTCGGTTCTAATCTTGTGTTCCACGTTTCTAATATGACGCCAGTTTGCTAGACGCACAAGCGGCGGTACGGGCCTGCCCCCTCGGCTGAGA
>PMSX01000390.1 GCA_003167495.1 Bryobacterales bacterium | reverse complement strand
ACGATGTCTCGCAACATCTCGCAAGCGCCGTCTATCAGCATTCATGCCTATTCACCACCGCTTACGGAGATGAACCAGTATGAGCTCGAAGGTGATCGATTGATTCTGCGGATGATCGAGGCTCGCGAGTCCGAGATTCGTGACGGTCACCGCAACATACCCAAGCGGGAACCTGAGGCTCGGATTGGTGCGCTTAGTATCGATGAAATGTTGGCGGCAGCACGAGCGCGACTTCAACGGTTATCTCCCAAAGATGCCTATGAGGCGGTGGCGACCCGCAAAGCGGTGCTCGTCGATATCCGTCCTGCAAGTCAACGTGCGCTTGAGGGATGTATTCGTGGCGCTCTGGTCGTCGAGCGCAACGTACTAGAGTGGCGCTTCGATCCAACTTCTAGTTCGCGGCTGCCGGTGGCGACCAGTCACGATCTTCAGATAATCGTGTTCTGCTCGGAGGGTTACACTTCGAGCCTCGCGGCCGCTGCTCTGCAGGAGCTCGGACTCTGGCGTGCAACGGATATCGTTGGCGGAGTCAAGGCATGGCGGGAAGAAGGTCTGCCGATAGCCTCATCTATGATCGCTAGTCAGACCCAACTGCATAACGCGCGACTCTGTTTGTGATTACGGCAGAATTGCAACCAGACTCTCAGTCACCGACATGCCGGCTATTCGAAAAACGGCGCTCTGCGGAAGCGAAATGCATCCTCACTGATTTCGTTCCGTTCACCTTCTTGCGGAAGGTAGCTAGGTCGTCTCCACAAACACATATTCATGCTGGCCATCCCGGACGATCAGCGCGCGTTTCCCATCCTTCTCGCTTTTGACAAACTCAAAGCTGAGTGGCGGGTCGGCGGTGACGAAAGAAGTTGTGCCGTCGTCGTTTTTGTGCGTTGCCATCCGGCTCTCGCCGCCATCCCAAACGAAGACCGTGTATTCACCTGATCTCTTTACGCTGATAGTCCCGAGCTGTGCGCTTACGTAGTGCTGGGCCAGCTTCGACGCCTCGTCCTCGGCGGCCGGGAAGGTCAAGCGCGCGCGCTCCTTCGCTACCAGAGTCCGGTAAATACCGACGTAGGTATCTACCGTCGCCACCGCTTCCGGTTTTCCGTCATAGACAACTTCCAGCAGGCGGCGCATTAACGGCCCCAGCAAAGCCCCGCCCCTATCTGAATTGGTCAGCAGCACGGCGCCAATGCCTGCATCGGGTAATATCATCCAGTCGCTCTTGTATCCGAACAGACTACCTCCGTGATGAACAATCGGAATGCCCCAGTGATTGTTGACTTCAAGGCCCATCCCGTAAGTCTCCTCTTCGCCTATTGGAATCTGCGGCTTGCGGCGCATCAGTAAATTCTCTTCAGAGACAAACTGCCTCCCGTCAGCGAGTTTGCCGCGTCGAAGCTCCAGCAGCGCGTATTGCGTCATGTCATGAGCTGAGATCCAAACACCTCCCGCTGGACGAAACGGAACTATTGAATAGTTCTGATCCATCTTGATAAGCGTTGTATGCCCGTCGATGTCGTCAGAGTGCGGGCTGGCGAAATCGCCATGCTGGGCTTTCTCCATATCAAAAGTTGTGTTGTGCATGTCCAGCGGCTTGAAAATTTCTTTCTCCATCGCGCGGTCGTATGCCTTACCCGGTTCGCCGGCCGGCTCGTATACATGCGCGCCGATATAGCCCGCCGCGGACGCCATCAGATTGCTGTACTGGAAAACCTCGCCAAACTTACTTGTCGGTTTCATGCCACTCAGCAGCGTGAAGGTGGATTCCGGGGTCAGCTTCTTATACTCGAAAATCCATTCGAAATCCTGGCGAGGCATGCCCGTGCAGGCACAGATCAGATTTTTGATCTCTATCTGTTTGGTGACGGCATCATCGGCAAGCTTGAAATCAGGATAGACCTTGGTCACAGGCTCGTTCCAGTCCAGCTTCTTCTCGTCAACCAACTTGGCTAGCAGCAAAGTAGTCATGCCTTTAGTGTTTGAGGCAGCCATAAATAGCGTGTCCGCGTCTATGCGATCCGGCTTGCCTAGCTCTTTCACTCCGATCCCGCCCTCATACACGACCTTGCCGTGATCAATGAGCGCGAAGCCGGCCCCAGGTACATCCAGCTTCTTCATGGATGTCTCAACGAAGCTGCGCAGTTGTTCGATCCGCTCGCTGTTGAGCGATAACGGTGTGCGGCCTGCGAAAGATTCGCGCTGATAGTCTTTGGGTCGAAGACTATCCATAATTAGCCAGATCTGAGCGGCGCGCTTCTCAAACGTCGCGCGGGAACCATCCACAAGCATCACTGTCCAGTTGTCTCCCGCGCGGTAAGCAGCCGCAAACACCGTGGCCTTCTCGTTAGGAGAGATCTCATATTCGAACTGCTTGCCGCCCGTCCAGCCGTCTTGATCGGGTATGTTCATGGATTCCCGCAGCGGCCTGGCAAAGCTCGGCTTGTAAGTGGTCCAAGCCCGTGAGACCGCCGTCGCAGCGTCCGGCGCCTTTTCGTCCAACACGACAACGTGAGTATCGCCTTCCGGCGCAGTTGCAGTGATCATTCCTGAATCAGAGGCGACTGTCCATCCCCCGGGGGTTGTGAACGTGACGCCCGCGGCAGTCTTCTGCGGAACATTTTGGGGATTGTCCTCTGGTAAAAGTGGACCGGGCGCACAAATCCCGATTACGATGGAAAGCCATATCGCGCAGACTCTGTTCGTCATATCGGGCAATTATATGCCCGCAGCGTGGCACGGTCAAACGAGACGGACGGGCATCTCGCCAACATTGCGCGTTAACCGTCGGATGAGCACTTTGAAGTCGGTGGCCGTTGTCCTCGGGACCCTACTTCTTTACCCTTGAAGTGATGCAGTTAATTCGTGAGCAATACGCTAGCGCCTTCCCTCTATTGGGTAAACACGCTGTCAAACTCCCGCCGCATGCGTGTCTGCAAGCTCAGCAAATCCGCATCCAGGCCCGTCGCGTCAATGCGCTTCCCGGTCCATCTCTGCATCAGCTCGGCAATCATCTCGCGTTGCTCCGGCGCGGCGGGAATCCGTTCCTCCGTGCGGCCGGTCACCACGCGCAACGCATGATCCAGCGCTCGAAAATAGGTAGTCGCCTCCAACAGAAACTGTGCCTCCGCACAGTCCAGATGCCCCATGTTCTCCACAACATCGATGCGCTCAGGCGTGTTCAAGCTCTTATAGAACATCCCTGCGCCTTTGAGCCGTAGGTACATGAGAATGAAGTCGGCATCATAGTATCCGCCTTCAGCCGCCTTCAGCGGAGCCACAGCCCCCTGTTCGCGTTGCAAACGCATGCGCATCTGGCGCAGATCTTGGCGCGAACGGCCACTCTGCCCCCAGCGCCGCCAGTCCACTCTTTGTAACTCATTCAAAAAGTCTGTGGCGCGGTCGGTGTCACCCGCCACTCCGCGCGCCTTCATGTACGCGATTCCCTCCCAAGCTTCGGCCTTGGTCGAGAAATACTCTCTATACGTCGATTCAGTCTGCACCAGCGTGCCCTCGCGCCCGTTTGGTCGTAGCCGCGTATCAAGCGAAAGAATCGTTCCATCCCCCGTATAGGTGGTCAAGATCTCAATCAAGTGTTCCGCCACACGCGTCCAGAAGCGCTGGCGATGTCCCTCCGCGTCGGGAATGATGAAAAGCAAGTCGGCATCGGAGGCCAGATCGAACTCGCGCATCCCGAGCCGCCCCAACGCCACCACCATCATTTCGTTTTGCGGATCGTAAAACGGTTTTTCCACGGTCGCTCGAGCACGCGCATGTGCCAGCGCCCGTTCCAGGGCAATCCGGTAGGCCCGCGCAATCACAAATTCAGCCAGTGCCGACGTGTTGTCGAGCGTCGTAAACACCGGTTCGCGCAGGCAAATACTGGTTGCTTGAATACGGAACATTTCTCGCCGGTAAAAGCGTCGCAAACCGCCGATATCGTTGAGCGGCGCCGCCAAACCTTCAAAAACCCAGCGCCGGGTTGGATGATCTACCGCGCGCCTGATCTCTTCTACTAACTCCGGAAAGCGCGCCAGTTGCTCTCCTAGATATGGACTTAGCTCAAAAATCTCCAGCATCCAATCGGCCAGCGCCGGATGACTGTTCAGCAGAGGCAAGTGTTGTGGTTCGCGCAGCAGCGTGGAAAGAAAAGCATTCAGCGCTCTCTCTGAGCGGTGCAAGCCGCGCTGTCGAAGACGTTCGGCAAAAATCGGCGCTGGCTTTGATAGCGCGTCCAATATCTCTCCCGAAACATCAACGTCGCCCCGTTCTGCTGTGGGCTGGTGGTTGCCCGCGCGATTCGAACTCAGCGACGAATAGTGAAGAGGCCGTTGCGCGTGCACAATCCGTTCGTAAATGACTTGCACGTTTTCCAGCCGCTGGTTCACGTCTTTCAGCAGCTCAGCAGTAATGCCCGCGGAAACCTGCGGCCTGTCTTGCGCAGTGTTCATGCGCCGCGCCAGTCGCTGCAGGGCTGCGGGGTTCGTGGGCAGTGTGTGCGTCTGCCGGTCGTCTTCCAACTGCAACAAGTGTTCCATCCGCCGCAGGTATTCGTAAGCATCCACCAGGCGCGAATATTCGGTGGTGGATAGTAAATCGCGGTCATGCAGCCGCGCCAGCGCCAGCAAAGTGCCGCCATGCCGTACTCTGGCTTCCCGAGCGCCGTGTAGACGCTGCAAACACTGCACTAGAAATTCGATATCGCGAATACCGCCACGTGCCAGCTTCACATCCAGCGCGCCCTGACTGAATCGTTTCCTCGCCAGTTTCTCCTTGATCCGTTCGCGTGTCTCCGACATCGTCTCAATCGTCGAAAAGTCGAGAGTGGTCGAATAGATCGACGGTTCTACAAAATCCAGCAGCGCTTGCCCCAGCCGTTTGTCGCCTGCTGCCACACGCGCCTTAATCAACATTTGTAATTCCCAGTCGCGCGCTCGCTTCGAATAATAGTCTTTTGCCGCCGGCAGCGATAAGCACACTTCACCCAGCGTCCCTTCTGGCCTGAGCCGCAAATCAACGCGGTAGCAAACACCCGCCGCCGTGTAAGTGGAAAGCAAGTTCGTGAACTGGTTCGCTACCTTCTTAAAGAACTCCTTGTTGGTGATGATTTGCGGACCGGACGTTTGGCCGTTCTCGCTATACAAAAACATCAAGTCAACATCGGAGCTGTAGTTGAGCTCACGCCCACCCAGTTTGCCCAAGGCGAGCACGGTGAAAACCGCCGCCTGCGCCGCTTCGCTCTCATCTTCAGGGAGAGGTTGTCCATGTCGCGCCTCGACGTCCTTCGTGACGCTCGCCAGCGCACAGCCTAGAATTGCATCGGCCAGGCTTGAGATTTCATCTGTAACGCTCGCAAGAGCCGCCATCCCCATGCGGTCCCGCAAAACGATGCGCAGCAGTTCGCGCCGCCGGAACATGGCAAGATCGAGCGCGGCCGGCTTTAAAACGGCACGCTTTTGCAGAAAATCGTCTAATCGTTCCTGGTAGTCGTCAGCCGTAAATTGTTGGTGGAAGTCCGCAATACTTGCCAGCCATTCGGGCTGCCGCAGAATCTCTTCGGAAAGAAAAGCGCTGCTGCCGAAAATGACCGGCAACCAACGAGCGCACTCCGGGTCGGCCGCAAGTAAATCAAAGGTAGAGCGGTGACGAGCGGCGAATTCGTCTATGTAGCGCGACACGCGTGCGGGGTCGGGGGAACTCTCAATCCAACCGTGGATCGCGCGCGGCACACCGGAGAGAGACGATGATTCGACTGTGGACGGCATATCTCCCCTTCAGAGGAAGTGCGGACGGGGCTAGGAAATTCGCTCCACTTTCTCAATTATATCCTCTCGAGAGAGAGTTCCGCCGGCCCGCACGGCTGCGTAGAAGCCGCTTTCGCCCGGCGTTGCTTGTAGCCTCCTTTGAATGCCACTGCCATACGGATTCAGGGTGCGGCAAGGTTCGCGCGGCGCCGTAAGCTGAATAATCACGCTGCCGCAGCGGAAACGCTGCCCACTCTGCCATGCGGTGTGATCCAGCCCGCAAGTTGTAAGATTCTCGCCGAGCGCACCGTAGTACACAGGCCAGCCCTCTGTTCGCAGCGCGTCCACAACCTCCGAGGCGAGTAATAGCAGCGCTTTTTCAAGGCCGCCGTGTGAACGAAAACGGTGGCCGTCTCCCAAAATCCCCAGCGGCCCCAACTCGGCCTTTTCAATGGCGGTTTTCGGCACGCCACCCGCTGAAATATTGATTTGCAGGATGCGTCCCCGAACCCCATTACTCAGCCCCAAGCGAGACCGCCCGCCCCTCGCGGCAAGATTGATACACTCCCAGCACAAACTCAAGTGCACGGTAACCATCTATGCCATTCGAAAGCGGTTCATGCCCCGTGCGAATCGCTTCCGCGAAATCGTTGAACTGCCGTTCAAACGTAGTCACCGAAATCGCCATCGGATCCGATGAGCCCGACGATCCCGCCTGCACCATCGGTGCCCGATCGGCCAGATTCGCCTTATCATCGTCCAGAACATCCCAAGAAGTCAGCCGGTCTCCGGAAATGATCGCGCTACCTTTGGTCCCATGTATTTCGATCCGTTCCGTGTAGCCTGGCCAGAACGCCGTCGCCGCTTGAATAACTCCCGTGGCGCCCGATTGATATCGGAATTGCGCATTCACCACATCCTCCGATTCAATCTTGTGTCGCGCACCCAGTTGCCACATGCCGTTTACTTTCGTCACCGGACCCATCAAATGCAGCAAAATATCCACTTGATGGATGGCCTGATTGATCAGCGCTCCCCCGCCCTCCGTTTTCCAGCTGCCCTTAATCGGCCGTGAATAGTACTCATCGCTGCGGAACCACTTCACATACGCGTCCGCCTGCAAAAGTTTTCCCAAGCGCCCCACTGCTATCGCGCGCCGCAAAAACATCGTCGCATCGTCGAAGCGATGCTGGCTCATGACGCCCAATTTGATCCCCGCTGCACGAGCTACGTCCACCATCTGCCGCGCTTCCGCCAGATTTGTGGCAATCGGCTTCTGCACCATAATGGGCCGCTTCAATTCCGCGCAGATTTTTACCGGTTCCAGATGCGAATCGGGAAAGCTGCAAACATCCACATAGTCGAGTCCAGGATAACGGCACAAATCCTCCGCTGACTCCACCAACTTCGCATTCCAGTGCTCTGCGAACTCCCGCCCGCGCGCTTCCGTTTTGTTGTAACAAGCAACCAGCTCAAAACCAATGTTGCGATAAGCGCGCGCATGCATGTTGGCAATCGCGCCCGTTCCAATCAGCCCAACTTTCATAGCTTAGAATCCGATCTCCGCGCCGCAAATAGAAACGTCCAAACCCGCCTCTCGAAAAAACGCCGCCTTCGCCGCCAGCGCCTGGCGCGCACCAGCCGCATCGGGCGCATACGCCACTTGAATATGATTGGCTTTGTGCCGCGCCATCATCTGATCTCGCGAAATGCCACGCAACACTGCGTGCATAATGGGCCACTGCGGTGTAGTGATGCTCCAGCGCCGTTCGGTTTCTTCTTTGGGTAAGGCAATTGACTGCGCCAGCCCCAGGTCCGCTTTGAGCTTTCCATCTTCAATAAACACGCGGCTCCAAACCACTTCGCCCGGTTTAGCCACGCCCTTGAGCGAACCACCTCCCAAGCGAAAATACATCGGCGGCTGTCTCTCGCTCACACTCCCCGCATACCCGCCCACATGGTGAGCCGCCGGCGCCGCGCCGGAGATTTCAAACACCCACACAAACTCCCCTTGATAGCTCTCTCCATAGCGCAGATCGTGCAGGGTATTTTCCGGCGCGAAGCCGAGCGCCCTCCACACGCGATACGTCGCCAATCCGTCCAAACCCGCGCACTCATCTACTTCGTTGAAATGCGGCAGCGGCTGCCCTTCATAGAGCACGCGCTGCCCATCGGCCGATAACACCGGCGGCCGGTCTGTATTGTTCAACATGCCTTCGACTAAATCGGAGGCCGGCGCCAGATCCTTCAAGCCTTGCTGATACTGAATGCCAATCGTATGGCAGCCGAACTCATCGGCAATGCGCAGCGCCGCGATGTACATGCGGCATTGATCCAGTATTTGCTCATCGGTCAAATCGGTTTCGGGGTTCGCGCCCGTCTTGAACTGCAGACCTTTGGTGTCCAACCACTGACGAACCGCGGCGGCTTCGGCGGCCGGCACCGCCCGCATCGCCGCGTAGAGCGACGATTGACTGAGCCGCTCTTTATAAACGCCCGTGGGATTCAGCAGGTGATCCGGCACAATCGCGTTGTACATACCCATGCAGCCTTCGTCGAAAACGCCCATGATGGCTTTCTCGCGTTTCAGTTGCCGCGCCAGCGCGATACCTAGCTGCTCGGCATCGGCCGGCAGTTTCACCCCAGCCAATGGCTTCACATGGCTGGTATCGTGCGTAACCTCTTCTCCATTGAGCCACGCCCTGAGTTTCGTAAGAAAAGCTTCGTCTGTGAAGTCGTCCGACCAAAGAGTGGAATAGTTCGCGCCCGCCTTCGTGAGCGAACCATTCAAATTCAACATGCCCACCAAGCCCGGCCACTGGCCACTCCAATTCGCCACCGTCAGAATCGGCCCCTTGTGCGTCGCCAGTCCGTGCAGCACGTGATGGCTGTATTGCCAAACCGCTTCCACCACAATGAGTGGAGCATCTTCCGGAATGCTCTGGAAGATCGCCATGCCGTATTTCTGCGAATCGATGAAGCCGTGTTGCTTTACCGGATCGAACGGATGGCCGCGCTTTACGTCAAAGCCGAAACTGTTCACCGCTTTCGTGACGGCCGCTTCCACGGCAGCCTGCGCCGGCCAACAGACCCGGTTGGCCGAAAGACGAAGGTCGCCACTTGTGATCAGAACCACGCTCTTAGACATGGTTCCTATTTTTACAAACTTACGAAGCCTGATGAGACAGGGCAGCACCCTTAACCAAGAACGGGCTGGCGATAATCCAAAGCCGTTCGCAGCACCATTCCGCCGAAAGCTTTTGCGCGGGCAACCGAAAAACCCGTTGATTCGTCGTATAAGAGACACCCAGATTCAACGGACGCCGTTCGAAATTAGTAGATTAGAAGTAAGCTTTCTGATATGAACGATACGGTCACCGACCCTTTAGCCCCCGTGCCGCCCAACCCAGCGGCAGTGACGGTGGCGGTGCCGCGCCCAGCACTCATTTCCATCATCGCGTGGTTTCGCGACCTCATGCTTTCGGTCCTCATCGCCGTTTTGGTCATCCTGTTTCTCTACCGCCCCGTCAAAGTCGAAGGCACCAGCATGATGCCC
>PMSX01000280.1 GCA_003167495.1 Bryobacterales bacterium | reverse complement strand
GAGGCGATGCGGTAGATGGCGTCTTCGCGCAACGGCTCACGGCCTTCAAGGGTCTGATAGCCATAAAAGCCGGACTTTACGAGCTTGCCGTGGCGGGCGACCATCACGCTTAATCCGGCATAATGGCCGGCATCAATCTCGGCCTGCATTGCGCCGTCGAGACGGTTCAAACGATCGGGAGAGAAGCCGAGTGAAGCCGGAGAAGCTGTGAGCAACGGAGTTGCCATCGTGCTTGACATATAAAATGCGTCCTTTCTGTTCTATGCAAGAGGAGAAAACTCCGAGGTTGAAATTGCCTCGGCTTCGATCTTGCATCAGCGGGAGCGAGAAGACCATGCGCCCGAGGTGCTAAAGTTATGCTCTTTAATCTGCGCAGCTAGATGATTGATTTCACAAAGCTTGCGTGAGAATCTGCGCGGGGCGCGGTGGGCGGAACGGTCCCGAATGACGATGTTAGTATCAACCTATGCCTCCGTCCGGTTCAGCAAAGGAGACTTCCGCGTACCGGTTTGGCGTCTTTCAGTTTCGAGCGGCGACGCTGGAACTGTTGAAGAACGGTCGTGGTATTCGTTTGCAACCGCAGCCTGCGAGGCTGCTGCACCTTCTGCTGGCAAATGGGGGCAAACTGGTCAGCCGCGACTCGATCCGGGAACTGCTCTGGAAGGACGGAACGAACGTCGATTTCGAAACTGGCGTCAACCGGTGCATTCGCCAACTGCGAACGGCGCTCGGTGACGATGCAGTTACTCCCCGCTACATAAAGACCGTGGCGCGGTTAGGGCATTGTTTTATCGCCCCGGTGACGGGTGGCGTTCCGGCGCCCACTGCCTCGCCCGCATTCGGGAACGCTGGGCCTGCTCAGTCGATTGCGGTTTTGCCATTTGCCAATTTAAGTGGAGATCCGCAGGACGAGTACTTCAGCGACGGGCTTACCGAAGAGATTACCAACGTCTTGACGCAGATTGCAGGACTGAAAGTCATGGCGCGGACTTCAGCGTTCGCCTTCAAAGGGAAGAACGACGACATACGCCGTATTGCCGCCGCCCTGGACGTGGACAACGTGCTGGAGGGAAGCGTCCGGCGCAGTGAAGGAGAGGTTCGCGTTACCGTTCAATTAATTGAGGCAGCCACGGGAACCCACCTTTCTTCAAAACGCTACGACGGTCAGATGAGGAATATTTTTGCGCTTCAGGATGAAATTGCGTCCGATGTCGCGCGGCAGTTTCACGTGGGGCCTGGAGTTTTTAAGCGCTCCACTCTCAACGTGGCAGCCAACGAGGCGTGTCTGGAGGGTCGTTTTCATTGGCATAAATATGCACCCGGCTCGTTTACAAAGGCGCTGGCCTGTTTTGAGCGCGCCGTCGCGATTGATACGGCCTGCGCGCCTGCTTGGGCTGGCATTGCGCAATGTCGCCTCGGCTTGGTTACGGAAGCGGGCCTGTCGGCGCTCGACTATCTTCCCAAAGCCGCCGAGGCAGCCCGCTATTCGCTGGAACTGGACGACAGCAATGCGGACGCTCACGCCTGCCTGGGCCAAGTTGCGGCCATGCTCTATTACGACTGGGCCTCCGCTGAACGGCATTTCCGCCGGGCGCTCTCTCTGAATCCGTCTCCGTACGTACGAATCATGTACTCGGGGTGGCATCTCGCTCCTCTGGGACGTGCGAAGGACGCGGTGATTGAGACCGCGCGCATTGTCGCCGATGACCCCCTCAATCTGATTGGCCGTTGGACTCACGGCGCAAGTCTTTACTTTGCGCGGGATTTTGATCGGGCGGCTGAGGAATGGTCACGGCTGCTCGAAATCGACCCTTTTTTCTCAAAAGCGCTGCAGGCGCTCTCGGTCGCACGCGGGATGCAAGGAAGGTTCGAAGAGGGAATCGCTTTGGCGCGAAAGTTTATCGAAAACATCGGCCATACTGTTCACAGTCTCTGGACTTTGGCGCAGGCTTACGCCGTGAGTGGACAGACGGAAGCGGCTAAGGGCGCGTTGCGAGATCTAGAAGAGTTGACGGGCAGCGGTAAAGGAGCGCCGACACAGATGGCGGTAATTTATGGTTTGCTGGGTGAAATGGACAGGGCATTTGCTTGTCTCGAAGAAGCGTACCGTTATCGCCAGCCGCTGCTGTTGCTTGCCAAAGTGCAACCCCGAATGGATTGTCTTCGCTCGGACCCGCGGCTTCAGGGCATGCTCGCAAGGTTGAATTTGCTGCAACCGGAGATCGCCTGAGCAGCGGTTCCCAATTCTGAGAACGATAGGATCGAAATCGCGATTCTGTCTACGTTTTCCAGCCACCCCGCCGAGGATCACACGGGCGTCTTCTCTTGAGTGCAAAGGCTGTCTATGTATGCGCAGTAACTAGGCGCCGCTACCAACAATATTTCTCTTTGTTTCAGCCAATAGGCCTGCAGTCCCGGCTCTTTAAGCCTGTGGCGAAAAGTCTCGCTGCCTCTTGAGAAGTGTTCGTGGCTTAGAAGGCCCAATTCATGCTGGCTGAAGTAATCCTCCATCGCAATCATCGCGATGCCGCATTGGTAGTGAAACTGACGCTCTCGTACTAACTCGGGCGTGGCTTTGCCGCCATTGCCCTCGATCCATATCGCAACAGCTTCGGCGTTCATAAATCCGAACAGAATGTTTGTGGTTCGAGCGGCGGTTCCTTGCTGGATCGAAGCTCTTGTGTGGCGCACACTCAACCGAATCTGAATTCCTACATAAATCAGCGATACTGTCGCGGCCAACCCGCTAACAGTACTGGCAATGGATGCAATCTCTGAAGGCAACACCATACCTCCTCAAACGGATAATAACGTGCCAGCCCGGCACCGTCGATTGCCCTGCTGCTTACAACCATCGACTATCAGTTCATTCGTCGGCGGTGGTCACTAAGGCTTCGCGCCGCGCGCGGTCCGCGAGAATCTCGTCCATAGCGCCCGACAACGCCTCGTCCCAAACCGTCTCGGCGTCTTAGCCAGCCTCTTGTAGAGTTTTGGCGGCTTCGATGGGAAGGTTTTCGTCGGTCTTGAACCTCGCGCTAAGCTCAAGCGGAAGGCTGATGGTTCGCTCCCTGGGTAGTTCCGCCGCGTATGCAAGCGAGGCATTGATATCTTCGGGCTTTGACGAAGGATAACTGGCCAGAAGTTCATTGCCGTCAACGCCGGCCGCAATGTTGTCGAGGATCACGGAAACCATGATTCTGGTACCACGGATGCACGCCTTCCCGTGACACACCGCCGGGTCAACGCTTTAGGACACTACCGTTTTAGAATTGATCCCGGAAAGTCGGCTAGGGCTAGCCAGGCTCGAGAGTTTTGGGTCACACGCTGGCTTGGGTGGTTTGCGAGGCGATTGATTTGGGGGTATCTAGGCGGCTTTTTGCTCCTTTTGAAAGGCGGCGAGGACTTTGTCGACGTTGGGAAGCTGACCGGTGAGCTTGCGGTGGGTGTCGATTTTGCTGCGATAGTGGTTGATTTCGGCAATTGAAAATTCGAACCCAAATTCGGTGGGATCGAAGGCGAGGTTTTGCTGTTTGGCGTTGTTAGCGATTTCGAGGGCGCGCTGCATATCGGCTTGGCGTTTTTGGGCGGCGGTTCGCTCCTTTTCGATGCGGGCTTGCTGCATGGCTTGGAGCTTTTCGGAGTCGAATTGGTGCTGATTGCGCAGGCGGCGTTCTTGCAAGGCGAGATTGCTGAAATCGCGGCGGTAGGTTTGGAAGATGTAGCCCATGAGAAGGGCGTCGCGGCTGGCGGGGTCGGGTTCGTCTTCGGCCAGGTAGCCGAGTTCGCGGTAGCCGATGGCGTAGATGCTGGCTTCGAGGGGAGCGATGCGGAGGAGACGCC
>PMSX01000081.1 GCA_003167495.1 Bryobacterales bacterium | reverse complement strand
TCCCAACTGCGCCACAGGCCCATCGTCCCTATTCTACGTCACGTTTATTTTACGTCATGAGAATACCACACCGCTCGTACCAGGACGCAAAACTTCCGTACGCGAAAAAGATGTTCCGATTTGGAACTCTTAACTATTGACTCCATGACGAATCAAAGGCACAATCAAACGGTCGGAAAGAGATTCAGGCTACTGTAGGCTCTCCGGCGCAATCGACGAAAAGAAAACTCGACAGTTGCATGAACAACTTGGCCTTACCGTTCAATGTACTAACACACGATGTTTCCGTTGCTCATAGCGAAATCATCACTCGCAGACTTGCAGGTGCTAACCCTGTGCTCTCAGAAGAAATTATTCACGAACTCCGCCAACCGCTCGGTATCATCGATTCGCTCGCGTACTATCTCGAGCTCACCGCCGCGGACGAAAAAATGTGCGGACACCTTGAGCAAATACGCGCAATGGTGTCTCAAGCCAACGGCATCTTAGAGCGCGCCTCGGGCACGCCTCGGGAAATGCCGATCGGCAACCCCTTCCTCTCAGACTATTAAATGTTGAAGCGGTTTGCCGGACGGACGCTAGCCCGGCGACTGCTCTCTTCGTGACTCCAGTTCCACCACACGCTGCCTGATCTCACGCACCAATACGTTGAGTTCAGGCAGCTTTTGAACATAAGCAAGCCCCTTCAAATGACCGCGCAGCGGCCGCGCCGGAATACCCCACACCGGCTCCCCGGCGTGGACGGTTTGCGAAGTGAGAACGCCCGCTTTACCCCCCACAATCGCCTTCGCTTCAATCTTGGCCTTTTCGCCGATGCCTGCCTGCCCGCCGATCACTGCATAGTCGCCGACGGTCACGCTGCCCGAGAATCCTGTCTGCGCAGCCACCACCACATGCCGGCCCAGGCTGCAGTTGTGCGCAACGTGCACAAGGTTGTCCAGCTTCGTACCATCGCCAATGCGGGTAACCCCCAGCGCGGCCCGGTCAATGCAGCAGTTGGCGCCGATTTCCACATCGTCGCCAATTTCTACCGCACCCACCTGAGGAAATTTTTCGTAGTGATCGCCGGCTAACGTAAAACCGAACCCATCGGCCCCAATCACAGCACCGGAGTGGACAATGGCGCGTGCGCCGATTCTGACGCGATCATAAATCGTAACGTGGCTGTGCAAGATAGAGAGACTGCCGAGTGCTACATCGTCGCCCAGTACGCATCCAGGGCCAATCTGGCATCCATCTGCTATTTGCGTATTTTCGCCAATGCATACATGCGGCCCCACGGAGCAGCCGGATCCAAGCCTGGCGGTCGCGGCAATCACTGCCGAAGGATGGATGCCCCCCGCCAGACGTTTTCGCGGATAAATAGTTTCAAGCAGCTTGGCAAAGGCCACGCGCGGCTCGGATACGCGAATGATAGCCGCCGTCAGCTGTCCATCGAACGCAAGCGGCACCAATACACAGGAGGCTCGGGACACGGCTGCGGCATCCAGCGCCTTCCGGCCCGCTGCAAACGCCACCTCCCCCTCGCCGGCGTTTTCGATCGTGTTCGCTCCCGTGATCAACGTGGAAGCGTGGCCCTCGGCCACCCCGGCCACCAGTTCCGCTAATTGAGCAACAGTGAAAGGCATAATCCTCCATACTTAACATTGATGGCCGGCAATGAAGCAGCATATACCGCACCCACCGCCCGTGTCGATTCGGGCGCCATCATCGGGCCAGGCAGCCGTATTGGCGAATTCTGTGTTATCGAGCCCGAGGTGATCATTGGCGCCAACTGTTTGCTCGAGCCCTATGTGTATGTGAAGCGCTGGACAACCATCGGCAACGAGAACGAAATCTCGGCCGGAACGGTCCTCGGTACCGATCCCTTAGACAAAGGCTTCGACGGCCAAAGAAGCTATTTGCGGATCGGCCACAAGAACAAAATTCGCGAGCACTACACCATTTCGCGTGGTACCCAGCCCGAATCCGAAACGCGCATTGGCGATGGCAACTACATCATGACATCTGGCCACATTGCCCACAACGCAATGCTCGGCGACAATATTGTGGTGGCGAGTTGCGCCCTGGTAGCCGGCTATGTGGAAATTGAGAATCAAGCCTTCATTTCAGGCGGTGTCGTCATTCACCAATACTCAAAAATCGGACGCCTCGCCATGGTGGGCGGCAACACTCGAGTCAACAGCGATTTACCGCCTTACTTTCTTTACTCCGATTTCAACGTCGCCGCCAAAGGTTTGAATATTGTAGGACTGAAGCGCGCCGGCTTTTCGCTCGCGGAGATCAAACTCTTGAAGGAAGCCTACCGCTTGCTCTACCGCGCCGGATTGCCACGCGAAGAGGCCCTAGGGCGGATTGAAAGCGAGTTGCCCTCCGAGCATGCACGGCATTTGGTTGACTTCGTCCGGAGCAGCAAGCGAGGGATTTGCGGCGTTGGACGTGGGCGTCCATCCGAAGACGCCTCGGCCGGCTAGCAAGCTATAGTGACGCTCGCTGCCGTGAGCTATGCGAATCCGCCAGCTGTGTGAAACTGAAGTAGTTCCGTCCCTTGCATGAACTGGAAAATTAAGGCTGCCGTCCAGAACGCTTGCGCCGCGCTGCCGGTGTTTCGAGAGGAAATTTACTTCAGTATCCAGAAGCTGTTCGGTGATCTTGCCAATAAGCCGGACCCGATCCAAATGATGGGCGCGGCTGCTGAACTGACCGGGTTACTTCAAAAAGTAGGCCGCCCGGTTGCTGGCGCGCGAGTTTTCGAAGTAGGTACCGGCCGGCGAATCGATATGCCAATTGGCTTATTCCTGGCAGGTGCTAAATCTGTTACTACTGTCGATCTCCACCGCTATCTCAAGCTCGAGCTAGTCTTAGCTTGCCTGGCTCGAATCAGGGACAATCGTTCGCAAATTCGCGAATTTTTCCTGCCCGTCACAAACCCTGTCGAGTTAGATCGAAGAATAGATCTACTATGTTCCGTCTCCGGATTCGAAGATCTAATAGAGAAAACAAACGTGATTTACCGAGCCCCCTCCGATGCCGCTGCCACCGGATTGCCAAACGGATCAATCGACATACATGTCTCCTATACCGTGTTTGAGCACATCCCAGGCCCCGTGTTGGAGGCGATTTTACGAGAGTCAAGCCGGCTGCTGAGTGACAATGGGTTCGCTTTGCATCACATTGATCTATCCGACCACTTTGCGCAGGACGGCGAGATAACTAAAATAAACTTCCTGCAGTATTCCCCGGCAGAGTGGGAGAGTTACGCAGGCAATCAGTTCGCGTATCACAACCGTCTGCGGCCTGGCGAGTATCGTGCCATCTATGAGGCGGCCGGGCATGAGGTGTTGGAATGGATTCCTCATGTGGATCAGGACAGCATTACAGCCTTGACCGGTGGTTTCCCGGTTCACCCCGGCTTCGGTAGTCATCTGCCGCAAGAGTTATGCACTGGAGTCCTGCAGGTAATCTCGCGTCCGCGAAAATCTTCCTAGCGGCGCTAGACGTTCGATAACTCTGAAGCCGGCTCAGACAACTTGGATGGTCCCCTGCCCAATTTCCTTAGTAGCGTGTCCCGCACGATGAGGCGGTGATCTGGCTCCACGCAGAAGATCAACCCCAGCAGCAGCCCCAGCAAAATGACCAGTATCGCGGCCACCACCAATTGGATCACTGTTTGACCCGGCAGCCACGAAGAGCGCAGCCAAAGCCCAAATCCAATGACTGGAGCGCTGCATAGCAAAGGGCGAACGTAAATCGAGCTCATGTAACGAAAATAGTTGTACGGGAGCGCGCGGCAGACAATATACGGCGTGAAAAGGCCGCGATTGACGATCATCAAGCCGCCAGCCACCCAAGCTCCGCCCAGAATTCCATAGTGCGGCAACACCAATGCGATGCCAACCAGTGCCAAGATCGATTCAACAATCACGGAAATCGCAAACGGCCCGTGTTTGGCCATTCCGAAAAGCATCGAGCCTGAATTGGATTGCGCCGACACCGCGAGCGAAACCGCGACCGTAAAAACCGGCAGCAACGGTGCGCACTCACTTACAAACTCGGGACGGGGTAGCCACTTTGTTAACACAGCATGGCCGTAAATGAGAAGAAAAATGCAAGGCGGCAGGAACAGTGCAAAACAATACCGGTTGAGACATGTTCCCAATCGGCCAATTTGCTCGCGTTTGCCTTGCGCCCACAATTCCGCCGTTTTAGGCGCGGTAACAAAACCGATGCGCGCTATGAGATCAACCATATAGTTCAGCAAACGGAACGGCAGCGCGTAATAGCCGGCGGCGGCCGCCGATAGATAGTGGCCCACAACCACGGGCGGCCCCTGATTCAGGAAAAGAGTCCCTGTATTGGAAAAGACCGAACGCAAACCGTATCTCGCCATCTCTTTCCAGCGAGCAGCACGAACGTAGGAACGGCCGATCTTCAGTTCGGGTAGAATTCGCCGGAATGCTATGTAGACCATAACCCATCCGGCCAACTGCGCCACCAGTGTGCAAACGCCGAGCGGACGTAGCCCATAACCCAGGAACAGAACGCCCAGGCAGCAAAGAGATCGGATCAATACAGTCCCGACGACGATTTTGTTGCAAATGTCAAAGGCTTGAAAAGCTTCCAACGAGGCCTGAAAAATTCCCGACACAATCGAACCTGCCCAGATAAACCCAACCAGCATGAGGAGAAACGAAAAATCGTCTTTGTTAGCGGCGCTTACATTAAATGCCCGGTAGCCTCGATCTGCCAGTGTCAGAGAAACCACAATCGCCACGGCGGCTATGCCAAGGAAATAAGCGAGCGCCGTACTCAATACCTCGTTGATGCCTTGGATGTCCTTCTGCACACGGAAATGGGACAGAAAATTCACGATAGCCGAGCGAAAGCCCAGATCGGCCAACGTAATGTACTCGATAAGCGAAAACGCCAACACCCATATCCCATACTGTTCGTCCGTCAGCCGGGAAATAAGATAGCGAGTTAGATAGAAGCCGATAAAAAGGTTTACGCCAACCGTGAACCAGTTCCAAAGAACGTTAATGAAAAAGCGTTCAGCGTGTTTAGGTTCGGACGCTTGCTGCGGCATTTTAAGTGGTTTGGTCCTTACTTCGTCCTTATCGGAACCTGTTAAACCGTACCGACTTGCCCTCAATCATTGGGGCTTTGGTTCCCGGCATCGCATTACGAACCTTGCTGAAAGCTGACGCAAGGACTGGGTTTTGCGCGGTGAAGACCTGAGGCCGCTCGGCGGCTTCCTGGCTCATGACCCCTTGCGTATCGAAGGCCCGCCGCAAACTGACCGCCATGCCCGCCCACAGATAAATCACGCAATCGTAACCAACGGCGAGAAAGAAGACGCCCACGCAGAGAGACGTCATGGACAACATTAGATATTTCGCCATGGCATAAGCATTGGCGTCTGGTTTGTCGCCCATTTCCCTTGCCCGTCTGAAAACAGAAACCAGAGACCCGAAGCTCGTCACAATGACCCCCAGAAAGAGAATCAGTCCCGGAAGCCCTGTCTCGCTGGAAATCTCGGTATAGGAGTTGTGTGTCACCAGCCACTCGCTGTGCTTACCGACGGCATTGTTCTCTTCATAAACGGCCGTTGGAAAGTTTCCAGGACCGACGCCGAATAAAGGGTGTTCAAAGGTGATGGCAATACTGGCTAACAGCAAACGCTTCCTTTCTTCCGCGGAAGCGGTGTCGCCGTGCAAATGTTCTAAGTCTGAGAGCTCGGGAGTATCGATCTTTTCAGCTGTCTTGGAATCGATTTCGAAAAAAGTCAAATATCGCGTCTTAATGTACTCGGGCATCGTCGCAAATGCGATGAGAAGTCCCATGGTTGTCGAGACGATGATCGTGGCTTTCGTTTTAACAGAAGAAATGAGGAATAGCAGCACGACCATAATGACAAAGCCGAGCATCGTGCCACGCGAACCGGCCCGCGCCACTGTCAAGAGAATCACGCCCACCGACAACCAGCCGAAAATCTTTGTTACGTACGAACTGCTCGCCGCTGTCAGCGCCCAAAAGAAAGGTATGACCGAGGCGAGCGACAACGCATAAAGGTTCGCATCATAATAGCTTCCTTCAGTTAAGGATAGACGCGCCAGATGGTTGAAGCCGAACGGAATGCTTAGCAGCGCGGCCGTCAGACCGGCAAGCGCCAAAGTTGTCATGATCCTTTCCACGTCTCGCACAACGAGCGGTAGGCTCGCCGCTACGACAAAAATCAGGGCACTTTGCAGCAATAGATAGTAGCTCTGTATACTTCCGCCCCGCCAAATGCTGGTGAGCACCGTTACCAAGACCCAGGCGATCAGGGCCAGCAAAAACTTGCCTGTTGTGGACCGCAAGAAAGTCAGCGGCCGGCCACTCAGCAGGAAAAATACGACCATCAACGATAGGACGATTCGCGGAATCTTCCAGCCGTTCGCCACCACGTCAAAAAGACGGCTGTGCAGGATGAAAATACTCGCTAACGCAAAGGCAAAGGCCAAATTCCAGAAAGAACTGGCCGGGGGCGAATCGTCTTCAACAGTATTCGCAGACGGAACGTCCTGAGAAGACCGCGATGGAACAGAACGGGCCGACTTCATGCTGCCTGGGATCAAATCTGAACTGAACTCCTACTACATTCTATCGACAGGGAGCAGCCGCAGATACACTGAAGTCGTTAAACTCCTCAATAAAGCTGGCAAATTTACCGGGCGCTATTCCCAGGAACGCGTCGGCCTATTTCGGAACCAAGCCCAGCCGGTCTTCGATCTCCGCGCAAAGAATATGCCCGAGAAGGCCATGCATCTCCTGGATTCTGGCGGTTGTGCCAGATGGAATCATTAAAATAGGGTCTGCCAGCGTTCTTAGTTTCCCGCCTGTCCTTCCCGTGAACGCAGCGGCAGTCATACCCATCTCCCGGGCCTTTTCCAGCGCCCGCAACACGTTCGGGCTGTTGCCCGATGTGGAGAAGCCGATGGCCACATCGCCAGCACGCCCCAGAGCTTCGATTTGCCTGGAAAAAATAGCGTCGAATCCTAAATCGTTACCGCAAGCGGTCAGTGCCGACGAATCGGTTGTAAGTGCTATCCCGGCCAGTGCGCGCCGGTCGGACACAAACCGCACTGTCAGTTCGGTTGCTAGATGCTGCGCATCCGCTGCGCTTCCTCCATTGCCAAAGAAGAGAATCTTGCAACCGCCCAGCAGGGCGTCTACACAACGTTTCGCTAAGTCGTCCAACGCCGCGCCGCAAGACGACTCAACCGCCGCCAACACCTCCAGGTGTTCTTTGAAGCAGTCCGCATAAATTCTCGTCGCGGACCCTCGACCAGTATGTGGATCGCTCATGAATCCTACTCCGGACCTCTTCCACTAAGGTCTTCGGCCACCTGCACTAGCCGAAACCGATCGTTCTCGTAAATTGTCTTCATTTGCGATTCGCCGGCCAGAACGGGAATCAGAAACTGCCGGTCGTCTGGCCGGTCCTTGTCGGCAACGATGTAATTCGGGTGTACCCGGTGCAGATAGTGGATCATCTCCTCTGGTTTCCCTTCGGCCGGCCAACCGCTGGCAAACCGTGAGGTCGAAAGTGCAAAGACACGCGGATTCCAAAAAATGATCAGGGCGTTCGGTGCTGTCTGACGGCGCACAGCGGCGCATAGTTCTTCATACCTAGGCGCTGTCACAAGGGTGTCTTTGGGATCGGGACGAACCACAAAAGCATTTACTGCGGGAGCAAACAAGAGCGCCGCCGCCGCTGTCGCTTTCAGTGGCAGCACCAAGCGCCGCGGAAAGCGTTCGGCAATCGCCTGAAAACCTTCGAACATGTACACCAGGTAAATGGGCATAATGGGCAAAAGGTATCTGGCATTTGTCGACCAGTACACGCTGTCTACCGCCAAAAGGGTAAGCACATAGAGTTCCGTCACGCTCAAGCCCGCGCGTACTCGCTTCACAATCCCAAAAGTCACAGGTATCAGCGTTACGGCCCAAAGAATATAGCGATAGAACTTACTCACAGGATTTGCAAAGACATAAGAAAAGAATCCGCCATACTCCAGCGCATGGTGAGCTATGGTCGGGACCGAAAACGTAAATTGCTGCACATAACCGCCGTCGCTATGAAACAAAAAGTTATTGAGCAGCATGAGCGGAACGAATGCGGTCGCGGCTGCTACCAGAAACGCAGTGATCCGCCGTTTGTACCAAAGTTCAACCCCGCCCACAGACAGCAAGAACGTTAGCCCGATCGGGCGTATGAGATACGCCGCGGCGATACTTAAACCGGCCCACAATCCCCAGGTCCAAGGGTCCGTTTCGTTCAGCCGCTGTTCGTAAATGCGCAGAAGTAGGAGCAACACTAGAAGAGACACAAGTTCGTAGGGAGCGTCGGAGCCGATCGCGTTGAAGTTAGCCAGAAATAACCACGAAAAGCCCAAGGACACAATCAAAACCAAAGAGCAGACAGGGCTCAGCGTTTTCCTCGCGAACAAATAAGCCGGCCACAACGAGATCACGAGAAAGCCGGCATTCAGCAGCTTGAAGAGTCTGATATTCAGTCCCTCGGCGGCGTACAAGGGTGCGATCATCAGCGAGTAGCCGGAGGGATAAGAATACCCACCAACCTCGGTGGTCGACTCAGCCTGAAAAACATAACCGGTTTGGGAATACGGTGCTCCGCTCACTATGTTGCGCGCGTGCATGACATACATCGCCCAGTCCGTTCCTTCGGAAGCGACGCCCGGCGACAACTCAACGTCGAAGAAAAAAGCGAGGCATACCAAGAAAGCCGCCGCTAAGCAGGGAACCACCCAATTTGTCTTCATTCTCTTAGCACCCAAGGTTTATTAAGCGGAACCGGCGCCGTCGGGTCAACCGCTAACCGCATACAAATATTTTGTCCCTGGCAAGGCGCTTGATGGGAGTGGTGGACACAGGGTGAACAGGGAATTCGCACATAATGAATCTCATCAAGACCGCGCGAGTTGGGGCGCATGAGCGTAGCCGGATCGGTCGGTCCCCAGAACGAGACGGTCCTGCGGCCTACCAGCCGGCTGAAATGCAGCAGCGCGGAATCGATGCACAATACCTCGTCCATCGCGGCAACGATCTGCACTGATTCCCGAAGCTTTGTCTTGCCGGCGTGGTTGAGAACGTTAGCGCGGCCAACAAACTGCTTCTCCAGCAAGGTCCCCAGTTGACTGAGTTCCGCATGGTCGCAAGGCGCCCCCAACAGATGTATCTCCACTTTGGCTGCCGGGTCGAGTCTTGCGAGGCGCTGTGTCACAATCCCCACCCAATCTTCGCGCAGCAGCATACGCTCGCGGCTTAACGCGGAACAGGCCGGAGCAATTGCCACTCGGAATACACCGTTATCCTCGAATTTCCACTCTCCGAGTTTGCTCCGGAACTCGCGTTCGCATTCCAGCACATCGACCGCGGCCGTTCCGAATATTTCCGCCAACTGATCGTAAAAATTGTATATGCCGTTTGTAATGTTGCAAAAAAGAAGATGCGTGTTGAGGTGCCGCCGCCAATAGGAGATACCCGTGAAGAATCCCAAGCGGTTCCGTGCCCCAGTTAGCAAAGCGAACACAGTTGTGAGCCGGCTGTGAATCTCTAAATCGATCACGGCGTCGTAAGCAAACAGTCTTCGAAACGCTTTTATCGAGTCGACGCCCAACGCGAACAACCCGCTATCGTCGCGGATGACAATGATTTCATCGAAAATACCCAACAGAGTTCCAAACGGCGCAATCGACGGACTCGTGATCAGCGTCAATTTCCGCAGATTAGGCAGCCGACGCAGAGCCAGCAAGGCCGGATACGCAATCACCAGACTTCCGCCGCCCAGCAGCTTCAAAATTGCCAGTTCGTGGCAGTTTGCCAGATTGTGATCGCGGCCCAAGATTTTGCCCAACAGAACCGTCGGAACCCTCAGGACGAGATGGAGAAAGCCTCCGAAATAATTGTCTACTAACAGCTTGGTTCGGAGATTCATCTCTTGTCGACGGACACCCGCTCATAGCGCTCAAATAACAGTGCCAGAATCGGTGCCTGGTTCAATCGGCCCCCCCCGAATGATCAAGTAAAACTAACTTGCCCAATTATGGCATGCTGAAAATTCCGACTCCGCAACCGCGGAAGTGTGGCGCGCGAAGTTACTGCGATCCCGCGCGCGCCATCTGTGCGTGGTTGAGTGTGTTGGCGTATTCCGTCACGCCCTTCAGCAACGCCTCTGCGATCTTCTGCCGCTGATCGTTGCGTCGCAGCAGTCTTTCGTCATGTGGATTCGAAACAAATCCGATCTCCGCCAGAATCGACGGCATCGATGCGCCAATCAGCACTACAAACGGCGCTTTGCGCACACCGCGGTCGTGCGCATTCGAGTTCATCTTGACCGAGTTCACCGCCAGCGATTCCTGTACTTTCTGGGCAAACTCTCGCGATTCTTCAAGCTTGGTCTGCAAAACGGCTTTTTTCAGTAAGTCGTTCAGATCTGAAATAGCGCTCTCCCCCGTAGCGTTTTCGCGCATCGCCACATCAGTCGCCTTCTTGTCGCCATGCAGATTGAAGTAGTAAGTCTCTACGCCGGTAGCCGAAGAATCAGCCGACGAATTCGCGTGGATCGAAATGAAAAGGTCGGCCTTCACCCGGTTCGCAATGTCCGTTCGTTCTCCCAAAGGAATGAACGTGTCCTCGGAACGCGTATAAACCACTTCAGCGCCCAATTGCTGGTGGATCAGCCTACCTAAGCGAAGCGCGACATCCAGCACCAAATCCTTTTCGAGCAATCCATTGGGCCCGATGGTGCCTGTATCCTTGCCGCCATGCCCTGCATCAATCACCACCCGGCCCAATTTCAAGCCGAATATACGCACCAACGACGGGTCGGATGATCCTTCACTAATGGGCGGCGCCGTTGCTGGTGGCACTGTCGTAGTTATGCGCGGCGGTAATGTGTTGCTGACGAGCGGCGACGGCGGGTCCGCACTTTTCAGAACTGGCTTTTCCACATTCGCTACTACCGGTCGAATCACGGGCGGCGGCAAATCTCGATCTGTGTCCAGAGTGGGAGTCGATAGATTCACTCGCTGCGCGCCCGTCAAACTGTGCCCAATATTCTGCGTGACCAAAGGCGGAATATCTTTGGGGCGAATCTCAATCATCAGGCGGTCGGGATTCACCAACTGCGAAGAGACGATATCGACTGCAGCCAGCACGTCCAAAACAATGCGTGTTGTTCCGGGAGTCACCTCCGCAACCCGAATCTGCTTGACGAGCTTATCGCCCACCGCCATCGTTTGCATCCCATGGTGAACCGTCGAAGGTGGCTTCAGCCCGTTCAAGTCAAAAAAAACACGAGCTGGGTTGTCGACAGAATCCGAGGTGAAATGATAGTCGCCGGATGTCTCGATGGCGATGCGCGTTACATCCCCGAAAGACCACCAGCGAATCACCTCCACGTGTGGCGCAGCCGCCTGACCGCCGAAAAGCGGGGCGACGAGAAGCCAACCGGCGAAGATTGAAAGAACAGCTGAGCGGGGGAGGAGCATAGCCGTGGAGCCTTGTCGGACTAATTTAAACCGCTTAACTATCGCCTTTCCCACACCGCACTCATCCTCACCAGACGACCGGTGCTTTGCGTTGGTTGCAATATCACCATTATAGACGCAAATTAAACCCTGCTAATGCTACTATGCGGGCATGCATGCGGCAGGCTTCGTATTGGTAGGTGGCCGCAGTTCGCGCATGGGCCAAAATAAAGCGCGGCTTAGGGTTGATTCGCGTCTCCTGGTGGAAGTAGTAGCGCGCGCGGTCGCGTCGGCCGCAGGCAGCGTAACGCTCGTCGGCAACCCTGCGTCTTTTGCCGATTTACCCTTTGAATGCCTGCCGGATTTGCGTCCGGGTCTTGGGCCGCTCGCCGGTTTGGAAGCCGCGCTGGCCGCTGGCCGCAGTGAATTAAACCTGGTCGTTGGCTGCGACATGCCTGACATTCAATCCGCCGATTTGGCGCGTCTGTTTGCTGCGGCTGCGGCAACCGGTGCTTTATGTACGCTGGCCACCGACCTCCAAGGCCGCAAGCACCCGCTTTGCGCGGTCTTTCACAGCGATTCTCTGCGTTTTGTGCGCGCCGCTCTCGATGCCGGACGTTTGCGTTTGCTCGACCTTGTGGAAGAATTGAAGGCAGTGGAGGTTCGCATCGATTCTGCCCTGACCAATCTGAACACGCCGGAGCAATGGGCCGCTTGGCAGGCCGCCCAACCGGTTTAAGGGATTTTGGATAAAAGACGATGGCGGCCAACGGCTCACTGACCCATTACATCGAGTTCAAGAACGTCTATAAGGAATTTGACCGGCCCGTCCTTAACGATGTCAGCTTCTACGTGGACACCGGCAAAACGCTCGCCATCATTGGCCGCAGCGGCGTGGGCAAGTCGGTCAGTTTAGGGCACATCATGGGCTTCTTGAAGCCTGACTCCGGCCAGGTGTTTGTCGCTCATACTGACATTACGAATATGTCCGAAGCGGAGCTACGCAAAATCCGCAAGAAGGTCACCATGGTCTTCCAATCCGGCGCACTGTTCGACTCTCTCACCGTGGGCGAAAACGTCCTGTTTTCGCTCGAGTTACGTGAAGATTACGACTATCAAAACAAAGAGGATGTGGTGGACGGATTGCTCGCTATGGTCGATCTGCTGCATGTCAGAGATCTCTTCCCAACCGATCTCTCGACCGGTTACAAACGCGCAGTCGCGATTGCGCGCGCGCTGGCGGCCCAACCGGAATGCGTGCTCTATGACGAGCCGACCACCATGGTCGACCCGATCATGTCCGACGATTTGGGCAATCTCATGCTCCGCTTGAAAAGGCAATTAGGCTTGACTTCCATTGTCGTGACCCACGATCTCGATCTGATGCGCAAAGTGGCCGACAGCGTGATGTTCCTCTACAAGGGCGAGGCGATTTACTTCGGTCCCGTTTCGGAGTTGGAGAAATGCGAACACCCGCACGTGAAGCAGTTCCTGGCCATGGACCGTGTTGAGATCGTCGGTAAGATTGAAGATGTGATGTAGCCCCGTTCTGCCCTAAAACAGCCTATAATTCAGAGGTTGGTCCCAATGACCTCGACATTCATCAGCGTATTCGCCGGATTTCTGCAGATTGTATTCAGCGGAGCCCAAGGGGTATCAGTCGATCCTGGTCAGTTGAAACCTCCCGCCAGCACTTCATCCGAGAAAGACAAATGCACCGTCTCCGGTCGAGTCGCTAGCATGCAGACCGGCGAGCCTCTAAAAAAAGCGACTCTCCACCTCACGCGGCGAGGTGAGTCGCGGAGTACCAACGGATCTTGGGAGAGCACCGGATACAGCGGTACTTCCGGACCCGATGGCAGCTTTAAGTTCGAGTCTGTCGAACCAGGCGAATATTCACTAAGTGGCGAAAAGCCGGGATACATACAGACCGAATACGGAAGCAAGAACGGGATGTTCGGCGGAACGAGGCTGAAACTCCAACCGGCTCAGCAGCTGACTGACTTGAAGCTGCAATTAGTAGCTCAGGCGACGGTCTCTGGAAGAGTTCTGGACGACGATGGCGACCCTGTGGGTGGAGTGTCTGTAGAAGCGGTTGGCCGCGTTTGGGGCCAAGGAGGCAAGCCTCGTTTTTTTCCGGTGGGCCAAGGCTCTACGGACGACACCGGTGCTTTTCGGATAGCGAATCTGCGGCCTGGCAAGTATTACTTTGCTGCTCAATCGAACCGTCAACAGATGATGGGCATGCGCGAGGCGCCGGCTACGCCCGGCAAACCTGACATTCAACCTGTTCGCACGTTCTATCCCAGCTCATTGGATCGCGCCAGCGCGAGCGCGGTGGAACTCAAATCGGGCCAGGATATGCCAGGCGTAGATATTCGGATGCGCTCCGTGGAAACCTTTCATATCCGCGGGAAGTTGGCGGACGGTTTGCCTGAAAGCACTGGGCGACCCACATTCCTGATGCTCATGCCGCAAGGCGATGATAGCCCGTCATTCATGTTCGGCGGCGGACTGGTTGCCAAAGACCGCACCTTCGAATTTGGGGGCGTCGCACCCGGTTCCTACGTGATTTCCATGATGGGCAACGCTACCGGTCAGCAGTTCGCGCGCCAAGCGGTGGAGGTCGGTTCCGCTGATGTAAACGGCGTTGTTATTACCACCCAATCCACTTTCATCATTCGTGGAGCCGTTGAATTGCAAGGTATGCTGTCTGGCAGTTCGAAAGACAAGAGTCTCGAGAGCGTCCAAGTCATGCTAACGCCCGACGATGACTCCGTCATAATGTTCAACACCTCCAATGCCATGACGAAGGCGGACGGAACGTTCACATTGGAGAGGGTCACTCCCGGAAAGTCTCGCGTACGTGTCATGAATGAACCGGAGGGATCCTACGTGAAATCAATTCGCTTCGGAAACCAGGAGACGCTGGGCAAGACGCTGGATCTCACACAGGCAGCGGGTGGAGAGATTCGCGTGGTCTTACACAGTGGCGCCGCGGAAGTGAGTGGTACGGTCCAAACAAAACAAGAAAGCACCTCCGCTGGCGACAGTTCCGCGCTTGTGCCGGCAACTTCCGCCTCCATCATGCTCATTCCCGAAGATCTCACACTCAATGGCGGCAGCGTTCACACAAGCGGTACGAACCAGAGCGGCGCGTTCACGGCCAAGGGTCTCGCGCCTGGAGTCTATTATGCTCTCGCTTACCAGGCAGATGAATACAGAAACTTCAATGACCCCGCTGTATTGAAGCAACTTGTTGATAAGGGCACCAAAGTAGAGGTGAAGGAAAACGACAAGCAACAGATCCAGCTCACCCTTCTTCCAGCCGATGATTTGCAAGCTGCGCTAACAGCCGCCGGCGTCGACAATTAAGTCAACTCGAAGTCAACTCGGGGACGTTCTACCCGTTACACCAATTTCCAATTCTTGAGGCTAGCGCCGCCAACTGAGCAGCAACACAAACAGCACTGCCCACACAAATCCCAAATAATGCCAGAAAATGGCCAGCGCGTTCGTATATGCGCGCGTTGTCATCTGATAGCGTGGGCCGCTGGCCGGCTCATGTGCGCGATAGAGCAAATAGGCAAGGCCGCCCAACCCGGCCAAGATATGAATCGCGTGCAGGCCGCTGAACAGGAAGATAAACCAAGAATGCTTATCTTGGGCGAGAACCACGTTGGAATGCGTCACCTGCAGCCAAGCGGCGGCTTGGCCAATCAAGAACAGGCAACCCAATCCCGTGGTCCACTGCACAAACCGAAAAAAACCGTTTTGATTGCCCGCTTTCATGAAACTCCTGGCACGCTCGAGCATCCAGCTGCTCGCCGCCAGAATGCCCGTTGTCACCCAAAGCAAAGAAGGAATGCGCAGGCGACCCCATAAATACCCATTCTGCGATCTCCACATAAATGCGAAGATGAGCGAGCCAAACGTGGCCGTCACAATCACCAAAACTACAACAACCGTGACGATATAGAGAGAGTTTAATTCGCGCTCGCGCGCGACCATTTCGCTAGTCACATCTTCCATTCTGCCTCTTTCGGTCGTACACTGAAACAATATGCGCGCCTGGCTAATCGTTTTAGTTTTCTCAGTGTCTTTAGTCGCCTTCGCAAAAGCCGACGACCGTTTGAACGGAGGTACTCGTCAACCGGGTGAAACGAATGGATGGATTCGGGTTCACTTGCAAGGCGATGCTTTAACGCGTGGCTACCAGCACGGCTACCTCTTGAGCGCTGAAATCGAAGACGCCAAAAAAGCCGTCGAGCTCAGCGTCACCCACGAAGTAAACCATAGCTGGCTCGAACTTCGCGAAGTGGCCCGAAAAATGTCCTGGGCTAAGATTCCTGAAGAATATCGCCAGGAACTGCAAGGCATCGCCGAAGGTCTAAAAGCAAAGGGATCGAAACTCGATGTCGTCGACCTCGTGGCCATGAACGAGTGGATGGAATTTTCGTACTACTATGACGAGCTGAAACTGCGCCAGGGCGTCGCGCTCACCAGCAGGGTGGCCGAACATTGCAGCGCTTTCGTCGCCACCGGCCGCTATACGAGAGACGGCCGCATCGTGATCGGTCACAACAATTGGAGCGACTATCTCACAGGCACCCGCTGGAAAGTGATTTTCGATGTCGCGCCCTCAACCGGCCACCACTTCATCATGGACGGCGTCCCGGGACTGATTCACAGCGGCGACGACTTCGGCATCAACGATGCCGGCATTATGATCACGGAGACCACTATCTCCGATTTCCACGGCTTTGACGAAAACGGCGTCCCCGAGTTTGTGCGCGCGCGCAAAGCCATGCAGTATTCGGAATCGATCGACGATTTTGCCCGCATCATTGAAGAAGGCAACAACGGCGGGTATGCCAATACTTGGCTCGTCGGCGACAGAAAGAACAACGAAATTGGCCGCTTGGAACTCGGGCTTAAAAACGTCATTCTCGAGCGCACAAAAGACGGCTATTATGTGGGATCGAACTTCCCGATCAACGACAAGCTGGCCAAAGAAGAAACCACCTTTCCGATGAACGACCCCAATACCCCGAACCAATGCCGGCACCGGCGCTGGGATCAGCTCATGGAAGAAAACAAGGGCAAGATCGACGTGGAAGCCGGCAAACGCTTTGAAACCGACCATTACGATGTGATCACCAAGGAGTTCGACCCTAACGAGCGTACGCTTTGCGGCCACATCGACAAATCCAGCCGCGGCTTGCCGGGCTGGCAGGGTCCGTTTGGAGCGGCTGGTGCCGTCGAAGCGAAAGTGGCCGATAGTGCGATGGCGGAGAAGTTGTCGTTCGTGGCGGGTGCCGGCCATCCGTGCGGAGTAGTCTTCGATGCCAAGAAGCATTTGGCGGAGCATCCCGACCAGGCTTGGCAAGCCCCCGCGCTCGAAGACTTGAAGGCGAATGCTTGGACGGTAGTCACGGCAACGCGATAAAAGGGTCCATTTCCGAATCCGAGCCGGAAGCGTAAGCGCCCTAACTCGTTCGGCACCGCCTTGCTGACACCTCTCGGCCATCTTTTTCACCGCCCAACTTCTAGCCGAGCCGCGACTGACCGTGGCGGCAAGTTCCATCAGTACATGCGCATCCCGTCGCTCCTGGAGTATCTAACGGTTTCCCAGACTGCGAAACTGATCGACCAAAGCATCCGCCAAGCTGACGATTGCTGGCTGATCCGTGAACTTACCCCAGTCAATGGTAAGGTGCCGCTGCGGTGCCTTGGAATCGAGCTTGATTTTTCCGAGGTTTACGACAAGGTCGAACTCAACAGCCAGTGAAGCCGAACGAACTACGCGGTAAACTGAGCAAAGATGGCCGCGATTACGAGCGCGCATTTGGTGTCGGTCGAAGAGTACATCGCCCGCTTTATCGACGCCTGCGAAAAGCCCACGTGTGAGTACTTGGACGGCGAACTCATTCCGAAATCGCGAGGAACCAAGAAACACAGCCAGGTACAGGCGAACCTCACGACGCTCATCCGCAACGGGTACGGAGAGACTCTAAACGCGTTGACCGAATTGACAACCCGCCTGCGCGAAACGCAATTTTATGTGCCTGACATCGCGGTCGAGGATCTCGCGAAGCCTATACAAGGCCGCTATCCCGGCAAGAACGACCCCGTATTGTTGTGCGTCGAAATCGTGTCGCCTCCCGATCGCGTCGGCAAACTCTTCGGCAAATGCGAGGAGTATCACAAGTGGGGTGTGCCGTTTTGTTGGGTGATCGATCCCGAGCGCAAGATCGCGTGGGAGTATTTCCCTAACGATGTAGAACCCCGAAGAGTTGAGGACGATCTGAGCGCTGGGCCAATCCGCCTCCCACTGAGCGACGTCTTCTTTCGCGTTTAGCCCGCTCGATTGCGCCGGTTATTCAGGACATCAATCAGAAGAGTCGTGTCGAGCAGCAGCCTCGACATCAGCCATCCTTCACGCGGTGCTCGTTCTCTGCGCGTAATTCTTCGACGAAGGTGGACGAGCCTTGCTGAAGTTCGGGATAGTATTCGGCCTTCCACGATCCCTTCGCCTCGCGCGTGCCGCCAGCAGTTTTCGCCGCTGCACCTCTTGGCCCACAACCTCGGTGAGAAATGTGCTGCGACCGCGTTGACCCACTAAGGCGTCCACCTCTGCCAGGAGTTGTTCGGGGAGGACGATTTGAGCACGTTTGTTTGGCATTTTAGACGGGTCCCATCGTCGGTGGGTCATATTCTTGTAAAATTGTCAAGATTCAATGGGCTGCCCTCAACA
>PMSX01000226.1 GCA_003167495.1 Bryobacterales bacterium | reverse complement strand
GGATGGAACTTGGCAATACCTCGGTCAGGTTGGTAAATCCTGCCGCCACGTCCGCGCCAGAGTCTCCAACATCAAAATCATACGGCCTCAAATCCGCTACCCTGTCGCGCAGCGAGACCTTGGCCCAATCTGTCGCACTCATCGCTCCCACCGGTGCTCCTGTCATGACAGTGCCGCTGGTTTTTGGGCTGGCGGGGCAGGGCTGCGCGATCGCTTTTGTCATCTCCACCATCACAATTCTGCTGGTGGCGCTTAACATAAATCAATTCGCCAGAATTTCGGCGTCGCCCGGCTCTCTCTACACCTATATCGTCGATCATATGCATCCCAAAGTCGGCGTGCTCGCTGGCTGGGCTCTCTTAATCGCCTATGTCGGTACCGCAGCTGCCGTCAGCGCCGGTGTTACAAACTACGCCAACGTTATCTTGCACGATCAGTTCGGCGTGCAGGCTATGCCTGTGTTGTTAACGGCGCTTGTCATGGTGGTTGCTTGCTATCTGGCTTATCGCGACGTCCAGATTTCTACTCGCCTCATGCTCTGGCTCGAAGCCGGTTCGGTTGCGCTGATTTCTCTCGTTGCGATCGCCATCATCATTCAGCATGGACCGCACGTAGACACTGGGCAGTTTACCTTGCGCGGCGTTACCGCTGAACAGCTTCGTTTGGGATTGGTCCTGGCAATATTCAGCTCCGTTGGCTTCGAAAGCGCAACCTCGCTAGGCGCCGAAGCAGCTGATCCGTTGACCAGCATTCCCCGAGCTGTGAAATGGAGTGCCATCTTAGCCGGCCTGTTTTTCTTCCTGTGCGCTTACGCAGAAGTGCTCGGCTTTAAAGGCGAGCCCCAATCTCTAGACAAGAGCCTGGCGCCTCTGCACGTGCTGGCACAGAAGACCGGCCTCCCACCGATCGTCGGGACACTTACCGACCTGGGCGCGGTGCTCAGCTTCTTCTCGTGTTTCCTGGCTTGCATCACCTCCGCCGCGCGTCTACTGTTTCTTATGAGCCGGCACGGCGCTCTTCACTCCGTGCTGGGCGAGGCGCATGAGCAAAATCAAACCCCGCATCGTGCCGTGCTCCTCAGTTCCATTGCCGCCTTTCTGCCGGCCGCCATCATGACGCTGCGAGGGGTGAACCTATTTGACATCTATGGGCTGGTCGGCAGTCTTGCAACCTTCGGATTCGTCACCGCTTATATTCTGGTCTCCATAGCTGCGCCATTCTATCTGCGCTCGAAAAACCTCCTGACTCCGCAGGCCGTCGTCATTTCTGTTTTGGCTGTTGTTGCTATGGGAGCGGCGCTGCTGGGTAGCCTTTATCCGGTTCCTGCCTCACCCTATTCATTACTGCCCTACATTTACGCGGGACTGCTTTTGATGGGCTTCAGTTGGTCCACTATTTGGAGTTATCGGACTGCGCCTTAATTGTTTTTTTGCTGAAGACAGTTTCCATCCGCGGCGAAAGTATCGCTGCTAGCTGCTGCGCCAGCTTGCTTCAGCGAGCTGGTGTTCCTTTCGTCCGCGAGAAAGTCAGCCGGCCCAAACTACCGGCCATCATGCTAAGTGGAACCACGCAGCGCTTGCTGACGGACATTTTCCCTGAGGCGGAATTATTCGACGGCTTGCCGCAAATCCGCCGCCGCGTGGTGAAATGGAACACTGGTTCGCCGTCGCTCGCCCTCCCACATTCGGCCCTTGTCGTTTCTGAGCCAGCATTGCTCGAACGTATCGAAGGGGCGCTTCTTGCGCGCCCAGCGAAAGCAACGGAAAATACTGCGGAGTGGAATATTCTTTCCGCGCGTCCACTGCCGAAGGGGTCGGAGGAATTTCATTTCGGCTCGCGTGAGGGAACAGCATCCGCGGTAACACTCAAGCAGGGTTGCGACGGGGAAACGAGTTGGGTCGAATCTCTGCCAAACGGCTGGTTATTCCTACTCCCAGACGGCGCGCATGCCTGGCTACTCTCAGTCGGCGGGCCAGCTCAGTCGCTCCTCGCGGAAAGCTCCCTGATTGCGGCACAGATCTTCAGTGTCGACAGTGATGGCCAGAGCTTCCCCTGCCATCCCAGGATCGCCGATCCACTTTCCGGCCCTGGCTGGCTGGCTTGCGGAAGCGCTGCTTTGGGCTTCGATCCGTTGTGCGGAGACGGCAGCGGTCACGCCGCGCGCGAAGCAATTCTTGCGTCCGCCGTGGTGCGCGCCGCTATGCAAGGCGGCAGCGTTAGCGAACTCATCGCCCACTACCACGCGCGGCTGCTGGCGGGCTTTGAACGGCATCTGGCAGTTTGTTCAGAGTTCTATCGTTCAGGCGCCGGAGGGGCATGGTGGGATGAACAAATAAGAGCTACCGAGCAAGGGCTGACCTGGTGCCAAGCCAAGCTTGCGGCCGCCGGCGCGTTCAAATACCGTTTGGATGGATTTTCGCTAGAAACCGTTTGCTAATTGCCACGGCCATGTGCTCCTTAACGAGTGTGTTCAGAAGGCGTTTAGAATCAACGACGGTTTTTCACAGCCGGTAGAGTAGGAGGGGACCAAAGTGCCCCTCCCCTCTTCGAACCGGACGTGCAGATTTCCCGCATCCGGCTCTCCAGAAGAAATCTCGCCTCAAGCATGCACAGGACACCGCCCAGAGAGTCGAGTCAGTAAAACCAAACCAAACTTCTGGATATGGTCATACCACCGCACTCCTTTCGGCGGACGATACGGCCTTTGCCTGCGCCGTTGCAAATGTTGGATCAGGCGGCCTCGCACGAACCAGTCAATCTCCCACCAAGCGCCACGCGGGTAGCCATAACAGAAGTAGTTTGCCCAACCGTTCAGGTGTCGATTCAAGCCGCTCACCAGTTCCGGAATCGGCGTATGGCATTGACGAGCATTCGTCGTCGCCCTCAGCTTCTCCCGCTCCCGTGCCACTGCCTTCGCCGACGGCAACACGTTCAGATACTTGTGAGAGCGGCCTCGCAGGTCCCGATCCCACCGAAACGTGTATCCCAGAAAGTCTAAGCTCTCTCTGCCCGGCCTCACTTCCACCACACGCGTTTCTCGCGGTTGATCTCTAGTCCGAACTTCCCTTCCAGCCTCGATTCCACGCACTGACGAAGATACGATCTCGCTGTTGCGCCGCCTCGCTACGCTTTATCCCGATGAAGTGATCGCCGGCATTTTAAATCGGCAAGAACGCAAGACCGCTACAGGTGAACGTTTCACCGCTAATCAAGTTGGCAGTCTGCGCCGCTACCGCAACATCCCTCGCTTCCAACCGCCAGCCGAACCTCCTGCCGGGGAAGTCGTAACCATCCGTAAAGCAGCCCAGATCCTAAGGCTGAATACTTCTACCATTCACCGTTGGTTAGCCGATGGCTTCATTGCCGGCGAACAGGTCACTCCCGGTGCACCTTGGCAGATTCGAATCAGCGACGAGTTGCGCGCACGCGTTGTCGCTGAGGCACCACCGGAGTATCTTCCGATGTTGGAAACGACGATGAAACTCGGCGTTTCACGCCAGACTGTATTGCAGCGTGTAAAGCGTGGTGAACTCCAAGCCATGCTCGTGACACAAGGACGGCGCAAAGGCTTACGTATCAAAGTGATCAATCCGCAGCCAACTCTTTTCGAACAACCTTCATGAATCAGGGGGCATTATGAAGCAGCTTCCAAGTAGGATTTTAGGTCGGCGTCGTACACCGCTTGATACCCCGCTTGCACATGCCCGCGGATCTCCTCCAGCGCCTGGTGCGCATTGCGCTCCGGTCGGAAGCGAAATCCCCCTCAAAGATCGGTTCCAGAATCAACAGTGTGGCCGTCTGCACCACCCTGTCTCTAATCGTCGGGACGGTCACTGCAAACTGCACTGGAGCCCAGCACGCATTTGGGATGGGCTGAGATCCGACATCCTTTTCATCCACTCAGAGGCCAGCGTTTCGAAGTCCTCAAGCAGCGGAAAGTAGTAGGCATCGACACTCTCTTGCTACGGCAGCAGGATCGTGGCAGCGTCAGTGTCGCGCGGGAGTGGACGGACTGGGCCGATCCGTCCGCCTATGAGTTGCTCGGCTTAGCGCCGCAGCGACTCGATGTCCATTCGCTTATGGAATTGGTCACTTTACTAGAGCAGCTAGATAACCACGAATCAATCAACAAAAAGGAGTTGAAAACATGCATTTAAATCAATTACAATCAGACCAGTTATATACGTGGTCTGATGGAAACGCAAAAACAATCGACCGCCGCCTTGCGCAAACGCCGTCAAGTGCTGCTGCGCCAACTGCCGCCGCTCGATGCCATCCTGCGTGGCTCTCTCATCGAGCGCTACAAACGCTGTGGCAAGCCCGGATGCAAGTGTGCCGACGGTCGCGGTCATGGTCCCAAGTATTATCTTTCGGTAAGCTACCCGGGCCTGCGGCCGCAAATGGATTATGTGCCGCAGGAGTGCTTCGAGCAGGCCAGCGAGTTCCTGGCCAACTACCAGCGAGCGCGCGAGCTTTTAGAGCAGATCTGCGAGATCAACCGCGAACTCCTGCGCCGCCGCGAGGCGCTGTAAAGGATCGTTGTGAGCACAGCACTCCCCACTCTTCCCGCCCCGCTGGATGCCGGGTTGGGTGGTGTGCTCCTCGCCAATATGCTCGAAGCGTGGCTCGCCAGCGACCCGCACTTCTTCACCGCGGCGGAGGTGGCCGATGAACTCAAAGATTGCAGAACAGCACCGGAGCAAACCTGCCTACATTTATCTGCGTCAGTCAACGCCGGGCCAAGTGCGCCACCATCAGGAGAGTACCGAGCGTCAGTACGCGTTGCGGGAGATGGCGATGCAGTTGGGATGGAGCGAGACCGCGATTCGCATCCTCGACCGGGACCTAGGGAAGACGGGCACGGAGATGACGAGGCGGGAAGATTTCAAGACCTTGGTGGCGGATGTCTCGATGGGTCAGGTGGGTGCGGTGTTTGCTTTGGAAGCCTCGCGACTGGCACGCTCGAACTTGGATTGGCATCGACTGTTGGAGCTATGTGCCCTCACCCAGACGCTCGTCATCGACGAAGATGGCTGCTACGATCCAGCCGATTTCAACGACAGTTTGGTGCTCGGATTGAAGGGCACCATGGCGCAAGCCGAGCTCCATTTCTTGCGCGCGCGCCTCCAGGGCGGTAAGCTCAACAAAGCCAAGAAAGGCGAGTTGCGTTTCCCGCTGCCCGTTGGTTTAAGTTACGACGAGCAAGGCCGCATCACTTTGGATCCCGATGAAGAAGTGCGGGGAGCAGTGGCACTGGTGTTTCGCCTCTTTCGCGAAACGGGTACCGCCTATGCTGTGATGCAGCGCTTCGTGAAAGGCGCTTTGCGATTTCCAAAACGGGCTTATGGCGGGGCTTGGGATGGCAAGATTATATGGGGACGACTGAGTCACTCGCGTGTACTCGGCCTACTCAAAAATCCATCCTATGCTGGCATGTATGTTTTTGGCCGCTATCAGTATCGTCGTGAAGTCAGCCCGCAGGGTGAAGTTTGCAAGCGGATGCATGCGGTCGCTATGCCGAATTGGCGCGTGAACTTGCAACAGCATCACGAGGGATACATCAGTTTGGAAGAGTTTTTTGAAAATCAAAGCCGCTTAGAAAAGAACCGCACCAACGGTGAGGAGATGCTGCTGAGTGGCGCGGCACGCGAAGGCTTGGCTTTAGTGCAAGGGCTGCTATTGTGCGGCCACTGTGGCCGGGCCCTGACTGTGCGCTATACCGGCAACGGCGGCGTTTATCCGATTTATTTGTGCAACTGGTTACGTCGTGAAGGCTTGGCGACCAAAGATTGCCTGAGCTTTCGCTGCAACCTTCTGGATCGCGCCATCGCTGAACAAGTGTTGCGGGCACTTCAGCCAGCCGAGTTAGAACTCGCATTGGCAGCTCTGCGAGAGTTGGAATCGCGCGACCAGACGATCCTCCGCCAATGGCAGATGCGACTGGAGCGCGCTCAATATGAAGCCGCTCTCGCCGAGCGGCGCTACCAGGAAGTAGACCCATCGAATCGTCTGGTAGCGAGCACACTGGAACGTCGCTGGAATGAGGCGTTGCTTCACTGGGAAGATCTCAAAAAGCAAGCCGCAGAGGTTCAGCGACAAGAAGCCCATGTCGCTACCCCCGAGCAAAAAG
>PMSX01000006.1 GCA_003167495.1 Bryobacterales bacterium | reverse complement strand
TGCTGTCGCGGTGAAACTTGAGCATATGGGTGGCAATGCGGCTCAGGCCTTCCAACTGATCTTCAATTGTGGCGACGTAAGACTGTGCCTCGGAGCTGGTTTGGAGAGGAGCCAGCAGGAATATCAGGGTGGTAATTGCTTCGCGAGTTTTCGGCAGCGCTGCGTAATTGACAAGTCGGGCGCATTTCCTCTTTACGACCCGCTTCCAAGATATCTCCAGCTCATAATCGATCGGGCCTGCGCAGCCATTCCGCCGCCTGGGCTGCTTCAGATGGCTGCGCGATTGCGAATCCCTGCAGAAGATCGACACGCTGGTTCCTCAGAGTTTCTCTCATCTCGCGAGTTTCAATTTTGGTCACGGTCAATTGAGCGCTAAAGACCTTCGCGATGCTCTGAACGACATTGAACAGGGCGTTAAAATGCGGGCGACTGTTCTTATGGTCAAATAGCATAGCATCTAGCTTAATTCCCTGGAACGGGAGTTGGGTCAGATAGCCGAGCGGTACGAAGCCACGCCCGAAGTTGTCCAAGTTCGCTCCAATGCCCGCTTCGCGTAAATTACCAAGCTTGCGGATCGCATGCTGCACATCGGCCATCAGAGCCTGCTCCTTGATGTCCAACCGAAGCCACTGCCAGCCTGTTTCATAAAGGGCACCCAATCTCTCAAACTGCCCCAGCAAATCCTGGCTGACGAACTCGTCGGTTCCGATATTGATCGTGATGGGTACCATCGAGAGTCCTTCTCGCAACCACTCCTGATATTGCTTGAAGACCGCATCCATGACCCATTCACCGACCGCCGGCCCGAGACGCTTTTGTTCGACGACCGGCATGAACTCCCCGGCCGCCATATCGCCCACGCCCGGCTGATGCCAACGAAGAAAGGCCTCGAGACCGCGCAGTTCTCCGCTTCGTGCATCGACGATAGGCTGGTAGTCAAGCTTGAACTCGCTGTCCCAAAGTGCCTTAACCAGTAACTCGCCATCAGTGCTGCGCGAAATAGCCTTGCGCATTTCAGGGGCGTACAGGGAGTAATCATTCCTGCCCGAACGCTTCACCTGGTAAAGCGCAAGATCCGCGCATTCGAGCAACTCGCTTTCTTCAACAGTATCCGAAGGACAGATGGAAACCCCAACGCTCGCGCCGATCTCCACTGTCTGTCCGGCGATTGTGTAGGGTCGGGATACCACCTGGACTATCCTTTCCGCGGTTGCGACGGCAGCAGCCCGATCGTCGAGACCTGTCTGGAGGATGGCGAATTCGTCACCGCCAAGACGGGCCACGGTATCCCTCGTCCCTGCTACACCGATCAAACGCCCCGCGACTTCTGTAAGAACCTGATCTCCCGCCCGGTGCCCGAGGGTGTCGTTAACCTGCTTGAATCTGTCCAGATCGATCATGTAAACTGCGAATGCACTTTTCGGCGCGACCGAGTCCAGAATCGCGTTCCGAACTCCCTGTTGTAAACGCCTCTCGAAGAGAAGCCGGTTTGCAAGCCCCGTCAGTTGATCGTGCAAGGCAATCTGTTCGAGGCGCACGGTACTGAGAAACAACAGGAGATCCCCGCGCAGCTTTTCACCGAATTCAAGTTCCGTGCTGGACCATTGTTCCGCGGTATTTCTCACCCGTTGCGACCAGACGGCGAAGGAGTTGCGCGGGGTCAGGGGGCGAGCCGCAAACAGTGGATTGTCTTCGGGGAATTCCGGCTTTCCAGCCCAGCTTACCGTCTCAATGACTTCGGGCCGCAATAAAGCAATGAAATCCGCGCTTCCCAGCGGTATGAAAAGCAAACCGCTGGCGTTCGCCGCGAGAGATCGCGAGGACTGGAACGTATCTGGCAGCGCGTCATAGTGGCTGACGTGTTCACGCGGGAGCAGTTCGAGGAAATCCCGCAGCGGAGCAAGCGACAGTTTGTCCGGAACCAGCCCGGCGAAGAAATCTTCACCATCGAACCGCAGCCACGCACCGCCCCCGCCGAACGTCTCGCGTATCGTCCCCAGGTTGTGCGAAAGTGCCGGCTTTGCCTCATCACCGGCGTTCGACATTGCCCCCTGCAATCGCGACAGTCGCTGGCGCATGTCGGAATGCGAGCGCTGTTCGGAGAGCCCGATCAGATTGGTCAGGTGCAGCGAGACAAGCCGCGACATTTCTTCCAGAGCCAGACGGTTTTCGATGGACAGCGACCGGGCCTTAACCTGGCGAAGGCGGGAAAAACGGCAAGGTAAGGTGGCTACGGCCACCACTACCGCCGTATTGTGCCCGCTCTCCTCGAAGTTCTTTCCTTCCAGTCGAACAATGACCGCCATCGCCCGGTGATCGATGCCCTCGCGCTGCTCTATAAATATCGCGATCGCAAGATCTCCGACGTCTCATCCGATGTCAACGATTCCGTTCAGTTGCACAGAGCTGAAGTGCCCGCCTCCGCTGCGTCCCCCTTGCCACCCGTCGATACGTTCGTGAATGATCTGCTGCAAACCTTGTTGTGACGGAGTTTCTGATATTTCAGGCGACACCCAGGGCGATCCTCTGCAGCATCGGAAAGTCCACATGGACGTTGAGGCTCTGCGCCTCGCAACCGGCGAAACGGTCCGTGATAGCCTGGCCGGGCCAGCGGCACGGACAAGCTCAACAAGATCTCACAGCCGGTGGAGGAGCACGACCGGGTCTATTGCGGGTTCAACTTCTTCGACCCGGAGGATGAAGGATTGTTCGAAGCGCTGGGCAGCGGCGAGTTCAATATCAGCGGCTTTCCAGAACAGGACTTGCGCGGGCCGCGTGGGAGGCAAAAACACGGCAGTTAAGCAGACGCGGCGACGAGGGGGGAAGAAGCAAAAAGCGTTTCGAATTCGGAACAAGCGACTCTGGCACGCTCCAGACCCACTGAGAAGCGCGTCCAGTGGCTCAGGCCAGCCATTGTAAGCGTGGCAAGAAGAACCTGAACTCTGGTGTAGTCGGAAACGAGGGAATTGAAGTCCCAGTCCTGCCGAGCGCCCATCATTTCCCGGCGAACTTTGAGGACATGAGCGGCGTCGCGGCGCAGCAGCGACAGATTTTTCCAGTACGCCTGTTTGTGCGCCCGGCGGAGTTCAGTTCTTACCGCAGGATCGAACTCCCGCAGTTCGCTGTCATCGATCAAACGGCACAGATAGGAATAACGGAAGCGGCGTGTGACGGGGCGAGAGGTTTCGGACGCCTGCAAGCTCGTAGTTTTGACGATTATTTCTCTTGAATCCGCGCTCTTCCAAATGATCATGTGAAAAGGACGTTCCGTGTCCGCTGCTGAAATTTTACGCACACTTTGAACTAAAGTCAATAGACAAGGTATTTTAGGGTGCACACCAGCAGAATGCGATTTTCTTGAATGCCTTGTTTTTTTGTGGTGTTCTTACGGCTATATAAGCCGTAAGATGAGTTTATGGCCACCTCACCCCCTCCTGCTGTTCCGTCCCGGGTCCGCCACCTCGCCACCGAGTTAGCCGATGCCAAACCAATGCGCCGTGGCTCCCTGTCTGAGCGCACCGTCAAGTGCAGCAAACCAGGTTGCGCCTGTGCTCAAGACCCCAAGGCTCGTCATGGTCCTTACTACAGCTTCACCCATGCCGTGGGAGGCAAGACGCACTCGCGCTTCCTCACGACGGAACAGGCTGCTCTGGTCCGGCAACAGATTGATGCCGGGCACCAGTTCCGCAGCCGGGTGGACGCTTTGTGGGAAGCAAGTGAACAATGGGCCGACAGTCAGTTGACAGACATCTCAGCCTCCTCCGGAGAGGCTAAAAAAGGGGGCTCCAGGAGAGTCTCCAAAACGAAATTGTCCAGGAAATCGAGACCCTCTTAGGTCATCGGGCGGTGGCAGATCTGGATTTCGAAGCCGTCGAGATGGCAGCGCGGCGACAGGCTCTGCGGCTGGCCGCGCGAGCGCTGGAACAACGGCTGAATGCCGACACTTCCGATCATGCCGGACCGGAGCTGCCTTGCTCCTGCGGAGACCCGGCCGAGTATCGGGGCCGACACGAGAAGACGTTTGAAAGCGTGCTCGGGCCGCTGCGGCTGGAGCGGGCCTATTATCACTGCGCCAGGTGCGAGGGCGGATTCTGCCCGCGCGACCGCGCTCTGCGGCTGGAGTTGTTTTCACTCACACCCGGGGTGCTGCGCATGACAGGCAGCACTTCGGCGCTGGTGAGCTTTGAGGAGAGTCATGCCCTGCTGCATGAGTTGGCAGGAGTGGAAGTCAGCGTCAGCCAGGTGCAACGGGCCGCCGAAGCGCTGGGTGCTGAGATTGCGGCCGACGAGCGCGCCAGCGTGGAAAGGATGGGCGAAGTGGCCCCGACCATGTACCTGGGGATGGATGGCACCGGCGTGCCGATGCGTCCCTCGGAAGTCGCTGGCCGCGCGGGTAAGCAATCGGATGGCTCCGCAAGAACCCGCGAGGCCAAAGTCGTTACGGTGTGGACCGCGGAATCGCGGGATGAGGAGGGTAAGCCGGTACGTGACCCGGGATCGATTACCTATTCGGCCGCCATCGAAAGTGCCGCCGTTGTGGACACCAGCACCCAACGATCCGACCTCGCTGAGCGTGTGTTGCGGGAAGCGACACGGCGAGGCTTCACCGAGGCGCCGAGTTACGCGGTGTTGGGCGACGGCTCCGCATGGATCTGGAACACCGCCGCGGAACTGTTCCCCCAAGCCATTCAAATCCTCGATCGGTACCACGCCAAAGACGCTTTGCACCGAACCGCTCACGCGATCTTTGGCGCGACCAGCTCAGAAGCCAAAACGTGGGCCACGGCGCGCTGCGCCGAGCTGGATGAGGGAAAGCTACAGGCCATCGTCAGAGCCCTTCGGCCCCACTTCGGCTCTTCCGCTGAAGCGGCAAAATGTGCCACCTACATTATTCGCAACCGTCGTCGCATGCGCTACCCAAAGTTCCATGCACTGGGTTTGTGTACCTCCACAGGCGTTCTGGAGGCCGGATGCAAAGTGGCAATCGGGACCCGACTCAAAAGGGCTGGCATGCACTGGAGCGTCTCCGGCGCCAACGCAATCATCGCTCTGCGCTGCGCCAAACTCAGCGGACGGTTCGAGGATTTCTGGGAACGTCGCGACATACCACTCAAGGCTGCCGCATGACTCCACCTCATAAATCTGAACTGCACCCGATTCCCTTCTTAAGTCCGATCTCGATGCAATTCGTCAAGAGATCGTATTGGCGCAGCAGATTGTGCTCCTGAATA
>PMSX01000144.1 GCA_003167495.1 Bryobacterales bacterium | reverse complement strand
CTTTCAACAGAACGATAATCTACTCCTTGTTCGTCCGATTTAGGGACGGTATTGGAAGTGTTAGTGCGTCTTGAACCCTTGGGGGACGAAAGCTTCTTCACGGGTTTTCATCGATAACGGTGCAGTGGCTTGGCCAGGAGAGATCAATTTAGCGCCGGACGTGATGTATGTCGAGGTCTCGGGCAAGCACAAGGAAACCGAAGTCTCGGCTCAGCGACGCTAGTCCGCTGCCGCTTACTGGCTCGTGCCTTGGCTTTCTATGCCGGGGGTGTGCGACACAAGAAGCGGAGTCATCACAGCGGCTTGCAGTGGCACTCCCTGGCGGCCCGATCTTGACACTTTCCGAATACTATTGTAAGCTAGGCCTATTCGACATATGCCTACGATGTCTTCCAAAACAACCGATCAGCGCGACCTGTTTCGAGGAACACTGGAACTGATGATTCTTCGCTCCCTCATGACGGCGCCGATGCACGGTTATGCGTTGGTACAGCACATCAAACAGCGATCTAACGATTTTCTGCGGGTTGAAGAAGGTTCGTTGTATCCCGCGCTGCAGCGATTGCTGAAGGAGGGTTTGTTGAAGGCAGAATGGGAGATCTCCGCGTCGAACCGAAGGGTGCGCACCTACCGGATTACGCCGGCCGGCAAGAAACATCTGGAGCGCGAAATCTCGAGCTTCGAACGGATGATTGAGGCGATCACGCAGGTTCTTTCGCCGGCTGAGTCTTAGGAGGTGAGCATGAATTGGTTCAAGCAGCTGTTTATCCGGCGGAGAATTTACAGCGATCTATCGGAGGAGATCCGGCAGCATCTGCTGGAGAAGACGGAAGCGCTAATGGCAGAGGGGATGAGCCTTGCCGAAGCAGAACGCTCCGCCAGGCGCGAATTTGGCAACGTAACGGGCATCGAAGAACGCAGCCGCGAAGCCTGGATGTGGCCGATGATCGACAGCGTCTGGGCGGACGGCAAATTTGCGCTGCGCCAACTGCGCAAGAACGGCAGCTTTGCTCTTGCCGGGACTCTGACGCTGGGTCTAGGCATAGGCGCGACCACAGCCATTTTCAGCTTAGTAAACACGGTTTTGCTTCGGCCTTTGCCATTTCCGGAGCAGGATCGATTGGTATGGCTGAATCAGCAGGATCATTCCGTGCCGGGAGGGATGCCGCAGTCTCTCAGCTATCCCGACTATTTCGACTGGCGGGCGCGAAACCATACGTTAAAGGGCATAGCTTCGTACACGGGAGGCACAGCCACACTCGAGGCGGTAGGCGAACCGCGGCATCTGTTCGCGATGACGGTTTCGGCGGATTTTTTTCGCGTGCTAGGCGTGGCTCCGATGCTGGGGAGAGATTTTGGGCCGGAGGATGAGAAGCCGGGCAACCATGTTGTTATGTTGAGTTATTCACTCTGGCGAACGAACTTTGGTTCTGCGCGGGGCATAACCGCGAGGACGATTCAACTGGGTGACCACGGTTACGCTGTTGCGGGAGTTATGCCGAAGGGCTTCGAATTCCCGCTAGGAAATCCTGCGCCGGATTTGTGGATCTCGCTGGCAGACGACGCCGACGGAAAAGACGCAAAGACGGGCCAGCGCGGTTTTGAGTGTCTGGATCTGATTGGGCGCTTGAGGCCTGGAATAGCGCCCGAGCAGGCTAAGGCCGATCTTAGCTTGATTGCTGGAAATGTGGCGCGACAAAATCCGGACACCAACAAGTGGTACACATCGGCACTGGTCGAGCCCGAACTGCAACACCTGATCGGTGATACTAAGCCGGCTTTGCGGGTGCTGTTTGGGGCAGTCACGTTGGTGTTACTGATGGCGTGCGCCAATGTTGCCGGCTTGTTGCTGGCGCGCGGTTCGAGGAGAAGCGCGGAGTTCGCGCTACGGGCATCGATCGGGGCAAGCCGAGCGGCGATTATCCGGCAGCTGCTGGTGGAGTCGGTAGCTTTGTCTCTCTGTGGCGGGATCGCCGGAGTGGCGCTGGCTTTTGGGATGTTGCGCGGCATGGTGACACTGATGCCACTCGACATCCCACGCATGGAAGACGCGACGATTGATGGAACCGCGCTGATGTTTGTGGTGGCTGTTTCGGTAATAACGGGCCTGCTGTTCGGGGTGTTGCCAGCTTGGCGCATGTCGGAGTTGAGGCCTGCTCAAGCGATGCGCGAAGCATCAAGAACGGTAGCGGGAAAGCGCGGCGAACATCGTCTTCACAATGCACTGGTGATTGTCCAGACGGCAATCGGGTTAGTTTTGCTGGTGAGCTCGGGCCTATTGATTGAAAGTTTCGTTCGCATACTGAACGTGAATCCCGGGTTCGATCCGAAGCATGTGTTGACGGCGAGGGTAGACGTATCGTTTGACAAATTCGGTCACGACCAGCATGTGCAGTTTTATGAGCAACTGCTAGCGCGACTTGCCGCATTGCCTGGCGTGCAGTACGCGTCGGCCGGCTGGCCGCTGCCCATGAGTAACAGCAACGCCAGCATTTCGTTCAGCATTGAGGGACGGCAAATCGCCAAAGGAGACCGGCCGAGTGAATCGGTTGGAGTGGTGATGCCGGGCTACTTTGAGACGATGCGCATCCCGCTTCTTTCGGGACGCAGCTTTGGAGAGCAAGACGGCCCCCGCGGAACGCCCGTCATGACGATCAATCAGGCGTTTGCCCGCAAGTACTTTCCTCAAGAGAATCCCCTCGGCAAACACATTGAAGTGGGGTTGGGCGATGGCGTAATCAACCATCCGATGCGCGCGATTGTGGGAGTGGTGGGCGACATCAAGCGCAAAGGCTTGACCGCCGACGCGGAGCCCCAGTTCTACTTGCCTTATGCACAGGCGGTGATTACCAACCCATTTCTCACGATTCGCACAATCGGCGATCCCACAATCATGCAAGGAGCGCTTCGCGCGGCGATCCACGAGGTGGACAAGAGCATTCCAGTGTACCAGGTTTCGACGCTGGAGGAATACGTCTCGACGTGGGAGGGTGTGCGACATGAAATAGAG
>PMSX01000068.1 GCA_003167495.1 Bryobacterales bacterium | reverse complement strand
TGTCGAGCGGATCTCGATCTGATCTAGGGAAGGGAAGCCCGTCCAGAGTTGGCCCGTAGATTCCCATGTCCATTAGTAATGGACATGCTATCTTTATGGACAGATGCCCGGTGATCCAACACACGACGAACCCCTGCTCGATCAGATTCGGGCGGTGCCCTTCGTGCGGCATCTCCGGTTGATTCCGGCGAAGTCCGGTGATCGGAACTCCAGCCGCGTTCTCGAAATCACGACGCCGCGAGGCAAGCACCGCCTTGCTCTCATTGTGAAGAGATCCTATCTCGACCGCAGCACGGTGAACGCTGTGATCGGTCAGATCCAGGGTGAAAGGAAGGCCGCAAAGGGTGGCGGCCAGAGCGTCAGGAATGGCGAAATACTCGTGCTGGCTCCATACCTGGCTGTGCCCACCGCTAAGAACTTCATCGACGCGGGCATTTCGTTCGCGGACGAGATCGGCAACATACATCTGGCGCTGGGGGATGAATACAACTGGACTGTGATTGGTGAGCGCAAGCCGCCCAAACCACCCGAGTCGGAGCGGATGACCCCGGCGGCGGTCCAACTCTTGTTTCAATTTGCCAGTAACCCGGAGTCCGCGAGCTGGACTGTCCGTGACCTCGCTGCTGCCGTTGGACTCAGCAAGAGCAAGGTCGCTGAACTCCGCCTCCAGTTTGCGCATCAAGGAATATTTACGGCGCGGCGAAGTGAGAAATCTCCTGGTATCACCCGTGAACTCGGAGAGCGTCTCATCTCCGGTTACGACCAGATTCTGCGGCCAAAGCTGATGATCGGCCGCTATCGATTTCAGGAACCATCCATAGATCAATTCGTGGCTCGCCTTGCGCTTGAAGGAGCAGCGCAGAAAATTCCGTATGCCCTCACCGGAGGCCCCGCCGCCGATGCGATGCAACACTTCTACCGCAGTTCAGAGGTTCCTGTTTTTCTGGGCGTGGAACACCACCGTAGACTGCGGCTGCTTCCTGATCGGACTGGCCCGATAGTGCTGCTCAAGCCTTTTGGCAATCTCGTTTATTGGCGTGAATTTGACGGCAAAATGGTCGCACCTCCGTGGCTGGTCTATGCGGAGTTGTTGACCGGCAGCGATCCGCGAGAGAGAGAAGCGGCGGAGGAACTCCGTAGTGAATTCCTGAAGTGAACGACATCCTCACGCCCGATCAAATCGCTGACTTAGCGGGGATCAACCAAATCTGCGAAGAGCTGGGAGCTGACCTTGTCGTAATCGGCGCCACCTCCCTGTTGATCCTCATGGGCGATCTTGGGCGTTTTACGCGCGATATCGATCTCACCGTTGCGCTCGACTTCGATGAGTTCGAGCGTTTAACAATGCGGCTGGCCGCTATCGGATGGACGCCGGCACCGGAGCTGGAGCACCGCTGGATCGCTCCGCGCTGGACGATCATAGATCTCTTGCCGGCTGGTGCCGAACTCCGTCGCAGCGGTTCCATCACTTGGCCCGCGAGTCGATTCAAGATGAGCCTGGCCGGATTTGAACACGTGTTCGCGCACGCCATCGAAGTTCATCTGTCCGGAGGAATGACCATCCGCGTCGCGCCGCCGATCGTCACGGCCCTTCTGAAGATCATCGCCTGGGTGGATGACGCCTACCGGCGCGCAAAGGATCTCCAAGACATCCGTATCGTGCTGCGCCGCTACGAACAGGAGAGTGATCGCCTGTTTTCCGACGCCGTGTTCGATGCGGAGCTTCCGGATTTCGAGTTCGCGAACGCATTTCTTCTCGGTCTTGACATGCGCGCGTTGGCGACGGGTGATGACGCTCAATTTGTCGATCAATTCCTCGGACGCCTTCCGGCCCAAGATGAAGAGGGCCGCTTCGATGACGAATCAGACTTTAGCATGAAAAGCTTTCGCGGCCAGATCCATGCTTTCAGGAAAGGCTTTACGGGACAATGATGCATCGCGACGTCGCTCTTGTCAGATCCATTTTATTTGCGACTCTACATCGATATTTGCAACTGAAGAGCACTCGAACCTCTGGCCGCCAATAAACACACATCTTTTAACCAAGTCTCTCTGAAAGCTTTTGTTGCGACAAGGACCAGGGTGTTGGGGAGCAACCGGGCAGAAAACCGGTGTAAGAGCGTTGACAGACGCCAGAGGCCTGGAAAACGAGACCAGAAGTTAGCTGCACCGCCAAACCCGACGTAAACTGTAACTGAAGGAACGATATGGCGATTCGAAAACGGGATGCTCGGCGCTGTCCAATCTGCGGTGAAACTCAGTCCGAAGGACCTGAAGACGGTACGCGCTCTTCTCAAAACTGATTTGCCCGTCACCGAGATAGCGGTCCGTTTCGGAGTTGCCAGATCCACGCTCTATCGAACTCTTTCCGCAAGAGACTGAAATCAACGCAAAACAAAGAATGAGAAAAATGTTTGCTTCAGAAGCGCAAACCGTGTAATCTGTTCCAAACGCCCTCCCCCGCTAGCTGCAAGCCACCTCCCCTGCGCGATGAGGAGGATTATGGCGAGCGTTTTCCTGACAGACGAACAACGCAGGCGGTTTGGCCGCTTTACCGGAGAGCCGACTTTAGAGCAGCTATCACGGTATTTTCATCTAGATGACAACGACCGCAAAATCATTAACCATCATCGGGGAGACCATAACCGTCTCGGCTTCGCGGTCCAACTGTGTACAGCGCGCTTTTTGGGAACATTTTTGGAAGATTTGGCCGACACGCCGTCTGGAGTAATCGACTATCTATCCCGACAGCTGCGGATCGAGCAAATCAGCTCCTTCCTTTATTACCGCCAGAGCGAACTTCGTTGGGACCATTCGGCGGAAATCCGGCGGCATTGCGGATTCAGCGATTTTGGCGATCCGCGGATCCAATTTCGGCTGAACCGGTGGCTTTACGCCTGTGTTGGACTGGTACTGATCGTCCCGGGCAATATTCCATGGAAAGCGTGGGGAACTCCGGCAACGTTACCGAGAGGGGCAAGAAGATCAGTTAGGGGCACTCGGTCTGGTTGTGAACATCATCATTCTGTGGAATACGTTATATATCAGCGCAGCGCTCGATCAACTTGCCGCCGAAGGATTTCCGATTCAACCGGCCGACATCGCGCGCCTCTCCCCTCTGGTTTTCGACCACATCAATTTGCTCGGCCGGTATGCGTTCTCCGTTCCAGAATCAGTCATCCGGGGAGAGCTACGGCCACTCCGGAGACCGGAAGACGCCCTGGAGGACGTGGCCTAGCCGTCCTTACACCGGTTTTCTGCCCGGTTGCTCCCCAACACCCGGATTCGTGCGGAATCGTCACACTCGGCTTAATCTCGCGAACATTTGGGCAGAAAACCGTTTTAAGCTAGTTCCAATGCTGCAAGAATCGCTGCTGTGCCAGTGCGGTCAGGAAGCCTCAGCTAGCAGGCTCTGTCAGCGCTGCGAACGGCGCGAGCGCCATTCCCGCGAGAATTTTGACGGCTTGCTTGATGACGTGTTGCGGCGTGATGGTTTCCGCTGCAGGGTTTGCGGCGAAGTGGATCGAGAGCGGCTCGTTGGACATCACCGCAAGCCAGGCGTCAACTCGATGGCGCATCTGATCACACTTTGCCGGCGTTGCCACTGTCGAGTACATCGAACCTGGCGGCCGGCCTGGTGGTTCCTCACGTGGGACCTGTTGCGGCGGCTGTGGCGAGAAGCGAACCACGACCTGCCCGAGCAGCTCCCCTTGGCGCTTTCGCCGGTAGCAGAGCAAGTGGTGGAGCAAACCAGCCTGTTCGATTGGCAAGCAGCGTAAAAGGCCGATTGCTTTCCAACATCGTCGAAGCCAAAGGCGCCACCTTCACCGACTAACGTTTGGCCGGCTTTTCCTCAATCTCCTGTGAAATCAAACCCTTTTCTGAGACGAAACGGTCGGAGACAACCTTATAAGCTCCTGTAGTTATTTACCTGAAGACAGAGAAACCTTGCATCGCACCTAAAGACTCGTTTGGGGTTCGGGGCGGCGGGAGCCCCCATTCTGGTTTTCGGGATTCGGCGAAGCCGCACCTTCTCTGGAAAGGGGCCCACTTCGCCTTTCGCGGCCATCCACTCGAACAACCCAGCAGGGCAGGGAATTGCTCATTACTTTTCGCCGGAGCAGGAAGCCTTCATGGAAAAGCATGCTCGCGCTGCTGGGCTATCGGTTGAGTGTTTTTGCATTGATCTTATCTTTAGGGACTTGCAGGGAGCGACGGAAACGAAAGAATGGCAACAAGAATTTGCCGCTACTTTGCGTCGGAATGGCTGCTCCGATAATCGCGCCGTCAGTTTATGAGAGGGCAGGGGAGTGGGCTTGCGTTTTACGCGCAGCAAGACAAATTTATTTGATGCGCAAGAATCCGCTACAGAATCCATTCAGCATCCGCTGCGCAAGAATCCGCTACAGAATCCATTCAGCATCCGCTCCGCACTGGAGACGGCCTCAGCGTACAAAGTGGTTCGAACCATATGACTAATCAGGCGTTCGCGGTTACGTTCCGATGTCACGATTGATCGGATTTGATCCAATGTTTGTGTCTTGCAAATCGTGGCTACGTCGCGACCCAGCAGTTCCGCGCCAGCTAGCTCCATGTCGAATCCCACTGCTTCTAATAGATCAATTTCTTGATCATAAAGGCGATCAGTGTTCCCGGCGTCGGCATAGGTCGTGAGCAGCAGATGGATGTCAGCGGCGTCCTTGGTGGTCTCCCTGCCTCGATCCGCCCACGCGGTCAGCTTGAGCAAAGTCAAACCGGGTGGCGAAGCCACTCGCACTGTAAGACCCTCCGCCGCTTCGATTACAACGGACGACTCTAATGCCTCTTCAAAACCGGCAACGTTCACAACGATGTCCCGGCTTGGGGGCCATGCAAAAGTTCCGTCAGGAGATGCTATTCCACGGAACGGAATGAGATCGACGGGAATTGAGAATCCATCAGTCTCATCCGTGTAGATCAAACGCTGTTGTGCTCGTGGATCGGCCGCGAACTCGCGCGTAGCGATCAGTCGTTCCTTCAATACTTCAAATTGCTCCCAGTTTTCGATGGCAATTCCAAAGTCGATATCGCGCGTAGCGCGGCCTGGCCGCAGTCCATGAACATTTACCAAGACGATATCGCGTGCGGTCGCACCAGCCACAAAGTATTCGCAGTTGGCCGAACTGGCGGTGGGGTCCAACAAACGAAGCACTCTAACTACCGACGGATCTATGGGATTAGTCAGGGGCAGAGAACGCTGGTGCGATTCGTTTTTCATAGATCATCCGTGCGGCCTCCGCGTTGCGGCCATCATGTGTTGCCAGAAGGTCGGCATAGGCCAGCACCGGCGGAACCACATCTGGTATATCCCCCTCCTCGTCAAACTTCCAAAACTTTTCCAAAATCTCAACGTTGCCGTTCGCTTCAGCGCGCATTCGGCCGGCTGCAACCAGCTTGGCGATTGGTTCGCGAGTGTAGATGGTGAATTGCAAAGGTTTGAGATAACGCGTTAGCTTTGCGGCGGCGGGCTCACCTCCCCAATAAGCGTTCTGTTTAGCGAGATCAGTCTCTAGAAGTCGTTCGGGATCGGCGCGGAATCGCCCAAGATTGAGTTTGGGGCGCAACGTGACCGGATAGTGGGTCACCCACTCTTCGAGCATCCGTTGCGGGTCGAGCAGCTTCCTATCATGGGGATGCGTTTCGAGATCGAAGAATCCACGGGTTTCGAGATCCTTCATATCGGAGCTCACGGTACCAAGCGCGATTCCAGCGTCATCCGCGATTCTCCGGTAATTCTGGTCAAGCAGTTCTGGACGACATAGCAACGCGAAGGTCAACTTCAAACCGGCAGGATTAAGGGCTCGGAATTTGTCATGACGAAGTTCAACGGGGCGAGCCATGCCCACAACATAGACAAGCACCCCTGGCGCTTCGAGATATGCGTTTCCGGCGGTATCAATGAATGGTAGACGAAGTTCACGGCAGCGTTCCGCAATTTCCCGCGTGATGTAAGGTGCAACCAGCAAAGGAGACTCGCGCAATGCTCGGGCTTTGATGATCGCTGGGGTCTGAAATCGATCGACAGTTTTTACTTCAGCATCGAAGCGGTGTTTGCGTTTATCTATTTCAATTTCGACGAGAGCGTCGGCTCTGCGATCTCGGCTCGCCACCTCAGTCCCAAGCACACGGGTACCGAGGCCCGTGGTTCGCTCCAAGGCAACTATGGCTGTATTTAATATGCGTTGTTCCTGGGTTGTCATAGTCGTGTTCCAGGCACCCCCAGCAGTGTAGTTCGCTATTTTATATTGTACACGTTACGTGAACGTATGCAAATAGTGAACAAAAAACTGGCCAAGGATTCGCGGAGGAAGAATACTACAACATAAAGGACGTTATGTTTGCTGCGCGGGCTGGCAACAACGTTTAGGGCTGCAAGGGATGAAATGTGGTTGACGCTAGTGTAGTGTCCACGAAT
>PMSX01000107.1 GCA_003167495.1 Bryobacterales bacterium | reverse complement strand
ATCCACCTGGCCGTGAGGGGCCTTGATCAGGGCAACGCCCTTGCTTTCGCAATCTTCTGGTTGGCGACCATTGCGCTGGGGGGAGCCTTTCTTTGGGGCACCGCCAGCGAGTGGCATCGCTTGATTTATGAGAAGGGCCTGACGATTTATACGAACTTGTTCGGAACAACTTACTATTCACTGGTCGGACTGCATGGTTTTCACGTGACCGTGGGCCTGATTCTTCTATCGGTAGTGATGGTCCTCGCGGTGCTAGGCTCCGTTAAGCAGCAACATGCCGAGCGATTGGATGTGCTGTCTCTATATTGGCATTTCGTAGATGCAGTGTGGATCGTCGTATTCACTGTCGTCTACATCATCGGACGATGAGTAATGATTGAGCTCAGTCGAAAGGCGTTCCAAATGTCTCTTGAGATGGACGGCGGCACAACGTCATGGTCCGTCTTCACCATTGTTGCTCTCTTCGTTTGTGCGTCAAGTTACTTGCGAGGCTGGCATCGCCTTAACCAGAGCCGTCGGAGCGAAGCAAGCGCATGGCGTGCTTCAGCGTTTCTAAGTGGAGAACTGTTAGTGGCCGCAGCCGCTGCTTCGCCTCTCGCGCGTTTAGATCATCGGTGGCTCACTGCCCATATGGTGCAGCATCTGGTGTTGATGACACTCGCTGGTCCATTGATCGTCTTGGGAGAGCCAGCCCTCATGTTCCTGAACAGTCTGCCTGAGCGCTGTGATACCGCTGCGCTAGGTCCGCTTCTACGGTATGCACCGATCCATGGAATTGGGCGCATTCTCGCCAATCCCGCTTTTTGCTGGCTTGCCGGTACCGTCTGTGTGATCGTATGGCACGTTCCCCGCGCCTGCGATCTATGCCTCCAATCCAGAGTCTCGCATGACTTCGAGCAGGCCAGCTTCTTTGTTGCTGGGCTTCTTTTCTGGTGGCCTGTGGTCCAACCATGGCCAAGTATCGCGATGTGGCATCAGTGGTCCATTCCCTTGTATTTGTTCCTCGCCACGATATCGTGCTCTCGGCATTTCTCACTTTTTGCGGTCACGTTGTCTATCCGCCTGCGCATTTAGTCATCAGCTGCTCAATAACTCAGCGCTGAGGGACCAGGAACTCCCCGGGGCCATGAGGTGGGTTTGGGTGAGCGTCGCCTATCACATTCCTGCTCTCGTCATCACGATGCGGCTACTCTAAAACGTGGAAACCGAATCTATGCTTATTCCTTCCAGTCCACCCGCAACCGTCATAGATCGAAACGCGCTGGAGGTCGGTGTTAAGAGCACGATCGATAAGAGCCGAATACGGGCGGGCAGGTTACTGATGTTTGCAGGCGCGATACTTTGTTCACTGAGATGCGCCCAAGGCCAACTCACTTCAAGCGAGGCTGAAAAGCCTTTTCAACCTCCCTCGGGCTTCGCTTCGAAACAGCGTGGGGCTGCAGAGCAGGACCGCCGCACGCCTATCGAGGCGGACCATCCGTACACTCTATCCGAGTTGGTAGATCTGGCCGAGCGTCACAATCCCTCTACCCGCGCTGCCTGGGAGAATGCTCGTGCCGCAGCCGCGCGGCTCGGTATTGCTCGCAGCGATCTGCTGCCTGCCGTGAACGCCGTCGCTCTAACCAACACCGCTCGGGAGGGGATACTCTTTGATGACGTTTTCGTGGAGCAGACGCTGGGTATCTTCCAGCCAATGCTTCAGCTGAATTACCTCATCTTCGACTTTGGAGCTCGCTCGGCGCGCATTGCCGAAGCTCGACAACAGCTACTCGCTGCGAACCTCACCTTCAACCGTACGTTTCTGGACGTCCTCTTTGAGACCATGCGCCGGTACTACGCACTTCTTAACGCCATGGGCCAGAGCGATGCGGCGCAAGTGAACTTCGACAATGCGGAGACCGTGCGCAAGGCGGTCGACGCCCGTTTGACGGTCGGTCTCGCCACCCTACCTGATGCTCTGGAGGCGCGGGCCGCGGCCGCGCAGGCCAACTTCACCCTGCAAGCAGCGATCGGCGACGTAGATATCCGGCGTGGTGACCTGCTCTCGCTTCTCGGAGCGGCTCCGTCACAGCGCCTTCAAGTTCAACCCCTCGCAGAGATTCCAACACCAGAACACCTGGACATTGACGTGCACGAAGCCACCGAACGGAGCCTGTCACTTCGGCCCGAGATAGGGGAACAAACTGCGGAGCGCGAGGCCGCTCGCGCTGAGATCCGTGCCGCTCGTTCTGCTTTTTTTCCCAGCCTTCAGTTCCAGAGCCAGGTAGGTGAGTTCCGGGCTTACGGAAAGCAGGATCTATTTCCAGGACTGTACACCGGGCCCCAGGGCGAGTGGAACGCCAATGTGAGTCTGGAATGGGATCTCTTCGACGGAGGCCGCCGTTTCAACCAACTTACCGAAGCACACGCCGCTGAGAAAAGGGCACAGGCGCAGATCGACCAGACCCGCGACGAAGTAGAACGGCAGGTCTGGACTGCGTATGTGACCGTGCGCACCGCGTTTTACCAACGCGACGCCGCGGCGGCACTCCTGGCTGCCTCGCAGACCTCCTACAATGCCGCTCTCAAGTCCTATCAGCTAGGCCTGCGCACTACCGTCGACGTAGTCTCAGCACAACGCACCCTCGCCCAGGCGCTCAGCGGTGATGTCGCCGCGCGAACAACGCTTCTGACAGGGCTCGCAGACCTTGCCTATCGCACCGGCGATCTGCTGCAGTCAGCATCCCGAAAGTCCCATCCATGAGCAGCCCGCAAAAATATTCGTCGCGCCATAGCATTTCTGGAGGCCTCGCGTCCACCCTGGTTTTCGCGTTGACCGGCTGTGCGCGCTCTCCTTCGTTCAACGTACTTGGNNTTCGGTTCGTACTAAATCGATTGCAATGGGAGCAACGAGTGCCGGCTCTCCCTTTGTTCTACTTCGCCATCGCATTGCTCATCGCCTGCTTAATCTGGCTGATCGCGTTCGAGTAAAAATGGAAAGGAGGTTTGCGTGACTGACGACAATCGCAACGACGGAAAGCAAGCACAGGCAGAGGCTCGCGTGCAGCAAGCCCAACCCTCCGGACCGCCTCAGCTGGATTCGTCCCAGAACAGAGAGAACGAAGAGCAGCAACAGAAAGGCAACCAACAGCACGAGCACGAAGAAAATCAGTACGACGAGTCGCTCCGAAAGCCGAAACTGATGATTGGATGGCTTCTCCTCGGCTCTGTCGTGCTGNNGATCGCTGTAGGCCGCGCGGTCGAGAATCCCCGTACCGACGACGCCGAGGTCTTTGCGAACTTCATCGGCATGGCGCCTCAGGTCGACGGGCCCATCATGCAGTTGCCCGTTCGGGACAACCAATACGTTAAGGCTGGCGACCTGCTCTTCGTTGTGGACGAGCGACCCTATCGTTACGCGTTGGAACGCGCGCTCTCGCAGCAGGCCGCGCTCGAAGGTCAAATCGAAGATCGTCGCCGTTCGATCAACTCTCAGATCAGCGGCGTCCATGTGGCGCAGGCGAACATCACCAGCAACAATTCCAACCGCGACGCCCTGAGCGCGACCATCTCCGAGGCCGAGGCAAACTTGGCCGACTCGCGCGCTGCTTTGCTCCGCGCCGAGGCCGATCGCCGCTACGCCGCGGACAATCTGCACCGGCTCGAGCCTCTGCTCGACCAGCAATTTGTGACTGTCGATCAGGTCGAACAAGCCCGAACTTTGCTCGAGACGCGCACGCGCGCCGTCGAGCAGGCTACCGCGCAGGTCGCCCTCAGCGAAGCCCATGTGCGCACCACTCGCTCGCACTATCAACAGTCCGGCGCAGAGGTCGAGCAGAGCGAAGCCCAGCGCGAGCAGGCAGCCAACGGCGTCGAGACGCTAGCCCCACTCACCAATCAGCGTGAGGAGCGCGCCGCCGCGGTTCGCACCGCCCAGTACAACCTCAACAACTGTCGCGTGTATGCCCCGTTCGACGGCTACATCACCAATCTGACCACCTCCGTGGGTGAGTATGTGCACACCGGCATTCAGGTCTTCACCATGATCGATTCGCGTGTTTGGTGGGTCGTCGCAAACTTCCGCGAAACCCAATTGAACCACCTCGCGTTGGGTTCTCCGGCCAACCTCTTCCTCATGTCTCACGAAAACCTTCCCTTACGGGGTGTCGTGGAAAGTATCGGGCACGGCGTCACTCCTGATCCAAGCGTCGCTGGTGCCCTTTCGCCTGGTCTTCCCGCCATAGAGCGCTCACTGAGCTGGGTTCACCTCGCGGCTCGCTATCCGGTACGCATCCGGATCGAATCGCCACCCTCCAGTGTGCTGCGCATCGGCGAGAACGCCGTGGCGGTCGTCCACCCCGTGCACGGCTTGGTGAGGTAGACGTTGCCCGCCGTAGCGCAGCCCGGTCAGCGGCAAACTTTAAAGCAAGCGCCAACTGCGCCTTCCTCGCCGCCTTTCATTCAGTGGTTCGCAAGCTTCCTTCGCCAGGAGCTAAAACCCTACCCGGGCCGTGTCGTTCTCGTTCTCCGCTACGCCGTTGCAGCAACAATCACCATGTTGTTGATCGTCACCTTCCGCCTTCCTGGTGCGGCCGTCGGAGGCTTCTTCTCACTCCTCCTCTCACGCGAGGAACCGATCACCACCTTGCGCGGAGGTATCAGCATCGTAGCCGCCTTTTTTTGCGGCACGGCCTTTCTGCTGATGGGTGCGATCCTCCTGGTGGATTATCCGCTGACGCACTTCCTCTGGGTGACCCTCAGCTTCTTTGTCGCCTTTTACGGCCTCAGCGTCATGTCCAACTACGGCGCAGGAACAGCCTTCGCAATCGTTATCGTCCTCTCCGTTCCAGCCTGGGACCAACCAGGCCCTCAAGCCGCTCGCGTCGTCGCCAACCTTTGGGTTCTCGGTAGTGTGGCGCTTGCCGTCACCGTAACCATCATTGTGGAATTCGCGTTTTCGCTCTTCGACACGCGGGACGAACTGACTGAGGGCTTAGACCAACGTCTGGAAGCCGTCCGCGTCGTCCTCAAGCAATGCTACCGCCCCGCCGTCAGTCCTGAAGCCATGGGGAAGCTTGCTCAGTTTGCCATGATTGGTGTCTCACGTCTGAGGCGGCTTGCTCTCAGAGCGAACCCTGCTCGGCAGGACACTGCGCGCGTCAGCACCACGGTCGCTCTCGTCGGCAGGCTTGTGGACATTCTCGCCCCCTTCAGGCGCTTCGATACGCTCACCCCCAACGACGCGCTTCGCCTTCAGGCCATGGCCGATCAGATTGCGAAGATGCAACAAAAAATCCGCGCCCGCAACGGTGAGCAAGCAATCCAGCCTCTCAGAACCCCCTCCGACGGGCCACTGATCCTGCTGGGTCTCGAACAGACGCTTGACCTGCTGTGCATGAGTCTTTCACCCGTGCCTGGTCAATCGTTCGCACTCGACCAAATCAACCCCGCCCCTCCGAGAATGCTTAAGCCCGATGCTTTCCATAACCCCGAGCATCTGAACTTTGCTCTTCGCGGCTGCCTCGCGGCCACACTCTGCTATTTCATTTTCAACGCCGTCTTCTGGCCCGGACTCAACACCTCGCTGTTCACGTGCGTTGTCACTGCTGTTACCAGCATCGGCTCCTCACGGCAGAAGCAGTTGATGCGCTTCTCGGGCGCCCTTCTTGGCGGCGTTGTGCTGGGCATCGGTTCTCAAGTCCTGATCCTCCCCATGCTCGACACCATCGCCGGCTTCACCGTCATGTTCGCTGCCGTAACCGCAGTCGCAGCCTGGTTCCTCACATCGAGTCCGCGCCTATCCTACTTCGGCAACCAACTCGCCCTGGCGTTTTACCTCATCCAACTTCACGGTCCCTCTCCTCAGACGAACCTGGCGATTGCACGCGACAACATCATGGGTATCCTGCTTGGACTGGTGATGATGTGGCTCGTCTTTGAAACGCTCGGCACGAAGCCTGCGGTGCAAGTGATGCGCGAGCTGTTCGTCGAGAACCTTCACCTCATGGCCGAACTCGCCCGCCCCTGGCCTCAGGGGAGGCCTGCCGACCTCCAGAAGATCCTCACACTCCGCGAGAAAATCAGCCAGAACTTTCTCGGCGTGACCTTACAGGCGGACGCGGTTCTATTCGAGATCGGCCGCTCGCGCGGTCAGAGTCTCGCGGTGCGCAATCGGCTGCGTGGCTGGCTGCCTCAGCTCCGTTCGCTCTTTCTGATGGAGAGTGCGCTTTTGCAGTACCGGCTGCAGGTCTCTCCGCAGGAGCTGCCTGCCCCCATCCTGCGCGCGGCCACACACTTCGACAATGAAGTTAGCGCCCTGCTCGAAGGAGTCGCGCGCGCCTTTCGATTCAAAGACATATCGTGCAAGCCGCACAACATTCAGATGGCCCACGCCGCTCTGGAGCACGCGATATTTGACGCTTACCATAACGAGCCACCTCCCCGTTCGCGGGCGGTCCTTGCAATCTCTGGCGAGATCATCGAACTGGGGTGTCGACTCCTTGGGGAGGTCAAGGCAGCCTCTTTCAGTGGGGCGCCACCGGTACAGCGGCGACTGAACAACTAGGAATAATGGAGAGCATGCGAAGTTGTCGGGTCGTCATGCTGCCATAGCGACGTAAGCTAACGGGATGAAATGGACTGTCAGGCTTGTCGCAGAACCACGACCTGGAGAATTGATCGAACACCAAGTCGCCACGACTGAACGGGAGGATCTTGTCTCTCCCGCTACGGTGGGCTTGAGCATCACCGAGGGCAAGGCCGTCATGGAGAGCCTACAGAAACAAATCGTGGAGGCCCAGGTTCAACATCACGGCGCCAGTACCAGGTCTTGTCAGCGATGTGGCCGAGCGTTTCGGACGACAGGCTATTACCGCTCCCCGCTCCCTTTGCGGTAACGTCGGCATACGTATCCGTCGATTGAGAGGGTGTTCTTGTTCGGGATCGCAGAAATCAGGCTATTCGACGCTTTTCACGAATAAGAATCCCATTACGCCCGAGTTGAAATATCTGACGGCCAAGATGGCGGCGCTGTTGTGACACTCAGAGACGTATGAGAGCCAAGCCCGATTCGCGATCATGTTCTTTGTGAAGCGCTTCCGGTGATTCGGTCAGGATCATCTCAAGCGTAGGGCGCACGTGTGCTTCTTGCAGGTGTCCGCCGTGGGCCGTGCCGTCTCTTTTCCCGACGACCATGTGTGCATGTATCTCCAGCTCGCCCTCCTTAAGCGCGATATCACCGATGAGAGATAGCACCTCTATTTGTTCCTGAATGTCAGCAGCGGTTTCATACCTTTTCGTTTCCCAGTTGAACCAGCCAACCTTGGCATCGGACAATGCACCGATCGCTTTGAAGCTACTTCCAGCGAGGCGATGCTCTTTCGCGAAACGTTTGAGATCGCTTACAATTTCGTCTCCCGTCTCGAAAATGAGCACGTAGGTCGGCGGCTGTTCCTCGATTAGTTTCGCTTTCATGAGCGCCTCAGCTTAGCACCAGCTTGCGCTTGAAGTGCGTCACCAGCTCGTACACAAGATGAGAGGCCAGGGCGTTGACATGGCCTGAGAGCGGAGTATCAGTCGGAGGGCCGGACAAGCCAACTAGCGGCATGGCAATTTCTTCTGCCAATTCGTGACCGAATACCCCTTCTGAGATTGCCTTTGCCGCCTTGACAGTGGCGTCATCTCCGCCTCTGTCCTTATTTCTCGCAGGTTCCGGCAGCCCTTTGCGCTGCCGTTCCTTTCGGGCGACGGACTCCAAGACCGCACTGTTGGTACCACCGGCCATTTATTTCTCCATCACATGGATGTGCTTTGGAGCGCTCCCGCTACGCAAAAATCTTGAACGATCCGCCACGAGGGCCGGCGTGCGCCTGAGGCTCCCTTTTCTGAAGACTTGGGCGGTGTGTGGCGGGGCTCGATTTTTTCTATTTTGCAACGCGCAGGCGGGCGCTAGTATCCTTTCTGCTTATCGACTACGTTGATTAGAGGTTTGCCTTCAACGAAACGCCGGATATTCTCCTTAATGGTCGCGATCATTCGGTCCGCGTCTCGATCGGAGCGCCCGGCGATATGCGGCGTGATTACGACGTTGGGAAACTTCCAGAGAGGATGCCCTTTCGGCAGCGGTTCCGGGTCAGTCACGTCAACTCCCGCGCCCGCGAGCCGTTTTTCATCAAGGGCTTTTACCAATCCGTTCACATCGTAAATCCCTCCCCGACTGACTGCGATGAAATAAGAGTTCTTCTTCATCAGCTCAAACTGATGGGCACCCATCATCTTGTGACTCATAGGTGTGTCGGGTACTGATAAGAAAACCACATCGGCCTGGGGCAGCACGTCATCGAATTGATCGGGCTTGACGACGGTCTTGAGAAACGGCAGAAACGGTTTGTCTTGTGGGTCCACGCCAATCACCGTCATGCCGAACGCATTGGCACGGACTGCGATTTGTGTTCCGATGCCGCCGACGCCTACTACTACCGCAGTCTTGCCACTTAGCTCAATACCGTGGAAAGAACGCGGATTCCAAACTTCCTGTTGGTCGTTCCGATAGAGCGCATAGAGATTACGCGAAAGCATCAGCAGCATCGCAAGCGCGTGATCGGCAATCTCGGGGCCCTGGACGATTTTGTTGTTGGTGAGTGTTATGTCGCTGTCGCGCAAGTCGCTGCTTCCGTCTCTTGGGAATAACACGTTTTCGACGCCGGCACTCATCACACCGACCCATTTAAGACTCTTACCCGCACGCACTTCGGCTGAGGTGATATCGCCGATGTAAGCATCGGCGTCAACAATCTCTTGTATGACATTGGCTTTGCCGACCGGCACGATTTTGGCTTGCGTGGTTACGGCTTGTAAATCCCGCACCAGTTCTTGGTCGCCGCCTTCAACCAGGATTTTCTTCTGTTGCGCGTGAACCGTCACAACGCAAACAAGCACGATAAGCAATACACGCCGCATCCCAGGCTTTGCGCTCCCGGACTCTAAAAAGTGCCGCATTAGCTCTTGCATCCGTCTTTTGCCAAGCCTCCTTGGTGGTGGAGATCCAGTGTAACCGAATCGGAACCAGGAGCCGCAGATACCTAACTTCACCGTCAGCCTTAGGCTTAGCGGGCGCTCCCACTGTTCAATATGGGCTGGTGAGCCGACGCGGTATTCGGCGGCACTTCGATATAGTCAATCCAGCCGCTCATCATTTCCTCCTGGCTCGGCTCTCCCCAGCGAATCATCCGAGAAGGGTCTGGATTCAATCGATTGTTCTGACTGTTGTCGTAGTGGAACGTTAAGATGAGCCGGGTGCCCTTCGGTACAAAGACGGGGTCTTGCAGTTGATACTTGAGCTGCCAGTTGAAATCGTACTTCGGTACAAACAGCAGCGTCTCGGGCGGCTGGCCGGGTCGTTGAATCTCAAAGCGTGCGTCCCTGCCCCTGTAATGCATGTGCGGCGTTAGCGACAGAAGAAGAGAATCCGAATCGAACGTGGCGCACTGCTTTACTTCCTCCGCATCGCCGCCAGGCGGCAGCGCAAAGAAATCATTGTCTACATCGAGCCGTCGAAGCGGGTGGCTTGGTGCTGTGGAGGCGAAGATCAAGCCTACACTCGTACGGTCCGTAACGGACTCTTCCGACTTGGCCCCCTCGCTGTGATAGTGAATCTGGAAGCGCAATTGCGCCCCTGCCGGTATCCATTTGGCTGTATCCTTCCGGTAGTTATCAGGCGGCATTCCGGGCAGGTAGGAGCCGAGAGCGCCCTCGCCAGCGATGTGTAAGCGATCAATTTCCGGCCCACTGTAGGCGCAAGCGTCGTTGACGACGGGTGAATCCAGTTTCATGTGGCGAAGGCCGTCACTCGTACGAACCAGGTAGTCTGAAAACGAACGGCCCGTCTTGGCACTGTCAGATGCGGTTTTCGGTGTCTCTGGCTCAACGACGCTTACGTGAGCGTGATGCACGACTTTGCGGTTTCCTGGTCGCAATTCCACCGCCTGCACCCAATGACCTTCCGTGAAATTGGTTGGCACTGTGAAGTAGATATATTCATCGACAGATGTGCTCTTAATTACATGGTCCTGACCGATGTCAAAAACCACATCCGGTTTGCCGATATGCCAACCATCAACATAGGAGGGCGGAGGCGGCATGTCGCGAGGATCTCCTTCCTCGGCGCCCTGATCGACCCATTCGGTGATGATCTTCCTTTCGCAATCGCTGAGGCTCGGGTCATTAGAGAAGTGGCCTGTTGCGGAATCCGCGAACCAAGGTGGCATTCGCTTAAGGCGGACGGCTTGGCGGACGGCTTTTGCCCATGGGCGAACAGATTTGTAGTCCATCAGCGACATGGGAGCGATGTCATTGGGATGATGACATGCTGTACACTTCTGGTACAGAATCGGAGCTATGTCGCGGGAGTAGGTGACCTCCGCGCTGCCGCAGCACGCGAGAAACGAAATCAGAAGCGATGCTTGACAAAGCGCGCGGTTCGACATGCACTCCCTTCCTGTTTCGCGATGAAACGATTCCCCATTTTCCCACAGTGTTCGCCGCGGTTAGAGGTGCCGAGCCGATACAACACTCGATGCGAACAGGCGCGAACCTAACCGTTCTGCGGAGCCACGCTCTTAAATCCATAGGTCTCATAGCGCGTGGAAAGCTTTCCATCCTCCACTCGTACAACTGTGAAACCTTCTGGTGTGCCCATACGCGTACCACGCCACCAGTTTCCGCACACCGCGCCGCTCGTGATGTAAGGGACATCCTTCCAGATGACCCTCTCGTTAATATGAGTGTGGCCTTGCAACACGCCAAGCACATTGTGCCCGTCAAAGAGATTAATCACCTCGTAGGCATTCGCCACCGTCAAGCTGTGATGCTTTGGCTCGATAGGCGGCGCCGGGACATAAGAGCTGAAAGCCGTCACGAGAGGAATATGAACTGACACAACAATCGGCGTCATTGGCGCCAGCACTTTCAGGTCGGCGGCCAGCCAACTGAGTTGCGCCGAGTCCACGCGTCCTTCATAGGCACGATCATTGGTGATCCCGATGGAATCAAGAACAATGAAATGAACTCCTTTGTGATCGAAAGAGTAATACGCTTTGCCAAATCGATCCTCGAAGAGCTTCTTCCCATACAGTGGGTCGGTTGGTTCAACACCGCTTTTGGTGTCCACGCCAAAGCAGTCGTGATTTCCGACCGTATGGTGGAGTTTCATTCCCAAATCCTGTTCCGTCTTGGCATATAGATCGAAGAGACTGCTCGCCCGCTCCCGACTGACGGCTAGTGAATCGAAAACGTGATCGCCACCTTGAATCGCGAAATCACTTTTGATTGTGCGTGCCTTCTTGAAGCACTGGTCGCAACCTTGCGCAGCGTTCAGCTCTGGTTCGAGATGCGTGTCAGTTATGAACAAGAACGTGAAATCACCTACGCCGGTCGCCTCAGCCGAAGAGCCATTCGTTTGCCCAAGGGCTTGAACACCCAGGGTCGCCGATAAACCAGCAACGCCCGTTTGGGCAAGAAATCTTCGTCGACTCAAGTTGGCCATGTCACCAATATAAGTTGGCCGTTTTGCGAGCAGATGAAAAATCCAACGAATCGGGGCAACGCTAACTACGATATGGATGTTCGCACCTCCCGAACACTGTGTGCGGCTTTTTTATCGTGAAGAAGGCATGAACGGAGTCAGCGACTTGCTAGAACCGCAGACCCATTCGTACCATTACCGGAAGTTCACAAGAAAATGGACAGAATCTTAATCTTTTGGGTAGCCTAATTGTGCGGATGTTTGGGAGTCTCCGGAGGAAGTCCTACGTGAAGTTTCGTTTCCTGGCGGCGACTGCGTTTCGCGGATTGGTCTTGCTTGCTGGATACGTTCAACAGGTTCAATCACGCACAGTTCTTCGGCCCGGCTTCCATTAACCGCGAGCTCACCAACTCGGCGTTCGGGCCAAGCGGTGAGCGCGGACTCACCTCGATGGGTGCAGCTGGCTGTAAAGATAATGTTCTGAGAAGTGTGGATTCTCAAGACAGGAGTGGCGAAAGGCAAACGGATGTTGAAGAGTAATCAGTTGGCAATGGCCTGCGTGTTGGCGGCGAGCGCGATACTGACGGGATGCACCAGACAATCAGACGTGCAGAAGACGCTGGTGATTTTTCACCACGGCTCTCCCACACCGGCTATTGAGGCCGCAGAGAAGGCGTTCGGTCTGAAATATCCCAGCATTAAGGTGATGCGCGAGAAGGACGATGCGCTGGCGAACATGCGTAAAGTGACCGACTTGGGAAAGAACGCTGATATCGTCTACACAGATGACTATTCCATCATTCCGCCCGTGATGTTCCCCAAGTATGCGGATTTCTGGATTCGCTACGCCCACGACGAGATGACGATTGCGTACGCGGACAATTCCAAATACGCCAGCGAAATTAACGGCAATAACTGGTACGATATCCTAGCCAGGAAGGACGTGAAATGGGGCATTGCCGACCCTAACGCTGGACCGGATGGGTATTTCTCGCTCGGACAAATCATGCTGTCGAACATTTTCTACAAGAACGGGAAAATCTTTGACAACTTGGTGTCGGCAAACACGGCCATCACCGTCAGACAGGAAGGCGACAGGTATATCATCGACTGCCCGGAAAACCTCAGTCCGAAATCTTCCAAGGTGCTCATCAGACCGGACCCGGAGACGCTTTATCCCATGATCTTGGCGGGGGATCTGGACTACGCGTTCGGTTATATGGGATCTGTCATCGGCGAAGGCCCCGCCGGTATACGCACGGTACGCTTGCCGGCGCAGGTGAATCTCTCGGACCTATCGTTGGTGCAGAACACTTATAACCGAGTGAGCATTAACTTATTCAGCGACAGGCCCGACCGTAGGATCGCGATCACGCTGGGCGCTAAAGCCAATGGATTGACAATCCCGCTCAACGCGCAAAACAAAGAGGCGGCGGCTAATTACTTGAAAATCTTTCTGGGACCGATTGGGGGAAATGCGCTGAAGGGCGTGCATATCACACCCATTGATCCGGCCGAGACCAACGACCTGAATAGAGTGCCGGCATTGCTGCGACCGCTTTTGAGACAGGCACAATGAAGAGGGCCAGTTGGGAGTTCGCCTATCGAGATGGAAAGTGAAACCGCACCCGAGGGACAAAGACGTTCGTTCCTGGTCGGTGTCAGCCCTCTCTCGGGCTTGACCTGGCTGCTGGTCTTCGTTCCGTTCGTTGCTGTTTTCTTCCTTATTCGGCTTTACGCAATTGCCGCGTTAGTTGCACTGTCCGCGGTTGGCTTGGCATTGCTGACGCAAAAGTGGCGACACCGGAAGAACGATGAGCCACTCATAGGGTTCTCTTTCTTGGGCGCGTTGCTCATCCTCTTTATCGTCTTACCAATTCTCAATCTTTTGTTAACAACAGCGCCAGCGCGCATTTTGGCGATGGCGCGCGACCAGACGGTGGAGACCGCGCTACTACTTACCGTGAGCAGCGCCGCGGTAGCCACACTAGTGTCTCTCTGTTTCGGTATTCCGCTTGGATACATACTCGCCCGAGAGAGGTTCGCCGGCAAGGCGATGGTAGAGGCCATTGTGGACATGCCGGTGGTGATTCCGCACACGGTTGTGGGCATCGCCCTGCTTTTCATTTTTGGCCGCGCGGGCATCCTGGGCGCTCCGCTGCACTCGGCGTTCGGTGTCCTCTTCAGCGATTCGTATTGGGGCATTGTGCTGGCCATGCTGTTTGTAGGAATTCCATTTGTAGTGAATCAATCGCGCGACGGGTTTATGAAGGTGGACCCGCGGATGGAAAATGTTGCGCGGAGCTTGGGCGCGGGCCGGCTTGAGGCTTTCCGCCGCGTGACTATTCCATTGACGTGGCGTTCTCTGCTATCGGCCGCTATCATGACGTGGGCCAGAGCGGTCAGTGAGTTCGGCTCGGTCGCGGTGATAGCCTACTATCCCAGAACCATCAATACTCTGCTTTTCGAGTGGTACAACTTTTTTGGCTACGTCTATACCAAGCCGCTGGCGGCACTGCTGCTGCTGGTAGCGCTGGCCATCTTTGCCACTCTCCGGGCCGTTGCCGCTCTCGCGAGAACAGAACATGGTTAGGCTGGAAGGGGTGAGCCGCCAATGGCCGGAGTTCGCGATCAAGAACGTGACACTCGCGGTGGAAGAAGGAGAGTATCTGGTGGTCGTCGGCCCTACCGGCGCGGGCAAGACTCTTCTTCTTGAATTACTATTGGGCGTTCACCGGCCAGATGCAGGACAACTCTACCTTGCCGGCAAAGACGTTACGAACGAGCCGCCGGAGAAGCGCGGTATCGGCATGGTTTACCAGGACTATCTGCTTTTCCCGCATTTAAACGTGGAGCAAAACCTTGCTTTTGGGCTGCGCTACGGGCAGGTGCCGGCAAACCAGCAGCCAACAAAGGTTTACGATACCGCAAAGTTGCTCGCCATCGATCATCTGCTGCACCGCTTTCCTTACACTCTAAGCGGCGGCGAACGGCAGCGGGTGGCCATTGGCCGCGCACTTGTCACAGAGCCGCGCGTGCTACTGCTTGACGAACCCCTGAGTGCCCTGGATCGCGCCACGGCCGGGCGTCTGCGAACTGAGCTGAAGTCGCTTCAGCGAACGAAGAACCTTACCACGATTCATGTAACCCACGATCTTTTAGAAGCGCGGCTGACGGGCAATCGAATTGCGCTGATTAACGCCGGCGAATTGAACGCAGTGGGAACGGCCGAAGATTTATTCCGCAGACCGCCGACTCTGTTCGCAGCCAATTTTGTGGGTGCGGTCAATCTCTTGAAGGCAACATTCGAAAAAAGCGAGGGCGTAGAAAGATTTGTTGCTGGACCCATCGTAGCAACGTGCTCTGTATGCCCGTCTCCCGGGCACTGCCAACACTACATCATGGTTCTGCCCGACGAGGTGGCAATTCTGCCCGCGAATGCGACAGGACCCAACCTGATTCCGGGAGAAGTGAGTGCGCTGATTGATGAAGGGAATTATGTAAGTGTGTTACTTCGAGTTACTGGGATCGCCGAGCCGATTACTGTCCACTTGACTCGCCAAGCCGTTCGTTCCCACGGGCTCGGAGTCGGCGCTCTGGTGACTGCGGACGTCCGGAACGCCCTCCACGTTCTTCGGGGATGACATATCCAGACTATTGTCGCGACCGAAAATAGCAAACCAGATCGCGCCGCATATACCAAAGGCAAATGCGGTAAGGAAGTTTGCCGAAGGGTCGATTTTCCAAAGAAACGCCCCGCCCAGCGCGGATAAGGAGACAACGATATCGCGGAACAAATAATAGGTGCCGAACGCGGCCGCTTTCCTATCCTCCGGCGCCAGATGCATGATGAGCGCCTTACGTGTAGGTTCTCCGAACTCCTTCAGCCCCCGTACGACAAAGGCGAGCATCAACCACGCGTACGAGCGGCAAAAGAAAAGAACCAATGGAAAGAGCGCGAAGTTGATGAACGTAATAAAGACGAAGGGCTTCTTTGTTCCTCTGTCTGCGAAACGGGCCACCGGAATGTAACAGATGACGGCTGTCGCCATTTCCAGGCTGGTGAGGATACCGAATTGACCAGCCGTAATGCGGGCGGTGTGATAACCCGCGACGCCCTGAACGCACCAGATCACCACATAGGCATATGGGATCTGTTCACAGAAGCGGATCAGAATATCGGAAACGAGAAGATTTTTTAAGCTAGGCGAGAAGGTTTTGAGCATCGCCAAGGGATGATTGGGAAGGTCGGATGACTCAGCCGGCTTGGAATCCGGGATGAGGATTTGCTGCATCACTAGCGCCGTTAAAGCAAACAAGATAGCGATCGAGAAAGCGATACGCACTCCGGTCACAGGGCCCCAGACATCGATGAAGATCCCTCCGAGAATGGGACCGAGAGCCATGGGAAAGCGTCTGACGAGTGAATGGAGCGTCACACCCATTACATGCTTTGTTTTGGGAAGCGCTTTTGACACCAGACCCATAGTGGCGGGCAATGAAATTGCGCTCCACGAAAGAAAGAGCAAAGATCCCAGGATGACCACCTGCCACCGCGGAATAGCTGCCACCAGGGCAAAGCCTGCGATGGCCATCAAATTGAAGACCACCAAGGAGCGTTTCGGGCCGAGCCGTTCGGCGAGCCAACCACCGGGAAACGAATAGAGCGCCGATACCAGATTGTTGATGGCGTTCAGGAATCCGGGCCATAGCATGCCGCTTCCTAGCGCTATCAAGTAAAGCGGAAGGAAGCGCTCGGCCATCCGCTCGCCCATGCCGACGAGCATGACCATGAGCAGCATGCCGACGATGCTCCGCCGAAGCCCCAGAACTTCGGCAATCTTTCCCGCACGTCTCATCGCCGAGCTCGCCCCGTTTGGATCTGTAGGTTTCAAGTTGCTTTCCATTCGAAGGGGTGAATCAACACTAGGCCTGCATCCGCGGTCATGAAGGATTGTTCCCCCCTCTATAGCTTATGGCGACATGCTCAGTATCGTCGAAACAGCCGGGTCAACCTACGCCGTAGCGGTCTGCGCCGTTTTCAGAAACTCCAATTCAAACTCCAGCTTCACGTCATCGCCTACCAGCAAGCCGCCTGTTTCCAATGGTGCGTTCCAGTGCAAGCCGAAATCGCTCCGTTTCAGTTTGCCTTTCGCGGTCGCCCCAATTTTTGTATTGCCCCAAGGATCTTTGGCTTCGGCAGACACTTCGTCCACGGTCAGGGTCACTTCCTTGGTTACACCGTGCAGCGTCAAATCGCCCGTAATTTTTTGCTCCGTTGCGGTGCCCCCTTCCACCCGTTTGCTCTTGAACGTGATCACCGGATACTGGGCCACATCAAAGAAGTCTGGACTCTTCAGATGCCCGTCCCTCTTCTCATCGTGGGTACTCACCGTGTTGACATCAACGGTAGCTTCAATTGTGGTTTCCGCCGGCTTGTCAGGGTCATAGGACACTGTTCCGGTAACACCGGTAAACGTTCCGTGCACGTTCGACACCATCAGGTGGCGCACGCTGAACTGCACGTGTGAGTGCGCTGCATCGATTTGATAAGTATTCTTCATAGGTTTTCCTCTCTTCTTTCACTGCACTGGTTCGCGGACCTGTTCCATCCATTCAACCAGTTGTTTCAACTTCTTTTCCCCGAAACCGGCAAACTGGCCCCGGTGATACGCCACGATCAGTGGCTGAATCTCTTCGAGCAGGCTCAACCCTCTGGCCGTGATCCGAGCCTTCACCACTCGCCTGTCTTGCCCGTCTCGCGTGCGGCTAATCAACCTGCGCGTTTCCATGCGATCTAGCAACCGCGTGATATCCGGATCGCGGCTCACCATGCGTTCCGCAATCTGTCCGCATGCCAGTGCGTCCTTGGCACCGCGTAAAATGCGCAATACGTTATATTGCGACGAACTCAGATCAAACGGTTTCAAAAGCTCCGCCATCCGCTGAAACAACACGTCCGCCGTACGCACGATGCTGAGCGACGCCTCTTCTTCCAGCAGCGAAAACGGCGTAGTCATCTTGATTTCTTCAGCCAGTTTCGCCACGTCTCCATAATAATCGTTATAACGACTATCGTCAAGAGGAATATTTGCATTCCTTGCGGCAGTCTTATCACGCTGCTAAGGGTAGCGGGAGGAAAAGCAGGAAAAGGAGGGGAGGGAAAGAGGAAAAGGAGTCAGACACCTTTTCCAATTCGCTAGAAAGCAAAAAAGGACGGATCTCGAAAGCTCCGTCCTTCTTCTGAACAGTTTCTTATCGTTAACTACTTGTGGCCGCCACCGCCACCGCCACCACCGCCTCCACCGCCGCTCGCGTGCGAGGATGCTGCCGGTGCTGCACTACTACTCAGAGAACCACTGTTAAGCGAACCCCCGCCGGAAGCAAAAGATTGCGATCCACCTGAGCTGCCCCCCGTAGATCCGCTGTGCACTGGACTACCAGAGGCAGTCCGGAACCCACCGCTCGCTGCAATGGTCCGTGCTGATTGCGCACTGGCTACGGCAAAACTCGCCGGCGACTTTGTATATACCCCGATAGCCGGCACATGCCTTGGATCAACCGGGACCGTAACTCCGCCTGCGCGCGCCATGCTTGCTACCGGTTTAGGCTTAACGGGCAAAACGGGTTTCCCTATGCCGCCAGCCGCCACCACCGGAACCACGACCACCGGCGCACCGTAAACAAAACCAGGTCCATAAAAGCCCCATCCAAACGGGCTGAAGAACTGGCCGCCCGGCATCCAGAGCCACGAATTAAAACCGCTATTCCACAACCAACCCTGCCCATAGTAACCGCCATAGCCGAATCCGTTGTAGCTGCCATAGCCGTTGCCGTAGCCACTAGATCCGCCGTAGCCATTACCGCTGTTATACGCACTTTTCGCCGCCTGGTACGTCAGACTCGCATTGTATTGCGCCCGAATGTTGCTCCAAGCGTACAAATCGTCGTCGCGATTCTTGTCGAATTCGCGCGTCTTCAAAGCATCGCTCAGCAGCACCTCGTGTCCTTTGCCGAGGCTCGTGTGCTTCTCGCCAAACGAAACCGCCGCCTTGCCGTCAATCACGGCGACCGATGCTTCGCCATCCGCCATGAAGCGGTAAAGTCCATTTTTCTCGATTTCCGTCAGACCGCCGTGCATGCTGATCGTTAAGTGGCTATTTTGGACAAACTGATCCACTTCGATCATGCTCTCGCCTGCCTCGATGGCGAGCTGCGTGTCGATCAGCGAAGGCTTCAGCATTCTCACGCGGCTGTTGTCGCCAACACGCAAAAACACACCCGGTGTGAGCAACACTTCCGCTTTGCCATCTTGCGTCTCCAGCAGACCGCCGGCATTCAGAAATGTTGATTTCAAACCGGAATTCCCCAGCGGCTGGCCATCCAGCGAAACATTGCCTTCGATATAGTTGACCGCTCCCGGCTTTGCGGAGATTGTATAAGCCTGCGGCAATGCAGACAAGGCGACCGCGAACATTCCGCCCACGATCTTCGCGCTTAGCAACGACGCGTTATTCATTGTGACCTCCCCTACCGGATTCGCCGCCGGCTCGACCTAGCCCAGAGGCACTACGAATCCAACCTTATTGTACGCTTGTTTTCTGGACCTGGGTAGTGGAATTCGTTACGCCTGGTATTTTTGGCGTCGGCCTTGTGTTCGCTGAATAACGTTCAAAGAACTCAATAATCCGCAACATGTGATCCATCCGCTGCTGCGGCGCTCCAGAACGCGTAATCTCGTGCCCTGCGCCCGGATACCGAATGTATTCCACCGGCCGGTTCATCTGTTTCAACGCCCGAAACAGCATCTCTCCTTGCACAATTCCCGTGCGATTATCGGCACTGCCATGAATAATAAGCAGCGGAGTCTTGATGTTCGCCACGTAGGTAATCGGCGATTCCTTTTCCAAAAGACGCCTCGTCTCCGCTTCCCATGGATACCCGCCAAACGCTCCCGGCACCAGCCTGTACGCGTTTCCTTCGCCAAAGAACGTTGCCAAATCGTAAACACCGCGCAGCGCCGCAGCGGCCCTGAAGCGGTCGCTATGGCCAACAATCCATGCTGTCAGGTAGCCCGCGTACGATCCACCCGTTAGAAACAGCCGGTCTTTGTCGATCATTGGCTCGTTCGCCGCCGCATCGTCCAACGCCGCCATCACATCGCCCATCGGCCCATCGCCGTAGTCTTTGAAGTTGGCCCGCTGAAATTCGTACCCGTAACCACCTGAACCGCGCGGATTGCTATAAACCACGCCGTAACCAAAGGAGCAGAACATCTGAAATTCATGCCACATTGTGAACTCGCCAGGACCCCACATGGCCGCTGGTCCGCCGTGCATGTCCATCACCCACGGATACTTCTGCCCCGCCCCCGCGCGGGTTGGGCGCATCACCCAATACTGCACACGCATCCCGTCTGGTCGCGTAACCCAATGCTCCTCCGGCAGCGAAATCTCCTTATCCCTCAGCCAGCCTTCGTTTAGCTCCGTCAGCTGCCGGCCACCCATAAAAAGCTCATTGGGATTCTCTGCGCTCACCTGCGCATAGACCACTTTGCCTCCGCCCACGCCAAACACCGGGACGCCGGCGGGCGCATCCACCAGGGTATTCGTCGGACCATCATGCAAACTCAACAGCCGTTGCCCACCGTGATAGTTCTGGTTGAAATATAGGCCGTCTGTATCCATCCCTACGCGCTGCACTCCAGGTTCGCTCTCGTTCGTCAGCCATGTCAGGTGCGAGCCATCGGCATCGCAGCGTCCAATCCTCGTTTGCCGGTAAAACTCTGCATCACTCCGCATGCCCAACAAAATGACGTGCCGGCCATCGCGAGTAAATTGCGGTTGAAAAAAGCTATAGCTCGGATCGTTCAGCAGCAATCTCTCTTGCGACCCATCCGCGTTCATTTGCCAAATCGCCGATTTTCCCTCGGCCCTATCTGGGTGTTCCCTCAAATCCGGTGCCGCTGCAAACAGAATGCGGTCGCCCGCCGGCGAATAGGCCACGCTCTCGTGACTATGAAACGTCTCGGTGAGCTTCACTGTCTTCGGCTCCGCGCCTAAATCAACGCGATATAGTTCATCCACTTTGATCTCGTTGTTCAGCGCTAGCTCGCCTAGAAATCCGATTCGCGTAATGTCGCTCGGATCATTGTGCTCCGTATTATGTTCCAGCCAATCGCGAATCTCCCGCATGTCTCCGTCTGGGCTCCCCGGCTCCGCTTCGTCCTTTTTCGTGCGGTCGTAATCCCACCAATTCCTGCCCGGCCGTTCCAACGAAAATTCCGGCTTCCCTCGCAGCTTGCCAATCGGCACCGCACTAGTCACCAGCAACGCTTGCGAATCGTGCCGCCAGTGAGGAGCCGTCGCACCGTCTTCCAAGTCAGTCACCATGCGCGGCTCACCCGGCGCCGTCAGTGACATAACCCACACCTGCGGATGCTTCTTGCTATCCGCCCGCACAAACGCCAACTCGCGGCCGTCGGGACTGATGGCTAAACCCGTGTCGTTCCGCTCACCATTGGTCAGTTGCATCGGCTTGGCGTTGGTGCTTCGCAAGTCGATGCTCCAGAGATTCACTCGATAGCTGTAGATCGGATCGCCCGTCGGTGTCGCAGCCGGTTCAGTGTGAATTGTTTGGACACCGTACACTGCTAAGCCGCCATCGGGAGTTACCTGTACTTCCGTCACGCGGGCGATCTTCAGCAGATCTCCCTCCGTAATCGGCTGTTTGGCGGAGACCATCGTACATAAACACAGAAAAGTCAGGCTGGTTCGCACGCAATGCATGGCTCTATTGCATCACAAACAAACGCAGCGGCATGCCCACCTTAAACGCCAGCGGTAGAGCTACAACTAGGAACATAAAAAAAGACCACCACGGCAGCGCCATCATGAACTCGACCATCACCAGCAGCAAGGCGTCACGACTGTCATGACAAACGAAAAAGCAACAAACAATCCGACAATCGCGCCGATATTCAAGCCATGTTGCGACGACCACTCGAAGGTTAGCAGTGAATAGTGCGTTCTCGATTCCTATTGCCCAAAGCAGCAACGCGCACCGGATCGCTGATTTCGTTGAACAGGCGCTGCATCATGGCCGGGTCGTTCTTTTCGTTCCCGGTGATGCTGGCCTGTATCATGCGTTCGCGGGTGACACACGAAAAATCAAGCTTATGGCCCGCCTCTTGCGCCAGCTCGGATATGAACACGCGCTGCGTTCTGCCGTTGCCTTCGCGGAATGGGTGCACACCGTTCAGATCAACCACGAACACGGCAGCACGGTTGGAAAATTCCTCACGGCTAAGGCCGCGCAAATAACTTTCATCATCGCGCAATTTGCCGGCGATGCGTTCAAGAGTATCGGCTATCAGCGGGCCTTGCATGAACGGCTCACCGTGAACCTTTCGCAAAACAGGTTCGCTTGCAATCGTGCCGTCCGACAACTTAACGCGCTCGTCGCGTGTGCGTCCTGCCCATTCATAAACATCCTGAAAAATGTGACGGTGAATAGCCTTCAAGTGCGCTACCTCAAATCCGCCTTTAGGCCTTTGTACAGAGGTGACGTCCCAAAGCCGGTTTTTGACGTAATCCGTTTCGGCTGCTGCAAGCACTTCGTGGCTTGTCGCCTCGAGCTTGTTCTTGAGGGTTAACCCGTCCTGTAGCGTGTAACCGGGCAGAGGTCAGATATGCCGATGAAGCGCATGAAGGCGCGGCAGGACTTCATCGCGCTCGATCTCGCCACGAATGAAAGCTTCGAAAATAGCGGTGCCTTCCGCAGTTGGATACTGGCCCTCGATGCGACTGTGGGCGTCCGCGTGACGAAAAGCCTCGCGGCGGCGCTGCATCTCCGCAGCGCTGGTTTTCGCTTTGGTTTTCGGCTTTGGTTCGACGGCAAGATCGCTCATGTGGTGCCTATTTACAGGTTAGCGCGGTGATGCTGCATCTTGGGCTCTACCAAAAAAACACCCCAAAAGGGTTATTGAAAGAGGGGCACCGAAAACTAAAAAGGCCGGGCCGGTTAAAGCCTCCGGCGGGGAAATTTAAAGGAAACGTGATTTTGTGATAGGCTGCTCTCACGGTACAGGCACGGTTGCCGATGACCGTGAACTTTGTTAAAACGTCCGTTTGAACAAGTACCTCAGCAGCGAAAAGCGTCAATTTCTTCGAAACTGAGATTTGGGACGCTGCAAGCGCTTGTTTTCACACCTCCACCCCGATCCTCATTATTGGCCCCGTATTGGCCCCGCTCGCCGAACCGAAAAGGCCGGTCTACTGGAAGCCTGGATAATTTTCCGCGGTGCCGACCCCGGAATTATTCGCGGTTACCTCGCCTAGCGCGAATCGCATCGCCAGCAATTGCGTAATTACATCGAAAAATACCTCATTCGAACCAC
>PMSX01000288.1 GCA_003167495.1 Bryobacterales bacterium | reverse complement strand
GGGCGTGGAGGTGGCTATTTTCGACGACCAAGAGCAGCCCGTGCCGGAAGGCGGAGTGGGCCGTATCTGGGTGAAAGGACCGTCGATTACGAAGGGTTACTGGGAGAGTCCGGAGCTGACCGCCAACATGATTCACGGCGATTGGCTGGATACAGGCGACCTGGGCTTCTTTTACGAGGGCGAGCTTTACATTGCCGGACGCGCCAAGGACCTGATCATCATTCGCGGCCGCAATTACGCTCCGCAGGAGATGGAAGAGTTACTGCTGGATGTGGAAGGCGTGCGCAAGGGCTGTGTCGCGGCGGTAAGTACGCTGATTGAAGGAGAGGGTGAGCAGCTCATCATGCTGGCGGAGAAAGACCCGCGCAGCAAGCGTCCGGAAGAGGAAGTACGGGCGGAGATCAGTCACTGTATTTTGAAGGGTCTCTCGCTTAAGCCGCGCGATGTGGAGCTGCTGGAGCCGGGGACGCTGCCGCGGACTTCGTCCGGGAAGCTGCGACGGTCCGAGGCGTTGCGGCAGTTTCTAGCGGGAGAGTTAGTACCGCCGGAGAAGGTGAATGCGCTTAAGTTGTTGTTTGAGGTGGGTAAGTCGCAATTGGCGTGGGCTAAGTTTCGGGCGGAGAAGAAGTAAGTAATAGTGGCTTTTGTTGTGAGATCTTTCCGCTCGTCTGGTTCCGCCGCAGACCTGGCGGGAACGACTTCTGTCCGCTGGGAGGCTTTAGCGGGGGTGACTCCGTGCATTGCAGGCTTCTATACCTGTGAACGTCTGTTTGCGGTTTTACTCATCGGGCGGTTCCAAGCCGCTCAAAAGCCTGGCATCCAGGTATGGTCACTGGCGTGCGTTTACGTTGTGATGAAATCCCTCCGGTTCCTCCTTTTCCTGTTTGCCCTTCCGCTTTTAAGTCTTGCGCAAGCGCCGTTCCCTTGTCGAATCAGCACGTGATCCTGCTGGTAGAGAGTGGCCTTCGTCCCAGTGAGGTTGTGCGGTTGATCGGGACCGCACCAGCAGTTAGCTTCGACCTGACGCCGTCTGGCACAAACCAGCTCTTGCGGGCGGGTGTCTCCGAGGAAACGATCAAGCAGATGGCGGCACGGGAAGTATTGGGCAGGTTTTATGCAACGGACAACCCTCGCACTACACCCGACTATACGCGCTGGCGAAGAACCCAGTCAGATCGGCCAGACGCCGATCGGGCGGTTGACGAGCCAGCGCCGGATACACCTGAAGCGTTCAGGCTTCCCGACGGTACGCCAGTTCGCCTGCGCTTAAATCGGAACCTCTCTTCGGCCGACGCAAGGACGGGCGACACCATCTACTTCGAAGTTCTCGATGACGTCAAAGTCCCCCATTATCCTTACGTCGTTATCAGTCGCGGGGCGACCGCGGTCGGAACCATCATCGATGCCCAGGAAAAGAGAACGCTGGGCCGTGCCGGCAAGTTGAAAATAAGAGTCGACTTCGTAAGGCTTGCCGATGGGGATAAAATCGCACTTCGCGATAGTGACAAGAATTTCCCACGCCATGGCCATACGGGTGCCATGGTTGGCGCCATGGTGGCCACCACGGTTGTGTACGCGCCGGCGGCGCCCTTGTTTCTGTTCATACATGGCAAGAATACAACAGCAGACGAAGGCCAAGAAATTAACGCCTTGACTAACGGCGATGCCAACCTCGACGTCCGGGATTTCAGGTAGAGCACGAATTCCGGGGCCCCTGGACGCTGCCTCGCTGCTATTTGCCAAACAGCGGGAATTAGGCGTATATTAAAGGAGGTTGGCCTGCGGCTGGTTTTCCAGCCGCAGGTTTAGCGTTTCCTTTCAGCTACCTTTTCCGTCTCCTGTGGAAACGGAAGGTAAGCGTGACCGTGAGCAACACGGCAGAAACGGTCAAGATGATCGTCATCTTGCCTCCTCTGCCCAAACGGATTGGATTTGCCGGTCTGGGTGCGACCCCAGATCGGCAGCCGTCCGGGACGCCAATAAACGTCCCTCTGGCACCCGCTGTTCAGAACTCGATCCTAACACAGGCGGACTAGAGGTAAGTGCATCGGGGCATTCGTGTGTTATATGGGTGCCACCCGTCAAGATGCTGCACAAGTTGAGTGACGATCGGTCTGGACTATGTAGCGGCTCACTATCTTGCGCTCGTCCGCTGCTGATGCCGTTTAATGAGCTGCTGTCGCTTTCCCTCCCAGTATTCAGGAGTGATTTCTATCGGATCGCCGGAGTTGAGCCCCTCCAGAAGAAGGGCTTCCAGCTTCTCTTCGGCCGTGCGCTTTTCGTCTTCCCGAATTAGTTTCAGCATCTACTCGCTCGCGCTGCTATAGCGCCCGGAAGCGACTTGGTGATCGCTGAAATCTTTCATCGGATCTGGAGCTACCATTGTATCCGGCTGGCCAACGACTGACAACAAATTCCATGTCATGCTGGCCAGGCTTAATCCTTCTTGGCGATAATAGCCAGTGAGGAAACCATCGGCGTGTCGACAGCAATCGTCGTACCTCTCAAAGAATATCTGGCGACCAGCTACCGTCCCGACTGCGAATATCTGGAGGGCGAGTTGTTGGAGCGCAATGTCGGCGAATGGGATCATAGCCGCTTGCAGATGCTGTTGAGCCGGTATCTCTCCAATCGCGAGAAACAATGGGGGATCATCGTGGTGCCGGAGCAGCGTGTTCAGGTCAAGGCCACCCGTTTCCGAGTGCCGGACATCTCGGTCTTGGCTGGTTCAGCCCCTGCCGGTCCGATCCTTGTTGAACCTCATTTCTTATGTATCGAGATCCTGTCCCGCAACGATCGCATGGAGGAAATGCAGGAGCGCATCGATGACTACCTCAGCTTCGGGGTCCGCTATGTCTGGCTGATTCACCCGCGTACGCGGCGCGCATTTGTGTACACGTCCGAACGACTGCTGGAAGTGAAAGACGGCATTCTACGCACAGACGGCCCGGACATCTGCATTCCGTTGGCGGAACTTGAATAAGGCGGCGGGGGGACCCTTGTTAAGCTAACGGGCGCCGCGTACGGATGTCGCCGCAAGTTAGATCCCTTGCATAGCTGCGCCAGACGTGTTACGCTATGTATATACATAGTGCGCTACGAATGGGACGCACAAAAGAACCGGCGAAACCAGCGAAGACATGCTGGAATCTCATTCGAAATGGCGGCATTGGTCTTCGAAGACGAGCGCTGCCTCGTTGGCTTGGACCATGTGGACGAAACAGGGGAACAACGGTGGCATGCGATTGGCACGGCTCAGATTGAGTCCGAGATTGCCGCCGTGCTCCTGGTAGTGCACGCATATAGGGAGGACTGTCATGGCGAAGAAATCATCCGCATCATCTCGGCCCGCAGGGCTGAAAAACACGAGATCCGAAGATATCAGGAACAGGCAATGGACTGAAAATGAGCGGCAGGTATTGCGCCGCGCGGCCCGCCGCCAGGCGGCTGGAGACGATTCGGGCATTAACTTTAAAGACATCCCGCGCTTGACCGAGGAGCAGTTGGCAAATGTGGTGCGCCTGCGCGACACGAAGCCAAAAGTCGCAGTGAGTGTGCGGCTAGACCCGCAGGTTCTCGACTGGTTGAAATCCAAAGGAGGAGGTCACCTGACACGCATCAACGACATTCTCGCCAACCTTATGGAAGCAGAACGTAGGGCCGAATCCAGGCAGTAGGCCGAGCTTGGCAAATCGGGGGTTAACCTCCAGCTGGTGTAACAACAGACCTACAGGCTCCTGGTGAACACCTGGAACGGCCCCCAATAGTACGGCTTCCGGTAGGCGCCCGGCCCTTCCACCAGTTTCAGTTTGGCGGCGCGCAACGCATCGGCGGGCGCCAGGCCATGGGAGAGTCCCCCGT
>PMSX01000227.1 GCA_003167495.1 Bryobacterales bacterium | reverse complement strand
GCTGCGAACCAAAGCTTCGATCCCCGTCTTCTGTCCCTCGCTCAACCTCAATGCGGCCGCTGGAGCGTACATGCCCCAGTATCGACCGTTTTGGATCGATCGTAAACTATTATCTAGGACAGGACACTAGTCTCTCGACGCTTCATCGACTGTAATGCCCTTGCGTATTTCTGCTGCTTGTCGTAGGGCATCTGCCCGTAGACACTTTGAAGGTTTCCCGCTGATTTGCCGAGAGCATGCCGATGGTGCCTCCCTGTGGAGCGAGCATCTGAAGAACGGTCAGCAACGGTTCGAGCGAGCTATCAATGAAGCGGCCGAGGTTAGGATTGACAATCACGATGTCTGTCATGAACTGCGTTAGGCTGAGGGGCATGAAATTTTCCGTTTAGTATTCCTTAGGCTTTCTGTGTCGGCTTTTCTGGTGGCCGGGAAGACGCCAATTACGATGGGGAGCACCGGAAGTTTTTTCGAGAGGTGTACCGGCAGGAAGACATATTCCGAAGGCTCATTGCCAGAATCAGGGATTGCGATTCGGTGGAGAAGGTTTGCCGGTTAGTCTGTGAGGAATTGGCTACAGCCCTTCACCCGAGGTCACTGTTCGTGTGCAGCTGGACAGAAGAATCGGGGTCGCCGGCCATCATTCGATCTTCAGAACAGGGTCCGGTGCAGACGCCGGCGGCGTTGTCTGGTGGCATCCTACAACTTCTACAAGCTTGCAAGTCCACGCGCGAATGCACCCTGCCCACCGGCAATGGTACGCCGGAACTTGGCCAGGCAGCCCGACTCATGGTGATTCCGATCCTTGCCGCCAGGGCCAATGCGAGCGGCGCGCTGCTGCTGGGAGAGAAGAAATCGGAGGAGCTATACACTGAAACGGACCGCCATCTGTTGGATGGCGTGGCACATTCGATCGGCGTTGCGTTTGAGAACCTGTGGTTGAAGAAAAGAGTGGACGAAGGACTCCGCGAGCGGCAGGAGGTCCTCGGCCGGCTCGATCGTCAAACCCTCAAGCTGCTTAAGGAATGCCCTGAATGCGGCGCCTGCTTCGACAGTCTTGAGGAAGTGTACGGCCGGCCACGGCGAACTTATCCTTTCTTTGCCTGTGGAGCGCACTATTGCACAACGATACCGCTTGGATCGCCGCATTGGCAAGGGCGGCATGGGGGTGGTCTTTGAGGCAGCGGACCTGAACTTGAGCCGCTCGGTAGCCGTTAAGATTCTGATTGGGAGCCTGTTCGGAGATCGCACCGCGTTGAGCCGTTTTGAGCGTGAGGCTCAAGTGCTGGCCCGGCTGAACCATCCCCACATCGTCGCCATTCATGACTATGGGCGGTTGGGGGGAGATGGAGCATACCTGGCGATGGAACTGCTAGTGGGCGTATCGTGGCGGAACGAACTGAAGCGGCTGGGCAGGATTCCACCGGCGACGGCGGCCGTATGGTTCGAGCAACTGTTGAGCGCTCTGAGCACGGCGCACCAGGCAGGCATCGTGCATCGCGATCTGAAACCGGAGAACGCGATCATTGCATCCTCTGACAATGTCGGAGCCAAGCTCAAGATTCTGGATTTCGGTCTGGCCAAAATGCATGCTCACGGAACGAGCCTCACTGAAACGGGAGTGGTGATGGGCACTGTGGCATACATGTCACCCGAACAACTGAGAGGCGAACCAACCGATGAACGGAGCGACATTTTTTCAGTGGGAATTATGGCGGTCGAAGCGCTTACTGGACAGGTGCCTGCGCGCACTCCGGATGGTGGCATTTCTGTTTCGGCTCTTCATAGACTTCTCGACGTACGTCGACCGGGAGCGCCAGCGGATTTACCCGGAGTCCTTCTTTGGTGCCTAGCCGATCCGCCCAATGTTCGATGCCCGAACGTGGGGGGGATGCAGGTGGGTCTTGTGAAGGCCCTGCGCTCGTTCGGTGAGACAGCATCCTCGGCAACGGCCTAACTCAGCGTTCACTAAAATTGAACGCATAGATATCCTCGATGCTTGTATCTCGTAATACCATGGGAGCACCATCCGGAGTCACACCGATCCACGTTCGATCGCGCGGTCGCTGAGTCGCAGACGATAAATGGCAGCATCGTTGTCCAGGAACTTATCGAAATAGAAATATTTGCCATCAGCGGGCCACCATTTGTTGTCAATCGGGCGCTTTCGAAGGGGGTCCATTTGCCTGTGACGAAGGTCGAAGATTAGAACCGCGGGGTTGCTCCACTTGCCCTGGGACAACGCGGTGCGACCACTTACCGGCCATCGGGCGACGACGAGGCCAACGGCCTCATACAGCGCCTCCATCAACAAGGCGATGTTTTCTTTCACCTGCAGCGGCTGATCGGATGTGCGCGCGATGATGAGATCGGCGGGCAGAGCTGCGAATCGATACTCGCGGACATGCCGATCGCCCGGACCAAAATAAGGTATGGCTATGCCGGCGTAATCGCCACCCTTCCGCCCGACGAGCTGTGCGCCGGTCCAAGAGTCAAGGCGACGCAAGAAGGCTGACTCGGCTAGTGGCCGGTCCACCCAACGGGACTCAAGGGCCGCAAAGTCTGTGGCTGAAAGCTCCGCACCGATTAAGTTCGGCGGGGCGGAAGATCATGTGCTGTTGTTTGACCGCTCGAAAGAATGCTGGATTCGAAATGTCGATTTTCCCCATTTCTTTCCGGCCGCATGCTGATTTATCGACGACAGAAGGCACTGTATGAGTCTACGTACGCGCCAATTGGACACGAAGGCTTCTTCGCAACTCACTTCTTCACCGTGATCGACCAGGAAAAATCGAAGGACTTCTAGTCCAACTTCTTGGCGGGAAGGTGATCAAGCCAAGCAATCTCTGCTACATCAAGCTGGCTAATACGTGGATCATTCTCAATTCCGGCGGTGGCCCCGACTCCCGATAAACCGGACGTCCTTTCTGAAACACCGTCGGACCTAAACAGAGTAACTGGCTTCCTCAATTTGCGTGTCGCCGACATCTGGGGCTGCCACAAACAATGGTTGACAAAGGAGCGAGCTTCCTTACCGAGCCATTAGACAATCACGGTGGGAATGGCGCTGCTACATGCGTGATCCCGACGGCTACCTCATCGAGGTCGGCCAACACACTGAAATCGCCCTCGACTGGTTCAACAATCGCAGTTAATTTGGCAGGCGATAAACAACGGGACGTTCGAAGCTTCGCCCAGCGCATGAAGCGATTCGCTCGCTGGTGAGACGCGAATTCAAGAGCGGCTATGTATACGCCGTTGTGGGTGCCCTACGCGGTGCGGTCTCCGACGCTCTTTCGGTGTCGAAGAGGTAAAGCATTTCACGCCCGATCGCGTTTCGCCCGAATCACTGAACGGCACTTGGCCAGCGCCACGTTGTTTTAAGACGGTTATCCTCCGCGGCGACACATTCGGACCGAGTGTCTGACAATCCTGGCACGGTCGAACAGCCGGTGGAGTCGACCCGCCGACAATCGTCCGACAGGGGATATCTGGATAACGCCGCCCGACTCCACAAGCACCCACGCCAAACCGCTGAAATCAAGACAATTCCGAGCACTTCAGACCGAGCGGCATAACCTGGCCCGAAGCGTGCACTTACGGTTACTGAACGCGCTCCGCTGTGCATAGGCACGTTGAGCAGGAGGAAGTTATGTTTGACAGAAAGTTTTTGCCTTCACGCAGTTTAAGATTCGGTTCAGCAGCCGCACTTGGCATAGCGTTAGCGGTGTCGGGCGGCAGGCCTTTTCCGCGCAGGACAAGTGCACACTGGGCGTACCCAATGGGCTTGCATTCTCTGACTTCAGGGGGTACGAGTACTGGCAGGTTGTCGCCGTCAGTCAGACTGAAGAGCTGCCGAAGTTGATGGTCGCCAATCCCACGATGATCGACGCCTACCGGGCCGGCGTTCCGGGCAACGGCAAGCCTTTTCCCGACGGCTCCAAGATTGCAAGAATCGAGTGGAAACCGAAGAAGAATACGGAGTCTCCATCCGACCAGGAGCTGTTCGATCAGATGACAGAGCTGTACCCGCATTGGGTCGCCAATCAGTCGTGGTTGATGTTTGGATTCCCGGGGGCATGACCTACATCAACCGCTGATGGCCCGTCCTTGCCCGCTTTGGAGGGAACCGTGGGCGGACGGAACCTTAGGCAATTTCAAGGAATGGGAATTAATGAACGTCCCATCTGCCCCAGTTTTAGTTCCGAGTGTGCAACAGCTCGGCGCGCCATCGATCTCGGATCTGATGAACTTACTCGTCAATATAGGAAACAAACTCAATTTCAAAAAAGGAGAACAAAATGACAACTAAAGGAAAAGTCTTGGTGCTAGTCTCGAGCGGTCATGGCTTGCCCTTGAAAGATGGCAAGGTTTATGCCGGCGCTGGCTACTACCTCAACGAACTTACGGTTCCGGTTCGCGCCCTGATGAAGGAAGGCTACGAAATCACTTTCGCCAACCCAAAAGGCAACACACCCCAAATGGATGTCAATTCAGCTATAGCCCAGTTCTTCGGTGGAGACGAGGCTAAGCTTCAGGACTATCTAAAATTCCGCGACACCCTGACTGGGCTCCGAAATCCAACTCGTATCTCGGATGTCATCGCATCGGGCCTGGATCAATATGACGCCGTTTTCGTCCCCGGCGGCCATGGCCCGATGATGGATCTTCTCGATGATCCCGACGCGGGCACCGTGCTGAGACACTTTCATAAAACATCCAAGCCTACGGCGGTGCTTTGTCATGGCGGGATTTCACTTCTTGCGGCGCTTCCTAATTCGACGGAAGTGGTGGCCGCGCTGTCGGCGGGCGATGACGCTGGAGCGCGGGCAAAGGCTCAAGGCTGGATCTATTCTGGGTATAAGATGACTGTCTTTTCGACAGCGGAAGAGCAGCAGCGGGAACCGCTGGAGATTGGTGGCAAGGTGCTGTTCTACCCGGACTTCGCCTTGCGTACGGCGGGCGGTGACGTAAGCGTGGTCGCTCCATGGCAGAGCTACGTCCTTCAAGATCGCGAGGTGATCTCAGGTCAGAACCCGTTCTCTGATGAAGCGCTTCTGAAACTTCTACTACCGGTGCTCAATCGGAAGAAGGCGTCGGTTTCAGCGGCATAAGGGGCCTGGCCCACCTTTGGTGCGTTCGGCGGTTATTCGCTGATGCCGCCTGAAAATCAGGCAAGTGTGGGCCACCCGCTCAGATGAGCACTGTTTATCTGAACTGGAGCCGTCAATGGGCAGCGTACAAATCGAGCAAAAGAGCTATGAGATGCCCCCGCGCGACGGGTTCACCGTCACACATTTCATCACCGTCGCCGACATCGACCGATCGGCTGATTTTTATGAAAAGGTCTTCGGCGGCCGCATTCTGAGCAGAGGCGACAGTAAGGGTGCGTCCGGGCATGTTCAGATCGCGAATACTTGG
>PMSX01000292.1 GCA_003167495.1 Bryobacterales bacterium | reverse complement strand
TATCGAACGCTTCGAGGACAAGATCCTTGTTTTTCTGCTGGGTTGTTTTTTCCATTGAGTTTCCTTCCGGGTTGCAAGCGGGCGGCCAAGTTAAAACATCTTAGCTATACACGGGGGCCTGGAGCAAAGCATTTGGTGCTTCGGCGATTGCTGAGTTTTCGGCGGCCCAGCCATCACTTCAACCCTTCAACGCGCTCGCGGCGAATCCATTCCAGAATGTATGGCGTGCAATTCCGTAATTCGATTTTCTGGTCTTGGCAATCGCGCAGGAAACGAACTGACTGAAGATCGACGAGGTCAACCTCCGACAAATCGATAACAATGCGGGAGGCATGATTTTGAACCCGTTGCCGGAGTTCTTCGATGCAATTGGAGCGGACTCTACCGATTAGGCGCAGTATTATCCGCGGACCTTCCATCTCCATTTCAATTCGCAGCATTGAGACGCCAGATGCTTTTACCAGAACGTATCGAGCATGCAATTTGAAGGCCCGAAAGACGGCGTGGCGTAAGCGACATTGAGGGAATGAGACTGCGACGTGCTGGCGCTATGGGTCCGGACTTACTTACACTTCAGCGTTCGCTGATATTTCGGCTACTTGTTGGCTGGCCCTAAAGTCCGGCGCGGCGTGAAATCGCCCTCCGGCTGGGGCGCCATCCGCTCAGGAAGAATGGCGATTGCTTTCCAATGAAGCTTGAAAACACTCGCCGAGCACGAAGAGCGTCCTGCAAGGGAACTTTTGTTTTGTTCAACCTTCAGTGTGAGTGCTGGTTAGTTCGCACCAGAGGTTTAAAGGAGAGGCCGAATGCCGAAGATGAAGGCTGTTCAAGTGCCCAGAGCCGGGGGAGAGTTCGAGGTTGTCGAGCGGGAGATCCCCGAGGCGGGGCCAGGACAAGTCAGGATTCGCGTTCAAGCTTGTGGCGTTTGCCACAGCGATGTGGTGACCACGGAAGGCCTGTTTCCGGGCATTTCGTATCCTCGCGTTCCCGGACACGAAGTCGCCGGGACAATCGACCAACTCGGAGCCGGCGTGAAAGATTGGAGCGAGGGAGATCGCGTCGGCGTGGGTTGGCATACATGATTGCGCCGGTGGAGGCCTTGGCGCGGATGCCTGAATCGCTCGATGCGGCCGAAGCCGCGCCGCTCATGTGCGCCGGAATCACAACTCTTAACGCTCTGCGTCATAGCGGCGCACTCCCGGGCGATCTTGTGGCTGTGCAAGGAGTGGGCGGACTTGGCCATTTGGGGATTCAATTCGCGAAGAAGTTTGGCTATCGGGTCGTCGCAGTAAGCCGTGGCAACGAGAATGGCGCGATCGCAAAGAAACTGGGAGCCGATATCTATATCGACAGCGCGGCTACGGATGCTCAGGCTGAATTTCAGAAACTGGGCGGAGCCCACGTTATTCTTGCCACTGCGCCAAGCGGAAAAGCTATGTCGTCGCTCTTGGGAGGTCTAGGAGCCAATGGCACGTTTGTTGTTGTAGGCGCCTCGGCGGATCCGATTGAGGTATCTCCCACGCTATTGATTCTTGGCAAACGGAGCATCAAAGGCTGGTCTGCGGGAACGCCCGCGGACTCGGAAGATACACTGCGGTTCGCGGACGCAACGGGCATCCGTCCAATGATTGAAAAATATCCTCTGAAAAAGGCCGCGGAGGGGTACGCGCGAATGATGAGCGGGGACGCTCATTACCGCGTAGTGTTGACGATGGAATAGAAACGGTGACTCTTGGGCGCAGTAGCAGCGCACGCCACACCATGCGTATGACTGAACTCCAGGGAGACAGTCGAACGTCACCGCTCTGGGTGGAATCAGGCTCCCGATGCGAAAGTCGCCGAACGAAGCTGAATGGCTCATCGACCACATCGGTGTGTACCGCCGGTTTGGTGCTCTTGTCCGCACCGAGCCCGTTTACTCCCGTCGCGTGGAAGCCGAAGTTTGAGCAAACGCTGAAGAACTAGCCGGCGATTTGCAAACAAGCTCCGATATTTTTCAGGCAGATACAAATGGCATTACTTTTGCAGAGATCCTGGCGCAAGGCTCAGGAAAGGAGAAAGAAAATGAAACCTACGCAAACCAAACCGAGCATCGTGTTCTGCCATGGAATATGGGCCGACGGCTCATGCTTCAACAAGGTGATCCCGACGCTTCAGGCGGAGGGGTACGAAGTGATGGCCGCACAATACGGGCTCGACACGCCCGAAGGCGATGTGGCCGCGGTAAAACGGACGCTCGGGCGGGTGAGTAGCCCAACGATCCTGGTCGGCCACTCCTATGGCGGAAGCGTCATCACCGCTGCGGGAACCGATGACCGCGTCGCTGGGCTCGTCTACATCGCTGCGCTCGCTCCTGACGCCGACGAAACGTCACAAAGCCAACAGTCGAAGTTCCCCGTCACCGACGTGTTCAAGTATGTCGAAGTCGCAGACGGGCGCGTATGGATGACGCCGAAGGGGGTCGAATGCTTCGCGGGAGACCTCTCGGAGGAAGAGCAAAAGGTCGTCTGGGCGAGCCATTATGCCCCGGCTGCCGATCTCTTCAGCCGCCACGCCCCGGGTACCGCCTGGAAATCGAAACCGAGTTGGTACATCGTGGCCAACAACGACCGCACGGTTCACCCGGATCTGGAACGCTTCGTGGCGAAGCGCATGGGTGCCATCACCCACGCCGTCGATAGCAGCCACGTCGCGATGCTGTCGCACCCCGGTTTCGTAATCGACGTTATCCGTTCTGCCGCGAAAGGCGTTCCAGCAAACACCGCCGTCGCGTAAAGGGCCTTGCGAGCTCAGCTCGTTCGAGAACAGTCCTCCGCCGATCTTTGCCGACAGGCGTTTCGTTCGCACGCGCGGAATCGAGAGATTTGATCCACCGAAATATTTTTCCATCGAACGCGGCACGGCGACGACGAAGGGGCCTCGAATCAAAATTGTTGTCAGGGACGTCTGAAGCGAAATTTATTGATTCCGAGGATCTTAATCTTGGATTCCAACGTTTGGCGAGGCAGCCCGAGTCTCCTAGCTGCGCCCCTATCGCCGCCGACCCTCCCTGCGGATTCCAACAATGCCCTCTCAATCATTTGCCGCTCGCTAGTGTCTAGGCCACCATTGAGCAGAATAGGTTGTCCAGTTCGTAAAGTTGCTTGGCGCCGGAACCACGTCTCGTCCACGTAGAGGACTGGTGTTTCACAAAGAATAATGGCTCGCTCGATTACGTTCTGTAGTTCTCGAACATTGCCGGGCCAATCATAGTTCTGCAAGATTTCGAGCGTCGATCGATCAATCGCGCTTATCTTCTTGCCGGCCTTTTTCCCGTAGCGCTGCACTAGATATTCGGCCAGCAGTGGGATGTCTTCGATTCGTTCGCGCAGTGGCGGAACATTTACCGGAAACACATTCAGACGATAGTAGAGGTCTCGACGAAAGTCACCTTCTTCTACGTCCGCAGCAAGATCGCGATTGG
>PMSX01000324.1 GCA_003167495.1 Bryobacterales bacterium | reverse complement strand
CACCAAATCACAATCTTACAGCGCTCTCGGCGCGGCGCTCCAAGATTGTGATTTGGTGCTGCCGGCGGAACTTCCCGGCCATTCTCACATCTGGAATCAATACACGGTGCGCGTGCCAGATAATCAACGTGACGAATTGCGGCGCTTCTTAGCCGAACGCGGTATTGGTTCCGCCATCTATTACCCTGTGCCGCTCAACCGGCAAGAATGTTTTGCGAATCTGGTTGCGCCCACTTCCCTGCCGGTGGCTGAACAATTGGCGCGCGAATGCTTGAGCCTGCCGATCTATCCGGAACTAACGCGCGATCAGCTCAAGCTGGTGGTGGATAGTGTCGCCGAATTTGCTGTTAAGCGTTTGTTGCGAGTGAGCGCCAGCAGCCCCCAAACCGCATAGTTGGCAAACTGCAACGCTTGGAACAGCAAGATGTAAGCGATGGCATCTGCCTTGCTGAAGCCAAACGGTACGAGCACGCTGACGGCGACGAACTGATAAATGCCGACATATCCGGGCGTGGATGGCAGAGCGGAGCCCATGGCTAAGCCGGTGATCAAGAGAAACGCCACCGACAGGCTGATGGGCAGGCCGAGTGCCCGCATACCGATGACAGCCATGAGAGAGTCGCAAGACCAGATCACGATGGTAAACGCCAAGAAAATGAAAAGCCGCTTCGCATCATGAAGAGCGCGGATGCCTGCGAGAACTTTCTCCATGATGCCGATTAGTTTTTCGGTGAGGGCGGAGGGAAGCGGCATCTTGCGAAGAATAGACGCCCAAAGAGGCTCTAGCTTGGGCAATAATATGATGGCGATCACGCCGCCCAGCCCAATGATGCTGAAAGGCGTGGCAGCGTGACTGAACCAGCCGGGCTTTTGAGGCAAAGTGAGCAACAAAATAGCGGCCACACCCACCAGCGTGATGGCATCGAAAATTCTTTCAGAGAGCGCGGTAGTGAGGACGAACGATTTGCTCATGCCGGTACGCACGCTGATCATGAGCGTACGCACCACTTCGCCGGCACGGAACGGCAGGAAATTGTTACCGAAGTAGCCTGCCGAGGTGGCCCAGAATGCGGTGGCAAAATTTACCGGCCCTTCAGCGCTCAAGAGGACTCGCCATCGCAAGGCGCGCAAAACCAGAGCTACCGTCACAACCGCGAGCCAAACGAGGATATATTTCAAATCGGCGTGCGAAAGGATGGTCCAGACCTGCGACCAATCGATGCCGCGCAATGAGTAGTACAGCAGAACGGCGGCAAAAACCGCTGCCAGCGTGAGATAGAACGCCTTTGAACGGAGAATGGGCGTGCTGGGGTTTTGAGTGGAATCCATTATGAAAAAGTTGGGAGTCGCGGTGAATTGCAGCGGCGCCGTTATTGCCTATTCTCCTTATGGTAGCCTGTGCGAGTTCCACCTAGCCGGAAACCTGCTCCTGAGACCGCAGCTGGCACATCCCACTACACTTATGGGCGTGAACAACCGAAATGACTCTTGGAGATGTCTGGCTAATTGAGTTCGCTTTCATTGCATGGGCATATCGTGTTGGCGTTGGGCTTGCTAGCCGCGTCCATCCTCACGGCACAGGATAAAACCAAAACGCCGCCGAACGGACCACCTCCAGGAGCCAGCGCGCCACAGCCTGCCAATGAAACTTGGACCACGAAAACATTTGAACTGAAATATATGGATCCGGAGCAGGTGCGCAGGGTGTTTTCCGGACAATCGCACGTGATGGACGCCAACCGGGAGTTGAAACTCTTGACGGCCCGCGGTTCGCCAGCCTTCCTAAAGGAAGTGGAAGATACCATTAAGCGGCTGGATATTGCGCCCCCTACGCCTCCGAATACGCAGGTCACCGTGTACTTGTTAGCCGCCGCGCCGCAGGCACCTGCGGGAACAGCTTTGCCAACGGAGTTGAAGGCGCTCGAAAAGGAACTCCCAGCCAAAATGGCAGATATGCAAATGTTCCGCGTGCGGGCGGGGCAGGGAGGTGAAACGACCGGCGCGGAAGCAGCGGCAGCGCCCGCAGTTTCGTTGGCGCGGATCAGAGTCGATTCCACCTCGGTGAATCCCGGTCCTAAGGGGGATGTGGTCAGCCTCAACGGTCTCAGAATCTGGATTAACATCCCTTCGGCCGACCCAACGGCTACGATTGCGGTCAAAACGCCGAAGACCGAGCCTGATGTGAGCGCCGATATTGATCTTCCGCCCAACGAAGCGGTTGTCGTGGCAAAGATCGGCGTTGAAAAACCCATCGCTGTTGTTGTGCGTGTCGCGATAGTCCGTTAGCAGTACACTTTCTCTTAGAGATGATTGTCACCGTCCAGCAGCACATTATGTTCGAACAGCGCCGCCGGCATCCGGAAGCGCGCGGTCGATTCTCGTGGCTCTTGTCCGGCCTTACATTGGCGGCAAAGATGATCGAGGCGAAAATCCGCCGGGCCGGCATTAACGACGCCCTTGGCTCGGCGGGCGAAACGAACGTACAAGGCGAGACACAGCAGAAACTGGACGTTTACGCGAACCAAGCGTTGTTACATTGCCTGGGCGTCCGCGACAGTGTCGCCGCGCTGGTCTCAGAGGAAAACGAAGAGCCGTTGGTGTTTGACCGTGCTGCTGAAACGGGCGAATACATCATAGTTTTCGATCCGCTCGATGGCTCGTCCAATATCGATGTCAACGTGAACGTGGGCACTATTTTTTCCATTCTGCGCCGTCCTCCAGGACACGTTGGCGACGCAATTTTGCAACCCGGACACCATCAGATCGCCGCCGGTTATGTCCTGTACGGCCCGTCGACCATGCTGGTCTACACTACCGGCGACGGCGTTTTCGGCTTCACGCTCGACCCCGCTATCGGCGCCTTCGTGCTGAGTCACGAGCATGTCCAAATGCCGGAGCAGGGCCGAATTTACTCGGTAAATGAAGCGAACGCAGACAGCTTTCCGCCAGCCTATTCGGAGTATTTTGCGGCCCTTCGCAAGAAAGGCTACACGTCTCGCTACATTGGCTCGCTGGTTGCCGATTTCCACCGCACCTTACTCAAGGGCGGCATCTTTTTCTATCCGCCGACTAAATCGCATCCGTGCGGCAAGCTGCGCCTTCTCTACGAAGCAAACCCTCTCGCCTTCATCGCCGAGCAAGCGGGAGGACTGGCTACGAATGGTAGATCCCGCATACTCGATTTAACCCCGACCGATATCCATCAGCGCACGCCGTTTGTGATCGGCAGCCATGCGGACGTAACTAATTTTTCCAACTAGTCTCGTGAATCGGCGCCCGGAACAGGGTCGCTTACGCTACCTGGCTCAGATTCAGAAGTGGACCGGAGTCAGGTGGATGGCCGTTTTCTGCTATTCTTGCAACTTCATCAAGTCGTCGCCCTGTTGGAACCCTGATGCCGCCTGACAACAAATCTCCGCGCCACTACGCAGGCGTTATGGTCTCCAGCACCTTCACTGACCTACAGCATCACCGCGCCGCTCTGGTCAAAGCCCTCGACGGACAAGGGTTCAAAGCTGTCGTCATGGAAAACGACTCCGCCAAACCAGATATCGACGTTATTGATTCTTCCCTCCAAATGGTCGCCGACGCCTCCGCCTACATCGGCGTCATCAGCCGCAAATACGGCCAAACACCCGTGTGCGCGACGCGCAACCCGCACGAGCTTTCCATCACGGAACTCGAATTCATCGAAGCCCAACGCCTGAATCGCCCCATCCTCCTCTTCATCATGGGAGAGGAGCACCTGGTCCGCGAACGAGACATTGAATCGGATCTCTCCAACAAGGAGAAACTCAACGCCTTCCGCGAACGTGCCAAGCGCATAAAACCCGATTCGCAAGTCCATCGCGTTTATACCACCTTCAACTCCCTCGAAGATTTCACCGCCAAAGCTATCCAATCGGTCGCCGACCTCCGCCGCTACCGGGAAGAAGCGTGCGCACCGGGCGCTACCCCAGTTCCTGCGCAGACAACATCCTCCGTTCCCGACCCCATCCCCACACCTCCCGCCTTCTACGCCGAACCCCGTCACATCGGTTCCCACAAATTCGTCGGCCGCCAAGCCCAACTCGACGTGCTCAACGACTGGGCTGTCCCCGCCGACACGCATCCCGTCATCTTTTTCGATGCCATTGGCGGCTCCGGCAAAAGCATGCTCACCTGGGAGTGGACTACCAACTACGCCGGCAAAATCCGCTCGGACTGGGCAGGCATCTTCTGGTATTCCTTCTACGAGCGCGGCGCCAGCATGGCCGATTTCTGCCGCCACGCCCTCGGCTATATCACCCGGCAGCCGCCCGATAGTTTCACGAAGATGAAAACTGCCGAACTCGGCGACCGGCTCCTCCACCATCTGCAAAGCCGTTCTTGGCTGTTCATTCTGGACGGCCTCGAGCGCGTTCTCGTAGCCTATCAGCGGTTCGACGCCGGCCAAGTCGCCGACGATGAAACCAAACAACCTACTGACACGCTCGGCCAGCGCGATCCGTGCGACGCCATACGTCCGGAAGAGAACGATCTGCTGCGCGCATTCGCTGCCGGGAGTCCTTCCAAGCTTGTGCTCACGTCCCGTCTGGTTCCGCGCGCCCTCCTCAACTCGGCGCGAAACTTTATTCCCGCCGTCCTCCCCGTTGTGCTTCCCGGGCTTCGCCCGGCGGATGCCGAGGAACTCCTCCGCAACTGCGGCATCACGGGCAATTCACAGGCTATCCAGGATTATCTTAAAACCCAATGCGATTGCCATCCGTTGGTCACTGGCGTACTCGCCGGCCTCATCAACGACTACCTCCCGGCCCGCGGTAACTTCGACGCATGGCTGGCCGACTCAGCCGGCGGCAGCCAACTCAACCTAGCCAACCTCGATCTCGCAGAAAAACGCAACAACATTCTCCAGGCCGGCATTAACAGTCTTCCCGCCAAGAGCCGCCAACTTCTCTCGATATTGGCGCTTCTTCCAGGAAACCTCGATTACCCCACTTTGCGCGCCTTCAACCCACATCTCCCACTCGAAACGCAGCCCAAAGCGCCAAACTCCCAAGTGGCGGAACGAGAACTGGCCAACACTGTCAGAGACTTGGAACATCGCGGACTGTTGCAAAATGATAGCAACACCAAGCGCTGGGACTTGCACCCTGTGGTGCGGGGCATCGTCACTGGATCCCTTCTGCCAGAAGAGATCGAAAGGTATGGTCAGCGCGTGGTCGATCACCTCTCGGCGCTGCCTCACACTCCCTACCACCAGGCGCAAACTCTCGGCGACCTCCGCGATGGCCTCCATATCGTTCGAACGCTTCTCAAAATGGGCCGCTACCAGGAGGCAGCTAAGGCTTACGCCGGCGATCTCGCTCACTCCCTGCTCTTCAATCTTGAGGCGAACGAGGAGGCGCTCTCTGTGCTCCGGCCCTTCTTTCTGCAAGGGTGGGCGACGTTGCCCAGCGCCGTTGACACAGAACATGCGTCCGCGCTCGCGAGTCTCGCCGCTGTTGCCCTCGAGAATGTCAAGCAGTTCCAAAACGCGCTCGCAGCTTACGGCGCCGCCCTCAAGGGTTGTTTGCAACGAGCGGACTGGACAAGTGCAAACACCGATATCCGCAGCATCGCCGAAAACCTCAGAGCTCAGAATCGCTTGGCGCAACAAAACCGCTGGCTCGACCTGAGCCTCAAGCTCGCCACTCTAGGCGGAGACAACGAAGCAATCTTCATGTCCCGCGAGCATCGATTCGCGCAGCTGTCCCTCATTGGCGAAAGGGTCGAAGCGAAAACCGTTTGGGACCTGCTTGATCGAATGGGCCGCAACTGGTCGCGCGCCATTTACCGTCCCGGCGATGCGGAATATCATTACGCTCTCTTTTGTTTCCGCGACGGCTCTTTGAAGGAAGAGCAACTTGCCCATGCCGAAAAGTTAGCGAGAGATGGCAATAACAGCCAAGGCCTCCGCCTTCTTCAGGGTCTGCGCGGAACCTGGCGATTAGAGCGCGGCGAATGGGAGCTGGCTGCCGCGGCTTTCCGGCAAGCCCTAAATATGGCGGCCGCTGTCCACCAGACCGATGAAGCGGCACAGACTCAACTCAACCTGGCTCTGTTCCGCCTCGATCAGCTCGCCAATCCGCACGATGTGGCAGAGCAACTCGCAAACGCCAGCCGGATCGCCCCTCAGTCTCTGGCCGAGCTGTGGTTTGCCCTCGGCGACGCCGCGCGTGCAAATAGGTATGCCGTTATCGCGTACAAATGGGCTTGGGCCGACGGCGAACCATTCGTTCACCGCTACGACCTCGCCAGAACCCGCGCGCTCCTCGAAAAACTCGGCGTCGAGATCCCCAATTTACCTCCCTACGACCCTGCCAAAGACCCAAAACTCCCTTGGGAGGACGAAGTCGCCGCTGCCATCGAAAAACTCCGCGCCGAAAAAGAAGCCAAAAACGGTGCTGAAAGTGCAACGACGCCCTTCTGACCACCAGGAAATTAAAATGATGAGAGGCTCATTGAAAAACACCAAAGGCACCCCAATCACCGAAGGCAGCGGGGGCGTTTTCGCCGACCCTGGATTCTCGGCCGCCGAATCCCGCAACCTGCGGTTTCGGTCCCAGATGATGACGGCGCTGCGGAAGTTTGTCGAGAAGGAGGGCCTGACCAAGCCGCCGCCGCTAGAGGCCTGAAGGTGAGCCAGCCCCGCGTCTCGGATCTGACTCGTGGCAATCTCAGCCGGTTTTCGCTCGACACCCTAGTGAACATGCTCTCCGATGCCGGTCTCGAAGCGGACTTACGCATCAACCCAACGCCACGTCGCGTGGCTTAAACAACGGTGAGGCGCCAACTCATGAAGTTGAAATCTTCGGTTACCATCCTTAACTCATCACTCCCAGCAAAATCGTGCTGGATGAATTCATGAAGCCCCTAAGTCTGATGGCCAACGTGATAATTCTGGGATTCATGTGCCCAATGTTGGCACAAGTCCAATCGACCTTAGAGTTTGAAGTAGCGTCGGTAAAGCCCGTCAAGGATAACGATTGCGGCGGACAGAAGTTCCGGAATACTCCGGGATCGTTAGAAGTGCTCAATATGGATCCGACCACAATGATCAGAAACGCTTATCAGCTTGTCATGGAGGGACAGATCAGTGGCTTTCCAGCATGGGCGGACCACAACTGCTTCGACATTGAAGCAAAAGCCGACGAAGATCCCGCGATTGAACTGGGGCAGCGCGCGAGCGAAACTTGCTGCGTCTTCAGGCGCTTTTGGCGAGCCGATTCCAGCTCAGGACCCATTGGGAAAGCAGGGTGCTACACGGATACGTATTGGCTGCCGGGAAGAAAGGATCGAGGCTGAAGTCGTCGGAGCCGGGGAGCACCCACCAGACGCAACAGGGCCGAGGAACACTACTTTGCACACGTTGCTCGATTTCGAGTTTGGCGGCGTTTTTGTCCAACTTTGTCGAGAAGCCGGTTCAAGATGAAACCGGCATTCAAGGTGTATACGACTTCAACTTTGCATTCGAGCCACTCAATGCCGCTCCTTCGAGCGATAGTGGACTACCCTCCTTGTTCACCGCGTTGCAGGACCAACTCGGCCTGAAGCTTGAGCCGGGAAATATCGTCGTCCAAACGCTTGTCGTTGACCACATTGAACGTCCCAACAATGACTGACTGCGCCAAAGCGTGCAAGCACCTTGCGGTACAGCGAATTCAACCAGGCCCAACCGCACGAACTTCAGGCCATTGCCGCCCCATGCACATCCGTTTCCTAACGCGTAAGTTTTCACGGTGCGGACGGTTCTCCTACAAGCGGAACCTTTTCCACCTTAGCGGCGCCGATCATCGGCTTATCCAGCGTGGCCAGGACGAGCCCGTTACGCTTCGCCAACTCGAGGTAAGCCGCATCGTAAATAGTGAGTTGATGCATGCGAGCAAGTCCTAAAAGCACCGCGTCGTTCGGCTCTTTATCCTCTTTTATCGGCAGTTGGCCCACGGCCGCCAACAGCGCGGCAGTCTGGACACCCGTAATCCGACCGCGCCGCTCAGCTACTAGAAGAACGTTCCGCAGTTCAAACCAGAAGATCGCCGGTGTAATCGCATCTTCTGTGGCAATCCTGATTTGTGCGGCGTCGGCATACGGATGAGATTCGTCCGGAAGGCACCAATTCGACACCACCGACGCATCCACCACGAACATTAGTATTTGTGGCCCTCGTGTCGCGCCGCCAGAATTTCGTCCACGCTCATCCTACCTGCTGTCGCGCGCACCACTGCAATTTGCTGCAACGCCCGACTCGCGCGGTCACGATCAAGAGTTGGCGCAGGCGTCAAATGCGCAATCGGCTTTCCATGCCGCGTAATGACCAACGTTTCCCCCCGTTCCACCCGATCAAGGTAGTAGGGAAGCCGCGCCTTCGCTTCCGAAGATTGAATCTCTAGCATGACAAATTCTCCCGAATTCAGACTGGTCGTTTTGACCAGTCACATTTAGTATAGCCCATAGCCAATTTTAGGCGGGCATGTTTTGTTGCTATCTCCTACTCAAATTTGTTTAGGATAAAAATGACCAATGCTAACACGTCGCAATCTGCTTCGCTCGGCTCTGGCGGCGCCGGCGAACCTCTTCCTGGCCAATTTCCGTTCGCTCGCCGAGCAAAGCTTGAAAAGGGTCAAAATCACAGATGTAACTGCCCTGCAAATTAAGAATATTGCCGGCAATTCTTTGATCCGCATTAAGACTGACAGTGGGCTGATCGGTTACGGGGAAGCGGGAGCGAATGGACCTATGGCGCGCGCCCGTATCGACACCATGAAACCGCTGCTGATCGATCAAGATCCCTTGGAAATCGAAGTTCATTTCGAAAATATGAGCTCTCTTATGCATCCCTATGTAGCTCACATCCCAACCATCAGCGGCATCGATATCGCGCTTTGGGACCTCGCTGGTAAAATCCTTGGCGTTCCAGTATCCACTCTGTTAGGCGGCCGTTTTCGCGACAACATTTTGATGTACTCGCATGGTGTGCTTTTAAAGAACGCGCTAGACCCGGCGTCATGCCGAGATTGGGCACAAGCGATTCGCCAACTGCCGGAGGGCTTTAACGCTTTCAAGATCGACATTCATCCAATCATCGGTGTTCCGGCGGCGCGCTTCGCCGACACTCTCGACAGCGCACAGCTACGGAATGTTCATCGCGCCTATAACAACCTCCGAGAGGCTGTCGGTGACGAAGTTGATATTGCCGTTCACTGCCACAATGAATTGGACACTCCGAGTGCGATCGGCGTTGCAAAGGCGGTTGAGACAATGAACCCGCTTTTCATCGAAGACATCCTCAACCCCCCGTTTTCCCAAGGTTGGATGGCGGTCCGAAGAGCGACTCGCTTGCCGCTGCTCACCGGCGAAAAGTTGGAGCTGGTGGGCCAGTTCAGGCCCTTTCTGGACAACCAGGCTGTCGATTATGTACACCCAGATCTATCCTTCGCGGGCGGTTTCACGGGGACCAAGAAAATTGCGGATTACGCCGCATTGACACGTACGCCAGTTGCTCTCCACAATGTGGGTTCGCTGGTTTTAACGTACGCCAATGCTCACTTTGGCGCTTCGATTAAGAATTTCTATCGCTCGGAAAGCGCTCTCGGCAGGCCCAATCGCTATATCGAACAGATGGCCGCATCAGACCGTCCGGTGGTTAAGGATAGTCGATTGATGGTCCCCACTGGGCCGGGTCTGGGGTTGAACATAAACGAAGAGTTCTTGCGCGAGAGTCTCGTTGAGAATGAGCCTTACTGGAACTGACGCGGTCGCCGCGCGGCCGCTAACTTGTCAGGTTGTAGATCAATCCGAACGGATCCTTCACGTAACATCTCGGAAAATCCGGCTCATCCTTGATGATTTCGCAACCGTTTTTGAGGAGCCGGAGTTTGGCCTCTTCCACGCTGTCCACGGTGACTTCCAGCACGGGTCCTAACGCAGGGCCTTGCTCGATGAATAGGTTGATGTGGTCGCCATGGAGGCTCATCATCTGGGGTGTTTCGCCAGTGACATGGAAGCCGAGCTGCTGGACGTAAAAATTTGCCGCACTTCTCGGGTCTTGCGCTTGAATCAGAATATCTGTTCCAAAGCTATTAGCCATGGATCCTCCACTCAATTCGTAGCACTCGCCGGCACCGCCGTCTTCGCCGGTTTCGCAATCAAATCTTTCATCTGTGGCAGCGATCCGGGATCCCATCCTCCGCCCAGCGCCATCACCAAACTGACGCTCGCGGACATACGGCGCAGTTCCGACGACACCTGAGACTCTTTGTTCGTCAACAGTGAGTTTTCCGCCGTGATTACGTTTAGGTAGCTATCAACTCCCGTCTTGTAGCGAATAAGAGCAAGGTCGAGATAGCGTTGGGAGGAGTTAATGGCAGTTTGCTGCTCGATGATCTCCTTTGACAGAATCCGCAGGGCAGCGAGTTGGTCTTCCACTGCCTGAAAGGAAGTCAGCACAGTCTGGCGGTAGTTGGCAACTGCCGCGTCATATTGGGCCAACGCTTGTTCGTTCTGTCCGCGTCGCGCGCCGCCCTCCCATAGAGTCTGCGAGAGGGTCGGACCTAGAGACCAAAAACGGCTCGGGGAGCTGAACCAATGGAGGAAGCTATAAGATTCCAAACCACCACTGGCCGAGAGTGTGAGCGTGGGGTAATAAGCGGCGCGCGCGACTCCGATCTGCGCGTTGGCGGAGGCGATCAGGCGCTCCAGCCCTGCGATGTCCGGCCGTCGCTCGAGCAAGGTCGAAGGGACGGCAACCGGTACTGGCGGAGGTTCGGGATTAAATGTGCCAGCCTCGATCGTCAACTCGGAGGGCGGCTTACCAATGAGCTCCGCGATGGCGTGTTCATACTGCGCGCGCGCTACGCCCAAATCCGTAGCTTGTGCAGTGGCTGTATCGAGCTGGTTTTGTGCCTGAACCAAGTCCTGCTCGGAATCGATACCCGTTTTGTACAGCGTGGTCGTGAGATCGACATTCTGGCGATAGTTGACCATGGTGTCAACCAGAATTTTGACCTCCATATCAGTCGCGCGCAGTTCGAAATAGTCGGTGGCTAGGTCGGCTTGTGTGGTGAGCAGCGCGGTGGCAACGTCCGCTGCGCTAGATTGCGCGCTGAAGGCCTGCATGTCTATAGTGTTGCGAATGCGATGCCAGAAATCCGGTGTGTACGAAATATCAAAAGGCAAGGCGTACTCGTTAGTGGCGTTGCTGGTGCCGGGAATGCGAAGAATATTGGCCGACGTGCGGGCATTGGTGTATGCTGGCGTCGCGCCAATAGTGGGATAAAGTGAAGCGCGGGCGATCACTACGAGTGCGCGAGCCGCTCGGAAGTTCGCCTCAGCCGCCTTTAGGCTTTGATTGGAAATGGCCACTTGTTCCTCAAGGGCGTTCAACTGCGGATCGTTATAGATCTCCCACCATTTGCCGCGCAGTTTGTTGTCGCTTGGTTGGGCAAGCTTCCAGCCAGTACCATCTTTGCCTTCAGCCTCTTTGTAGGCTGCCGGCGCGGGCGCAGAAGGCACCACATATTTGGGCGCCGGGTTGCATGCGCATAAAAGGAGAAAAGCAAGAACAGCTATAGAAGACAACTTATTGTTCAATATCATCGCTAACCTGATTGATCCAGCCCCGCAGATAGACGGGGCAGTTGACCACCTTCACGTCTTGCGCGGCTTGCTCGGAAATATATTGGACTGCTTTTCGATCTACCAGAGTCACCTCGCTTAAATCGATATACACGCGCCGGTGTGACTCGCGAGCCTCCAAAATAGAGTGGTGCAGTTCGGGGATCGCCTCCTCGCTCAATTTTCCGTTGAGGAGCAGGGTCACCGATGGCTCACTCGGATGTTCCGCGCTGACGATTTTGTAATGCGGCTGCACCGGTATTTAGTCTCCTGATGGCGCCGGTGCGGGTGTCATTATGGGTGCGCCCCCGCGCAGTCTGCGCAGGAACTGGGCAAGGCGATCCATGTAGAGATAAATGACTGGCGTGGTGAACAACGTGAGAGCTTGGCTGACGATAAGTCCTCCCACAATGGTGATGCCAAGCGGGCGCCGTAACTCAGCCCCTGTTCCAGTGCCTAGGGCAAGCGGCAAGCCTCCGAGCAATGCAGCCATTGTAGTCATCATGATGGGCCGGAAGCGCAGCATGCAAGCCTGGAATACCGCTTCCGCGGGAGGCTTGTGATCGATTCGTTCTGCAGCGAGAGCGAAATCAATCATCATGATGGCGTTCTTCTTTACCAAGCCAATGAGCAGAATGATCCCGATCATCGCTATCACACTAAGATCGTTCTTCGTGATGAGCAGCGCCAAGAGAGCGCCAACTCCCGCGGAGGGCAACGTGGAAAGAATGGTAATGGGATGAATAAAGCTTTCATACAAAATTCCCAGCACAATGTAGACGGCCCCCAGGGCGGACGCAATCAGGATTGGTTGAGAATCAAGCGACGCTTGAAACGCCTGGGCGGTGCCGGTGAAGCTGGTGTTGATGGTGGTAGGTACGCCCGCACTCTGTCCGACGTCTCGAATGGCGTTGACGGCATCTCCCAGCGCGACTCCCGGCGCCAGATTGAACGAAATCGTGACCGATGGGAAAACTCCTGAGTGATTCACCGTCAGCGAGGCGGTGCTTGGCCGCCTGCTAGTGAAGGCGGACAGCGGGACCGCGGTGCCGGTGGTTGATGGGACATAGACATCGTTTAGACCCTCAGGGGTCTGCCAGAAAGCTGGATCTACCTCCATGACTATGTAGTATTGGTTCATCGAAGAATACGTGGTTGCCACCTCCCGCTCGCCAAACGCGTCGTAGAGAGTGTTGTCAATTGTGCTGGCACTGATGCCGAGCCGCGAAGCGGTCGGCCGGTCGATAACGAGACCCGCTTCCAGACCCATGTTTTGCTGGTCGCTAACCACGTCGGTGATTTGTGGCATCCGTTTCATCAGATTTGTAAGCACCGGCGCCCAATGCATGAGATCTTCCAATTTGTCGCTCTGCAAAGTGTATTGATATTGCGCGGCGCTTTGCCGCCCGCCCACTCGCAAATCCTGCGCCGATTGCAGGAACAGCGTAATGCCGGGAATGGAGTTCAGTTTTGGACGCAGCCGGGTTATCACTTGGTCGGCTGTAAGCTTCCGCTCCTTCCCCCAAGGTTTCAGCGTAATAAAGCAGCGGCCCGTGTTCATGGTCGTGCCTCCGCCTCCTCCGCTGAAGGCCTGGATTGTAGCGACGTCCGGGTCCTGTTGAGCTATTTTCGACAAACGCGTGATCTTATCCTGCATTGCCTGAAAAGAAATGCTCTGGTCGCCGATGAAGTTGCCGTTTAACCTGCCGGTATCCTGCTGTGGAAAGAAGCCCTTCGGCACAATCACAAAGAGATAGACATTAAAGGCGAGAGTAAGAATGGCTATGGCCAGAACAAAACCCGAATTGCGCAATACCCAGCGCAGCATATGTTCGTAAACGCCCAGTATGAATTCAAAAAACAGTTCTGTCTTGCGGTAAAGCCAACCGTGCCCGGATTGATCCCGCAAAATGCGCGCACACATAGTAGGAGTGGCTGTCAGTGACACGAGCATAGACAAAACGATAGTGACTGAGAGGGTGATGGCGAATTGGCGGAACAGCCGGCCCACAACCCCGCCCATTAGCAAGATAGGAATGAATACGGCAACCAGCGAAATGCTAATCGAAAGAACCGTTGGGCCGATCTCAGCAGCTCCGCGCAGGGCGGCTTCCATACGATTGAGTCCCCGCTCTCGAAAGCGCGTGATATTCTCCAACACCACAATGGCGTCGTCAACCACGAAGCCGCTGGATATGGTAAGAGCCATCAGCGACAAATTGTCAATGCTGAACCCGAACAGGTACATAACGCCGCAGGTTCCAATGATGGAGACCGGAACAGCCACACTGGGAATCAAAGTGGCGCGTGCTTCCCGGAGGAAGAGGAACACGACCATAACGACCAGGAAAACCGAGATCATTAGGGAGCGTTCAACGTCGTGCACGGAAGCGCGAATCGTTATAGTTTGGTCCAGGGTCACAGTGAGGACTATCGATGGGTCAATAGCTGCGTTGAGCTGCGGCAATGCCTTTCTGATTGCATCTACTGTGTCGATAATGTTAGCGCCCGGCTGACGAAAAATGATAATGAGGGCCGCCCGCTCGCCGTTCGCTAAACCAAGGGAACGCACCGTCTGCACTGAGTCAGTAACGGTAGCGACGTCACTCAAGCGCACGGCCGCGCCGTTTTGATAGCGCAGAAGAATTGGCTGGTAGTCCACCGCGTGGAGAATCTGATCGTTCGCGGTAATCAGCCAGTTATGTATAGCGTCGGAAAAGGTGCCTTTGGCGGAATTGGCGGTTTGCGCGGCTATGGCTGTTCTCACACTCTCGAGGCTAAGACCGTAATGGTTGACCTGAGTAGGATTCAAATCGACACGCACCGCCGGCGCGGAACTCCCACCGACCATCACTTGGCCAACACCGCGAACCTGCGAAATGCGCTGGAGCAAAATGGTGGAGGCAGCGTCGTAAAGTTGCGGCGGCTTAAGTTTTTTCGAAGTGAGCGCCAGAATCATAATTGGCGCGTCGGCTGGGTTAACCTTGCGGTAGGTAGGATTGCTTGGGAGATCCGTGGGCAGATAGCCGCGAGCTGCATTGATGGCCGCTTCGACGTCACGCGCGGCGGCATCGATATTGCGGCTCAAATCGAATTGCAAGGTGATGCTGGTCTGGCCGAGCGAACTCGACGAAGTCATCTCGGTAACGGCCGCAATCCGACCAAACTGGCGCTCCAAGGGCGTGGCCACGGACGACGCCATGATCTCGGGGCTTGCACCGGGCAGGGAGGCCTGCACCGAAACAGTGGGAAAGTCGACCTGGGGCAAAGGTGAAACGGGCAAGAGCGTGAAGGCGACAGCACCAGCTAGACCTACACCTATGGTGAGCAGGGCAGTGGCTACCGGCCGGTGGATAAACGGGGAAGAGAGACTCATCGGTTAATCTCCGTGACTCGGAGCCGGTTCCATTCCAGGTGTTGGCCTAGGCGCCTCCGCTTCCTCTCTGTCACGTCCAGAGAATCTGCGAGCAATCCCATCAAAGAAAAGATAAATAACGGGGGTGGTGTAAAGAGTGAGCAACTGGCTCAACAGCAATCCACCAATAATGGTGATGCCGAGCGGGCGACGCAGTTCAGCGCCCGTGCCGCGGCCAAAAGCGAGCGGCACCGCGCCGAGCAAGGCAGCCATAGTGGTCATCATGATGGGACGGAAACGTAAGAGACACGCCTGATAGATGGAATCATAGGGCGATTTGCCCTCCTTCCGTTCCGCTTCCAGAGCAAAATCAATCATCATGATGGCGTTTTTCTTCACAATGCCAATGAGCAGCACGATGCCGATGATGGCCACAACCGTCAACTCCTGCCGGCAAACCATCAGCGCCAATAATGCCCCAACGCCCGCGGAGGGCAGAGTGGAAAGAATCGTAATCGGATGAATGTAGCTTTCATACAGCACGCCCAGCACAATGTAAACTGTGACCAGCGCCGCCAGAATCAACAACGGTTCGCTGGTCGTCGAGGCCACAAACGCCTGCGCCGTTCCCTGGAAAGATGCCTGCATGGCGGGTGGAGGGGGCAGCTCTTTTTCTATCTGCTGAATGGCGTCTACTGCTTCTCCCAGCGCAGCGTTCGGCGCCAGGTTGAACGACACCGTGGTTGCGGGAAACTGCCCAATGTGGCTGATGAGGATTGGCAGCGCTGTACCCTTGAAAGTCATAAAGGCGCTCAAAGGCACCGACCCTCCGCTCGTTGAGGGTATAAAAATGTTGCGCATGTTTTCGGGATTGACGCGAAACGGAGGAGGCACTTCCAGAATCACGTGATACTGATTGAGTTGTGTGAAAAGCGTCGAGATTTCCCGCTGGCCAAAGGCATCGTAAAGCGTGTTGTCTATGGCTGTCGGTGTGATGCCCAGCCGGCTGGCCGTTTGCCTGTCGATAGTTAAGGCGAGCCCTTTTCCACTCGTTTGCAGGTCGTTAGCGACATCTGCAAGATCGGGAAGTTCTTTGAGCCGTTCAGTGAACTTCGCCGCATACTCGTTCAGTTCGGCGGGGTTTGGATCTTCAATGCTGTATTGAAACTCGGTGCGGCTGACGACGTCTTCCACGGTCAAATCTTGCACGGGCTGCATGTACAAGGTGATGCCCTCAATCTTTGCCAGTTGCGGCTGCAATCGGCGAATAATGTCAGAGGCGCTGCCATCACGCTGCTCAACGGGCTTCAAATTGATTTGGACGCGGCCGGAATTGAGAGTGGTGTTGACGCCGTCAACGCCGATAAACGACGACAGGCTGTCGACCGCGGGGTCTTTGAGAATCACCGTCGCTAAGCGCTGTTGCAGATTAGTCATCTCGGTAAAGGAAACGCCTTGATCTGCTTCGGAAACACCTTGAATCTCGCCGGTGTCCTGAACAGGAAAAAATCCTTTAGGAATGATGACGTAAAGATAGACTGTGAGGCCCAGCGTGGCGGCGGCAACCAGTAAGGTAATGGTCCGGAAGCGCAACACAAATTCCAGAGTCGAGCCATACAGGGCGATAGTCTTCTCAAAAACGCGTTCCGAAAACCTGTAGAGACGACCTTCTTTCCCCTTTTCCTTGTGGCGTAGCAGCTTGGCGCACAGCATGGGTGTCAGCGTCAAGGAAACCACGGCCGAAATGATGATAGTCACTGCAAGTGTAACGGCAAATTCGCGGAACAAGCGGCCCGTGATGTCGCCCATAAAAAGCAGTGGAATCAGAACTGCGATGAGTGAGACGGTCAGCGAAATGATGGTGAAGCCGATCTGTTCAGCGCCCTTGAGTGCCGCTTGCAGAGGCGACTCGCCCTCCTCTACATAGCGCATGATATTTTCGATCATCACAATGGCGTCATCCACCACGAAACCAGTCGAGATCGTAAGAGCCATGAGTGTAAGGTTATTCAAGCTGTAACCAAGCATATACATCACGGCAAACGTTCCCACCAATGAAAGCGGCACCGCCACGCTAGGGATGAATGTGGCAGCCAAGTTTCGCAGAAAAACAAAAATGACCATCACCACGAGCGCAATACAAATCAGTAACTCAACCTCAACGTCTGCCACAGAGGCTCGCACTGTAATCGTTCTATCGCTTAACGTGGCTACGTTAATGGCTGCGGGGATGGTGTTCTTTAGCTTGGGTAGCAATGCGGTAATGCGGTCTACCACTTGAATGATGTTGGCGCCCGGTTGGCGTTGAATGTTAACGATGACCGCAGGCGTTTCGTTGCGCCAAGCGGCGAGCTTCTGGTTTTCAACGCCGTCGATTACCGATGCGACATCTTTGAGAGCGACAGGCGCGCCGTTCTTATACGCCACCACCACGTTTTTATAGTCGTTGGCTGTCAGTAATTGGTCGTTGGCGTTAATCTGAAAGTCCTGGCGCGGCCCGTCGAAGCTTCCCTTGGCGGAGTCGAGACTGGTGCTGGTGAGCGCGGTGCGCAAATCTTCCAGTCCGACGCCGTAAGAGGCGAGTTGCGCGGGATTGGCTTGAATGCGCACTGCGGGCTTTTGGCCGCCGCTAATCGTTACGGCGCCGACGCCCGAAAGCTGGGCGATTTTCTGCGCAAGGTGAGTATCGGCATAGTCCTCCAATTGCTGCAATGGCATGTTGGTGGCCGTGAGAGCAAGTGTGAGAACGGGAGCGTCCGCGGGGTTGGTCTTGCTGTAAATCGGAGGTAGCGGCAGATCGGTGGGCAAGAACGTCTGCGCTGCGTTGATGGCGGCTTGCACCTCCTGTTCGGCTACATCGATGTTCAGACTGAGCGCGAATTGCAAAGTGATTACCGATGCGCCTTCCGAACTGGTTGAGCGCATCTGATTCAAGCCGGGCACTTCGCCGAGCTGCCTTTCAAGTGGCGCGGTAATGGCAGAAGCAGTCACATCCGGGCTAGCTCCCGGGTAAAACGTCACGATCTGCATGGTGGGGTAATCCACCTCAGGCAAGGCTGAAACAGGGAGCTGCTTGTAAGCCACGATGCCGACCAGCAGAATGGCGGCCATCAGCAGCGTAGTGGCGACCGGGCGCAGAATAAACGGGCGTGAGGGACTCACTGCTTGTGCCCCTTATGCGCCGCGGGCGGCGCGGCCGAGCTATCCTGAGCTGCGCGCGGTTGGCGGATGACCACCTTAGTCTTGTCTTGTAATTTGTCGAAGCCGTCGGTCACCAACGTCTCGCCCGGTTGTACTCCGGTTACCGCCGATTGCAATCCATCTGTCGTGAGTATCGTGACAGGGCGCGAAAGGACTGTGCTTGTGTCGGGGTTCACGACATATACATAGGAAGCATCGTTATTGCGCTGCAGTGCGGCGGAAGGAATGATGTTGGCGTTTTTTATCGTCCTGACCAGTAAGCGCGCGTTTACGAATTCGTTGGGAAACAAGCGGTTGTCGGCGTTTGCGAATTGCGCGCGAACCTTCACAGTTCCCGTACCCGGGTCGATTGAGTTATCGAGCGTCAGCAGCGTTCCCTTGGCCAGCAGCGTACTGTTGGCACGGTCGAATGCGTCTACCTCTAGCTGGTGGCCAGCGCGCATTTGCGCGACTACTTCGGAAATGTGATCTTCCGCCATTGGGAAAATGACGGTAATTGGCTGAAGCTGGGTAATGGTGAGCAAAGGCGCAGTTCCATTCGCGGGCACGATATTTCCGGGATCCACCAGACGGAGACCGACGCGGCCGTCTATGGGCGATAGAATTTTGGTGTAGTCGACGTTCACTTTGGCCGCATCCACATTGCCTTGATCGAGTTTCACCGTGCCTTCGTCTTGATTCACCGTGGCCTGCTGGGTGGCCATCGTCTGCTCCGGGATAGCGTGTTGGGCGTAGGCAGCTTGATAACGATCAAGATCGACGTGGGCATTCTTCAGCAGAGCCTGATCGCGTTCCAACTGCCCTTGCGCTTGTAACAGGGCCGCATTGTAAGGGCCTGAATCGATCACCAACAGCAGATCGCCTTTGTGCACAAGCTGTCCTTCGCGGTAGCTGACCTGCATGAGTTGCCCGGCCACGCGGCTCGTGATGGACACGCTATAGACAGGCGTAACCGCCCCGAGGATGTCGCTAATGTAGACCCCCATGTCACCTTGCTTGACTTTTTCAGCGGATACAGGAATCGGGCCACCTCCGCCCTTACTACCCTTTTTGCCGGCTTTCTGTGAGTTCTCCGTCGTCGCAGTGGCACTACGTTTTGACAAGAAATAACCGCCCGCTGCCAAGACAGACAGAACGATGATCCAAACCAGCCAGCGGCTCTTCGGCTTTGGTTCAACTGGTCCGCGTCCGTCATTGAGCGCGATTTTTTCTTGACTAAACGTAAGGTTCGATTGGGTGCTCATAAAAGACCATTCTTGACTATGCGGCAAGCTAGGGGTCTATTGCCACTGCCGAAAGAAAGACGGTTTTCTATGCCATTCGGCATAGTACGAACCCACCAAATGAACCCTGTGAGAGACTGTTTTGTTTGCGGGAGGACGTTTCTTTGAGTCAGTTCGTAAATCCATTGCCAGGTGTTCCGGACGTCGAATCGCCCCTTTTCGAGCTGCTTTTTCGCGAAAAAAATGTTTCGGACCAAACTCGTGAATTGGCGCAAAAGCTCCGCCACGAGGGCTATGCGGTGTTCGATTTCCCCGATCCCGATTTTGATCAGTTAGCCGGCGCAATCATCAAGAAACTAGACGAGCGCTATGACTGGGACGCTTGGCGGAACAAAACGATCGACAGCCTGCGCGTGCAAGACGGGTGGCACGATGTGCCGGAAGTGCACCGTCTTGCCTGTAACCAGAGCGTTTTGCGGCTCTTGACCGACTTATACGGCCGGCGGGCGTTTCCTTTTCAGACACTGAATTTCCCGGTAGGCACCCAACAGCATTTTCATACCGACAGCGTCCACTTCAGTTCCTGCCCGGAGCGCTTTATGGTTGGCGTTTGGGTCGCGTTGGAAGACATCGATTGCGACAATGGCCCTCTGATTTACTATCCCGGCTCACACAGTCTGCCTATTTACACTAACGAGCAGCTAGGCGTGAACCCGAATTATGGAGGTTCTGATCCATCGGGCCACTACGGCGCTTTTGGTGAGGCGTGGAGGCAAATTGTAGCGGCTCTCAATCTCAAACCAATGCAGTTCCATGCCAAAAAAGGTCAGGCGCTCATCTGGGCGGCCAATCTTTTGCACGGTGGTGCGGCGCAAAACGACTTAAACAGGACGCGATATAGCCAAGTTACTCACTATTTCTTCGAGGGATGCTGTTATTACACTCCGCTCCACTCGGTTCCTCTTTTGGGGCCGATTAACTATCGCGATATTGTCGACATATCCGCCGGACAGAAGATGCCTAACATGATCTCCGGGCAGCAGGTCTCGAAGACACAGCTTGAACACGCGAAGAATATGATGAGCAGCAAACCGCAACTGCCAAAAGATTTTAATCCTAAAAAGTATCTGAAAGCCAATCCCGACGTGAAGGCCGCCAAAGTCGATCCGGTGCAACACTGGCTCACATATGGTTACAAAGAAGGCCGGCCGCTGCGCTAAAGGCCGCTATCATTCGCGACGAACACCGCGGTTGTGAGAGCCGGCACAACCGCCGTTCCCGTCGCGCTGTTGAAATTGGATTCTCGGACGGTGAAATCCGCCGATCTCACTTGGACAGGGTGAAGGCGCAGACTCATCTCTTTGAGCGTCTCGTGCTGGAAGTTAATCGTCCCTTGGGTTGCATTAAATAGCACAAGAATTTGCACATACCGGTCATCGAGCAGCATAACGATGAGTCCTGGCGTTCGGGTCGGACCGGTGTTCAAGAAATGCAAATTGGCTTGCACCTGTGCGAGCGTAGACATCCGGAACAATTGAGAACCTGCCCGGATCGCGAGAAATTCCTGAAATACCTTGCGCGAAAGATCGATATTCGCTGGACTGGCCTTCAAGGCTGGATCGGCAAGCAAAGGTTGCATAATGGGCCAGTTGCTTTGGTTCTCACTTGCTTTGGGAAGCCCGGTGCCCCAGTTGTTGGTTTGAAAGGTGAAATCGATGGCGTTAAACCAATCGCCGGAATTGTAACTGTTGTTGTCCATATCTTTCGAACGCAGTAAGTCGTCGCCTGCTTGAAAGACCGGAATTCCTTGACCCAACGCAACTAAGCTATTCGCCAGAATCTGGCGGCGCGTGCGTTGGGAAATCGTGTCGCCAGCGCCGCTTTTGAGTTGTACTGCGTCAAACAGCGTTTGATTATCGTGAACGGAATCATAAATGACGTTCTCCACCGGTGCAGCTGTATAACCAACGTTCTGCCCGAAATATTTCATTTGGCCGGCCGTCACTTGCTGACCGCTGCTATCTATGAAACTGAAATCGCGCAGATTCCCGGCTAGTCCGGCGCGGATCCAATCCGTGATCTGAAGCAAGGAAGACAGTTGATCCGCGGTATCCATAGTCTGCGCCGTGTAGAGACTCGAATCGGTATACAAGCCGGTGGCAAAACCTTGAATACGCTGGTCTGAAAGCGGTCCGCCGCCGCGAATGGCGTCGCGAAAACGGTCGTTAAATGTGCCAATTCCGGTACCGTATATATTCGTCTGGCTGGCATTGGGGCCTAGCGCATCGTTGGCGGTCTCGCCCATGTTCCAACCCTCGCCGTAAAGATAGATTTTTGAACCATCCACACCATCCTTTTCAAGAGTCAGTTGCGATAGCGCACTTTGGATGTGCAGCATATTGGAGACGAAATGGAAGCCCATCAAATCGAAACGAAACCCATCGATTTTGTATTGGCGCGCATTTGTCACCAGCGTATCGATCATGAGCTTTTCCATCATGCGGTGCTCGCTGGCAGTATCGGCACAGCAACTGCTGTTTTCCACGTTACCGTCGGCGTCGAGGCGGTAGTAATAGCATGGCACCAATTTGTCCAGAACAGAATTAGCCGCTTGGCCGCTAGAAGTTGTGTGATTGAAAACGACATCTTGAAATACACGCAGCCCAGCTTGATGGATACTTTGCACCATTTGGCGGTATTCTTTGACGCGGTTGTCGGGGTTGCAGGCATAAGCTCCCTCGGGTGCCATATAGTGCACTGGATCGTAGCCCCAGTTATACGCATCGGTATCCTGCACCGCGGTGACAGCCGCCTGCTGCTCTTGGGAGTCGGGCGGGTAGATGGATAAGTAACCCGGAGTTTGCCACGTCGTCTTATCTTCGTTGATGCTGGCAAGGTGGAAGGTCGGCAGAAGGTGAATCGCTTTCAGTCCGGCATCGGCCAAAGCGTTTAAATGCCGCATGCCGTTCGTGCGCGGATCTGTGAACGCGAGATAGGTGCCGCGGTATTGCGCCGGGACGCTTTGGTCTTTGGCGCTGAAATCGCGCATATGCAATTCGTAGATGGTCAAATCATTCAGCGACGCCAGGCTTGGTGAGCGGCTTTCGTCCCAGCCCTCGGGCTTCTGCGCATCGCTCGCCAGATTGGTGAGGCGAGTCTTCACGCCATTGAGCGCCAAATCCACGGAATACGGGTCAGTGACGACGTTTTCGACAGTCTGATCCAGGCTGGGAACATAAACCACCGCGGCCAGCAAATAGTATTGGCCGGTCCAGGATGAATCGATTTGCGCGCTCCAAACGCCGTTGTTTTCGGACATGGGTAAAACGGCAGCGGGCGTTGTATCGTTGGCGTTGTGAAAGAGCTGCAGCTTCAATGATTGAGCCGTGGGAGCCCAAACATTGATCGAAATACCTGAACTATCTTGGAATATTGCGCCGAGTGGGCCGCAATAATAATACAAATCATCCAAGACGCCGGCAATTTGCACACTTGTCGAATCCTTCGTTGCGCCGGTTCCGTCGGCTGCCGCCACGGCCAGTTTGCCTTTTAGCGATTGTTTCAGCGTGGCCACAGCAACTGTCGCCGGCAGTTGGAAGACCGCATATCGACTCAGTTGGGGATATTGCTGTTTTTGAGCCTCCGTTAGGCCTGAAGCCAAAGGTGTGAGCGGAATTGCGCTGTTCTGCGAATAGACCAGAGACAAGGCCCAATCGCTCTGGATGTTGTGTGCAGGCACCGCGATGGTGGCGCGGTCAATCCAGAACGCTTGCAAAATAATCCGTGCCTCCGAATCGGTAAGGTAAGAATAGTATCAGAAGAGTGACGGTACGCCCAATGCGAAAGGTTCATTTGTTTTCCGCAGCCGGTGTCATGGCTTTCGCCTTGGCCGCTGTTCCACTCTCCGCGCTCGATTCAAGCAAAACTCTCACTCAATATGTGCACCGTATTTGGGGACAGGAAGAAGGTTTGCTGCAACCAACCATCTATTCCATCCTGCAGAGCCATGATGGATTTCTGTGGCTGGGTACGCAAGACAGTTTAATTCGCTTTGACGGCATCCATTTCCGCGAATTTGAGGGGGCGGCAGAAGCAGGCTTGCAAAGGACTTTGATCCGCTCGCTGGCGGAAGACGCCAACGGTAATCTGTGGGTTGCAACGCTCGGCAGCGGTGCGGTCCGCATTAGTCCGAATCATCAAGTCAAACGGTTCGCCACAAAAGAAGGCCTGCCGGCGGACGATGCGTTTTGTGTAGTGCCCGATGCCGCCGGTTCAACCTGGGTGTGCACGGCTCGTGGTTTAGTGCGCATCAGCAAAGACGACAGGATGCGCGTGTACTCGACGGCCGATGGTTTGCCAAGCCCCCAAATCCGCGATACCTGCGTGGCTGCCGATGGGACGCGTTGGGTTGCGGGACTCGATTTCGCCGTCGGTTCTTGGGATGGCGCGCATTTCCAAAGAGCCGGCGCTCTGTGGCCGCACGAGACGGCGTCCGCGTTGGTATGTTCGAAGAACGGCGCTGTTTGGGCCGGCACAGCGGATGGCGCGCTGGAAATTACCAAGACGACAAGCCGGCGGTTGACCAGCCACGACGGTCTACCTGACAACGAAGTTCTCTCGCTGATCGAAGGCCCCGACGGCACGATATGGATTGGCACCAACGATGGTGTTACGCGCTATCGCAACAACGAACTCAACGTCTACCGCACGCGCGATGGACTTTCGCACAGTGTTGTGCTGTCACTGTTTGTCGACAGGGAAGGCAGCCTCTGGGCGGGAACCAAAGATGGACTGGATCAATTTACCGACGGCAAAGTAACTCCCTATTCGACCAATGAAGGGCTGCTGAGCAACGACACTGGGCCGGTGCTCGAAGATAACGCGGGCAGGCTTTGGGTGGGAACGCTGGGGCACGGGCTGAACGTTTTCGATGGCCGCCACTTCCGAGCGTTGACAAAGAAAGACGGTTTGCTGGACGACTACATTTTGAGTATGCAAATAGACGCCGCCGGAGATCTTTGGGTCGGCTCGACGGCAGGCCTCAATCGTTTGCACGATGGCAGAGTCGTCGCTTCCTTCACGGAGCGTAACGGTCTATCGGGTGTCCGGGTTCGCGCCCTTTCGGTGGATGCGGAGGGAGTGCTGTGGGCAGGCACCGATCACGGTTTAGACCGGCTTGAGGGGAATCGTTTTGTGCATGTTCCTATTGGTTCTGCCGGCGGCGTTGTCTCGCTGAGCGCAGGCCGTTCCGTCCGCTTATTCATCAGTACGGATTCAGCCGGCTTCTCTTACTTGAGAGACGGCAAGGAGAAGGTCTCTTCGCTCGATATCACTCATCCAGTGGTGTGTTTGTATGTTGACCCCGATCGAAAAGAAGCGTGGCTTGGAACGAACGGCTCTGGCTTGTTGCATTGGAAGAATGGCGCAATCACGCATCTCCGGGTGAAAGATGGCTTGTTCGATAACCGGATTTACGGCATTTTGCGCGACGATGCACGAAGCTTTTGGATGGCATCCAGCAAGGGAATTTTTCGGGTGAGCGAGAAGGAGATTGACGACTTTAGCGATCACAAGCTGCATTACGTAACCAGCATTCCTTTCAGCACCGGCCAGTTGAGATTCGAATGCCGTTCGGGCGTGCAGCCGGCGGCCTGCCGTACGCGCGATGGCCGTCTGTGGTTTTCCACTACCAACGGGCTGGTTGTGCTCGACCCGCATCGTCTTGTTGACAATGGCACCCCGCCACCCGCGCAAATCACTTCGATCATCGTGAACGGCCAGCGGCGCGAAGCCGTGAATGGTCTCGATCTGCAGCCGAATGAACGTAATCTGGAAGTACGCTATGCCGGCTTAAGTTTTGTTTCGCCGGAAAAGATGACGTTCCGCTACACGCTGGACGGCTTTGATAAAACATGGACGGAAGCGGGCAGCCGGCGCGAGGCGTTCTTCACTAACTTGCCGCCGGGCAATTTTCATTTTCGTGTGATAGCGCGCAATGCGGACGGCGTTGCCAGCACCCGCGACGCGACGTTTAGCTTTACTGTGGAGCCGCGCCTTTATCAGCGTGGTTGGTTTTTTCCTGCGCTCGGCGCGCTGGTTGCCGGGTGGATTGCGGCGCTGGTCCGTTTGCGCATCGCGCGGCTGAAGCACCGGTTTGACGAGGTTCTGGCTGAGCGCAGCCGCATTGCGCGTGAATTGCACGACACGCTGTTACAAGGGCTTTCCGGCATCACCATGCAATTGCAGGCGCTCTGGACCAGACTGCCGGTATCTAAAGAGCGTGCGTTGCTTGGCGAAATTATCCAGGATGCGGCACAGTGTTCGGCGGAAGCGCGGCAGTCGCTTTGGGGGCTGCGAAATATGGGCAGCAGTGGTTCGCTTGAATTCTCCGGCAAGCTCGAGAAGCTCGTGCACGATGTGGCGGAGAAAGGCAGACTCGTCCCGGTTCTTCGCGTAGCCCCGGTTTCGCTTGCGGGATCGCCGGAGATTGAATATCAACTGCTGCGCATCGCGCAAGAAGCGATGAATAATGTTGTGAAGCACGCGGGTGCCCGCTGTTTGGAAGTGCAACTGAATCAAACACCGGAACAAATTTCGCTGCTGATCAAAGACGACGGCGCGGGTTTCAATCCCGAGCGGCAGCGTTTCGGCCACTTTGGGATTGTCGGTATGGGGGAACGCGCGAAAGAGATGGGCGCTCATCTATCTATCGAGAGCAAGGCAGGGGAGGGAACGGCTGTATTGGTTATGGTTCCGGTGAAGCGCGCGGCCCATGTGGACCTGGATCGTTCACAGAAGGTGGAGCATTTGATTGGATAAGATCCGTATTCTTTCGGTGGATGATCACGATTTGGTTCGCAAAGGGATCGCGGCGATTCTTTCAACCGAACCAGATCTTGAATTGGTGGCGGCGGCGAATTGCGGAGCCGAAGCTTTGCGCCTTTTTCGGCGGCATAAGCCGGATGTGACACTGATGGACTTGCGTCTTTCAGACATGAGCGGCAGTGAGGTTACGGCCGCGGTCAGGCAGGAGTTCCCGGAGGCGCGGATTATTGCGCTCACCTCCTATGATGGCGACCAGGATATTTATCGCGCCTTGGAGGCTGGTGTGCGAGGTTATCTGTTGAAAGAGATGGTGCACACGGAAGTAGTGAAAGCCATACGCACCGTGCATGCAGGGAAGCGTTTCATCCCGGTGGAAGTGGCGCAACAACTGACAGGGTTCTTCCCGGACGTTGCGTTGACACCGCGGGAGGTGGAAGTGTTGAGTCTAGTGGCGCGCGGGCTTGGGAACAAAGAAGTTGGGGACATTTTAGGAACGGCTCCCGGCACTGTCAAAGCTCACGTGCAAAATATCTTGAGTAAGCTTGGCGCGAAAGACCGCACGCATGCGGTGACGATCGCGTTGCGGCGCGGCATTATTCATTTACATTCGCCGGGGATTTCGTCGTCGCTGCTGAATGGTTGAGTGGCAACCGGCCGAAAAGCGAACAAAAGGCGTTTTTTGCGAAACGGATTTTGGCTAGAAGGCGAAGATACGTAGAAATCGGCAGGGGTGGAGACGAAGAAAGGGCGTTTTTACGAAACGAACCCAATTTCCGCACAGCGGTATGAAGCTAGCGCTGGATTGCGTAAATTGGAGTATCGTTGCCGCTCCTTCGCAGTCACGGCTCAGTAAGGGTTTCCAGGACGTGGCTGGGAAGGAGGGTTGTACGCAAACTTCTGCAAGTTGGGGGCTAGCTTGGTTGTGATTCAGATTGTCAAAGAACTGTCTGCCAACCCTTCGAACACCTTCCGGCGAGGAAGAATCGGCGCGTAACCTCGAAAGTATTAAAGCTGGTTCCAAAATAGCGAGCCACCGGTATGCACGAGATGAAGTCGTGAGAGACAAAACAGATAAAGGCATATTTTTCAGAGAGGTAGAGCGAGAAAATATTTTTTCAAAGCTCGTCATGATCCCTTGCAGCGTTAGAACTGAAAATGCAAGCCGAACTGCATCTGGCGCATAGGCACTTGTATCGCCGTAATCTGCCCCGCTCCGCTGACATCGATTGTGGAGTTCGGGAGAGCGAGATTTTCGTGATTGAACACGTTGAAGGCATCGGCTCGAAGTTCGAGTGACCGCCGCTCGCCGGACAACAGGTTCTTCGCGAGTGAGAGGTCCGACTCCCAAAGGCGCGGGCCGCGCAGCGAGTTACGCCCAGCCGTGCCCTGCCGGAACGGTTGCTGCGGCTCCGTGAAGGCGGCTGGATTGAACCATTCGTTTGCGTTCGGATTGGAGACATGCCAGTTGCCCACCACATCTGCGCGCAACGCGGCGAAATCCGGGTCATTCAACAAGGGTGCATTCGCTACACTTGGCGTGAAGGGCTCGCCCGACGCTACGGTATGGACGCCGCTCAACCGCCAGCCACCCGCAACAATGTTCGCCACTGCATTATTGCCAAGCTTCCAATACCGATCGCGGCCAAAAGGCAGGTTCCAGTTATGTTCGAAAGTAAATGTCTGGGCGCGATCCCATGAAGCTGGCCCGTAATCGGAACGCACGTCATAACTGTTCGACGGAACGCCACCGCCTTCCGTGTCAGTCAGCGCTTTCGACCACGTATAAGTGAGTAGGAAATCCAACCCATGAGACAGCTGTTTTTGCAGCTTTGTTTGCAATCCATTGTAATTCGAAGTATCGCAGTTACAGTACTGGTAGAGGCCTTGTTCCAGGCCGTAAAGATTATAGAACGGCCGGCGCGGATCAACGTCTCCCGGACCCGGAACCGCTTGGTTCGCATTCAAAGTTTCGTACAAATGACGTCCAACATTGCCGACGTATGCGACTTCCAGCGCCAGGGTTGGAGTGAACCTATGCTGAACGGTGAAGTTCCAGAAGTATACCTCCGGAATGCGGTAAGAATTCAGCGGACTGAGAAAGTAATTGATACCGATGCCGTCGGGCAAGGGATAAGTGCCGTTCGTGCCCACAGCCGGTTCAGGAGGCGCGGGGGGACCGTTTAACAGGCTGAATGGGGCAATATAGCTGTTATTTTGATTCACACTCTGCGCATTGACAATTGGCGGATTGTAATCGGCGCCCTGGCCAAATACCGCGCCCAGTCCCCCCGGATTGAAACTGACGCCAAAGCCCGTGCGAATTACCGTTTTCGGAGTTACTTGATAAGCAATTCCCAAGCGAGGCGCGAAACCAAGGTTATACGCCTTTACACCAAGGTTGAGTGGAACTGAGCCAACACCTGCCACCAAAACATCGCCGGTGGCCGGATCGAAGCTCCCTGCGCCGCCGGGCTTCGCCGCGGTTTGTGGTAAATAATCCTCCCATCGTAATCCGTAATTCAGAGTCAGTTGGGGAGTAATACGCCAGGAGTCCTGCGCAAAAAAGAACATCCGGGTTTCGCGAAGCCCTGGATAGTAATCGTAGGCCGTGTAGTAGCGGCCAAAGGTGCTTGGGAGGCCGAGCAAATAAGAACCCAGTGCCGAACCGGTAGATGCCAGACCGGCAGCAACGTTGTCAACATCGGGATTACCGGTCACTGAATCCGTAAAGGTGATTTCGCCTGAACGATGAAGATCGCTCGGGATGCGCTGTTGCTGCGATCGGCGCACATCTACCCCGAATTTTATGGTGTGGTTGCCGGTGATTTTGGTCCAATTATCTACCCATTGGAACTGATTCTCAGTCTCTTTCAAGGGGCAGTTGCATTGATTCACTCCTAATCCGTACCCGAAGTTGAAGCCGCCATTTCCATTGATGTAGAAGGCAGGCAGCCCAGAAGTGGAGGCCGCGCCAGTGTTCAGTCCTGGGAGACCCGCATCGGTGGCCGGGGTGGTTCCGGCATCGCCCGGCTCAACGCGGATACGATAGCGGTAGAAGCCGAAGCGGCCATCGGTGACTAAGCTCGGACTGAATGTATGATCCAGGCCAACCGCCAGGCTTTGGTTGCGGTCGATCGAATCGCCGGAAAAACTGAATGGGCTCGGTCCGCCTCCCGCAGCGCCAAACGCCGCCGGGGCGTTGTTATTGTAGTCGGCGAGTGTGTAACGCGCAAAAAGGTGAGTATTGGTAGTCCAGTTGTAATCCACGCGGCCGTCATATTGGTCGGTGTCGAAAGCTTGTACGCCGTCGCTGATGTAGTTGTTATAGATATTGCCACCGCCAGTGTTTGGAAGGGGAAGGAGCGCCAGCAGCTTCTGCATGGGCAAGGCAACCGGGATCACGTTGAGTTGGCCGTTTTGAGAATAGACTTGGCGGCCTGAACCGGTAGTTGGGTTACCTGTGTTAGGGTCGAACACCATGCCGGCTTGCGCGGGCACACTGTTGCCTTGGGTGGTGGTCACCATATAGGGGTTCGCGCATGGGCTTGCCGAGACCGTTCCATTGGCGCAGATATAGTTGCCCAGCAGTGCAGACAAATCGCCGTTCCGTTCTGCTGCCGTCGGAACAGTGGTAAGCACCGAACCGCCGGTCCGCCGGCGCGTGCCCTGGTAATCGAAGAAGCCGAACAGTTTGTCTTTCACAATGGGCGCGCCTAGCGATCCGCCGAATTGATTCCAGCGCAGCGACGGATTGATCTGCGTGAACGGGTTGGTAGCGTTCGTAATATCGTTTCGCAGGAATTCGAACAGCGATCCATGCCACTGATTCGTGCCCGATTTTGTGGTGGCTTGAATCAGCGCTCCCGATGCCGCCCCGAACTCGGCGTCGTAGTTGCTGGTGCTCACTTTGAACTCCTGTAGCGCGTCGATGTTCGGATTGATCACGGCAATACCGAGAATGGCGCTCTCGTTCTCCGTGCCATCCAGCAGGAAGCCATTGGTGGTAAAGAACTGGCCGTTAACATTGGCCTGAATTCCCTGCTCAGGATTTTCCGCCGCCGAATGAGCCCAGGTGTTGAGTTGGGTGCCGGGTACTTCGAGCAGCAGATTCGTGATATTGCGGTCCAAAACGGGAAGTTCCGCTACCTGGCCGCCCGTGAGCGTGGTCGCAATCTCAGCGCGGTCGGTAGTGAGCAGCGGGGTAGCGTCGGATACCTCGACGGTGGTTTGCACTTGGCCTGGTGTGAGCTTGATCGCCAGTTGAGTGGTTGCATCCACCTCGACGGTGGCATTTTCAGACAGCGTCGAGAAACCCAAGTTTTCCACTGTCACGCGGTAGTGTCCCGCCAGCAGGTGGGTCTGAGCGAAGTTGCCATCCCCGTTGCTTTGGATGTGCTCCACGGTTCCACGATCCAGATCCGTAATTGTGATCTTGGCGTTTGGGAGGGCCGCCCCAGAGCTATCGACAACCGTGCCGGTTATGTTGCCTGACGTAGCTTGACCGCTTGCCATGAAGGCCGAAAGAAGAAACAGGATTGCGACGGTAAGAAGTCGATATCGGGAAAACTGCATGAGAAACCCCCTTGGCAGGTAAGTCTAGCAAGATTTCCGCAATAACGGGTGACCGTAAAGTTACTTAGTCGCTCACTCGGGCATCGCACCCGGATCGATTTCCACCCGGATGCGAATCGTTCCAATTACTCGATCTTGGGCCACGGCGTTCACCGTGATGAATTTCCATCCTTTTTGTGCCGAAGCTGTTTTCACTTCGAAGATATAGCTGTAATCGCTTTGCGCTTCGACAAGCGAGGGACTCGGCGGTTGACGAACCATCGTCCAACCTTCGGGAATTTCGATTGAGAGTTTCACCTCGAGCGATGCCTCCGTTGGATTCTGCACAATCAACGGAATCACAAAGCGGGCACCCGGCTTTGCCATAATCTCGGGGGCGATGAGGCCGGGTAGGCTTTTGAGATCGTGCGCCTGCCAGAAAGCAGTATAGAAACGCCAGGGTCCGCCAAGCTCAATTGCGGGTGAGGCGAGTTTGGGAGCGACATAACCGGGAGGTGGCTGATAAGGAATGCCGCGTTGCACCACACCTTCGAACAGGTCGCCTTCGGAGGAAGACTTGACGTGTGATTTGCCATTGACGAACAGAACCGGAGTTTCAAAGTAGTGCAAGTCGTTCTTTTCAAGAGCTGCCTTGGCTAACTGGCCGCTATCTCCTTGCGTCAGGTGAAAGGCACACTCTTCGGCTGCGAGGCGCGCATAGGAAACGTGGCGCGATGGTGAACTGTCAGTCGAGGAATAGGCTGGCCCCTTGTCCTTCAGAGTCTCTGGGTGGGCGGTATCGCTAAAGTAATAAAGCTTCTCAGGCTGCCAGACTGAGAGACCTTCTGTCAGGTTGCCTACATCGAAGCGATTGTTGGGGGCAGCCACTTGCTCGGCGAATGCAGTCGGATCGCCTGCCATATCGAACGCCTCTGTAGCAATCACTCCCGCAGCCTGATGATCGCCGTGGTTTTCGCCGGCAACCCATTCCGGGAGCCACGTTGCGACTACGCCTGGCCTAGTCAGCCTCATAATCCGCACAAGCTTGCCCAGTGCATCGCCATGGTTCCAGGTTTCAAGCGAGCCAAGGACGTTTTGGCCAGGCGTGTCGAGCCCATTGAGGAACCAGACATTCATCACTCCGAAATATGCCATCGCTTGCCGCGCTTCAATCTCGCGAATCGTACCAAGCGCAGCCGACTGTGCCAGTCCCTCAGAATCCCCACCTTGATTGCCGCGCGTTCCGAACACCACCGCCACCCGTTTCTTTTCATCAAAGATGGCCCTGGCCAAATATGCGCCGATTTCGGTTTCGTCGTCCGGGTGAGCCACCACAACCAGTAAGTCGGCTTTGAAGCGGGCGTCGGGTTTAGGATTGGAAACGTCCACAGCTGAGGCGGTGAAGGAAAAAACGGCAATGCCGACGAGTGATAAAAGGAAGAGTTTCATGGTTGGGGCAGTATACCAACGCCAAGTGCTACACCTTCCTTTGCCAAATTAGGTCGCTGACGTCCCGGCTCGGATTGTGAAATATTCTAGGCGGTGACGTCGGCTTCTTTACGCTCTTCAGTCCCCGACGCGGGGTAGCCCAAACCTGGACAGCCTCCACCGTTTGGTTTACCTTAAAACAATGGAAGTTCATTTCACGCGCGAGCAGGAAGCGCAGATAGTACAAGCCGCCAGAGCCGCTGGCACCGACGCCGAACGGCTCGTCAAAGACGCCGCATTGCAGTTTATCGACGACGCCAATTTTCGCGCCGCTGTTCTCGAAGCGAAGGCATTTGCCGACCGCGGCGAGTTCATCGAAGAAGATGAGATGGACGCACGCTTTGAAGACATGCTCCGTTCCTAATGCGCATTCGATGGACGCCCCCCGCGGCCAAAGACATGCAGAGCATCAGCGATTACTTGAAAAAGCACAACCCCCGTTATCGCCAGCCGACCATGCGCAAGTTGTACGAGAGAATTCGCGGCTTGAAAGAAGCGCCGCATATCGGGAGGCCCGGCCGCGTCGAGGGAACCCGGGAGATTTTGTTCTCGCCTTTGCCTTATATGCCGTTTACCGCGTGAGCGACCAAACAATCGAAATATGGCGCATCTGGCACACCTCGCAAAGCCGTACCGCCTAGGGCAAATCAATCGGCGGCTTTGTGTTGGTGTTTTTGTTAGGCGGTGACGGCGGCTTCTTCGGGGACGCCGGCTTCTTTGCGCTTCTTCAAGAACGGCATCATGGCGCGTAGCTCGGCGCCTACCTTTTCGATGGGTTGGGTCTTGGCGGCTTCGCGCATGGCCAAGAACTTCTTGCGGCCATCGCGATTTTCCTGCAGCCAGGTGCGCGCAAATTCGCCGGACTGAATTTCGCTGAGAATCTTCTTCATCTCAGCGCGAGTTTGGGCGTTAACAATGCGTGGACCGCGTGTGTAATCGCCATACTCTGCGGTATCGGAGACGGAATAACGCATGTAACCTAAGCCGCCTTCGTAGATGAGGTCGACGATCAGCTTTAATTCATGCAGACATTCGAAATAAGCGATCTCGGGCGCGTAGCCAGCTTCGGTCAAGGTTTCAAAACCGGCGCGGATGAGTTCACTGACACCCCCGCAGAGGACGGCTTGTTCGCCGAACAAATCGCTTTCGGTTTCTTCTTTGAAGGTGGTCTCAATCACGCCGGCTTTCAGACAGCCTAGGCCGAACGCGTACGAAAGCGCATTCTCCATCGCCTTGCCCGAGGCATCTTGGGCGATGGCGACCAAGGCGGGCACGCCCACGCCTTCGGTGAACAATTCACGGACGCGATGGCCGGGAGCTTTCGGCGCAATCATGGAGACGTCGATATCGGCGGGCGGCTTGATTTCGTTGAAGTGAATGTTGAAGCCGTGGGCGAACATCAAGGTCTTGCCCTTGGTCATGTGCGGGGCGATGTCGTTGCGATAGGTGTCGCCTTGCACGTGATCGGGGACAAGAATCATGATAGTGTCGGCGATTTTGGCGGCATCGGCGACGCTCAATACTTCGAGGCCGGCAGCTTTGGCTTTGGCGATGCTTTTGCTGGTAGCGGGCAAGCCGACCACAACGCGCAAGCCAGAATCGCGCAGGTTCAACGCATGCGCGTGGCCCTGGCTTCCATAGCCAATGATGGCGATTGTTTTCTTTTGGAGCGGCGCGAGGCTGGCGTCTTTTTCATAAAATCTACGTGGCATAGTGTCCTTATTTGCTTCGTTCAAAAATTCGTGGTGGAGAGCAGCGAAAAAGAGGGAACACGCCTGCTTTGCGGCGTCATGTGCTCCCTTTTCTTTGCGGGGTCATGTGCTTTTTTTCTCAGTCGGCTCTTTGAAATTCGAGCGCTTCGTCGGCGGAAGCGCCCAAAGGCACGGGGGCCGAAAGGCGCAGCTTTTTGTTGTCGAGCGACATGGCGACCATGCCGGAGCGAGTGACTTCAATCTCGCCGTAGCCGCGCATGACATCGACAAATTCATCGAGCTTTTCCGGATCGCCGGTGGCTTCCAGGCAAAAGCCTTCGGTGGTGGAATCGATCACGCGCGCATGAAAGATCTCGGCTTCTTTCAAGACTGCGGTGCGGTTCTGCTGGGTGGTTTTGACGCGGATCAACAACAGTTCGCGGTTGACCGCCGGGCCGTCGGTTACATCGGTTGCCTGCAGTACGTTGATCAGCTTCGACATCTGCTTAATGACTTGCGCACGGGTGCTTGGCTCGACTTCGACGGTGATGGTCATGCGCGAGAGCGTTGGGTCGAAGGTGCGTGCTACGGTCAACGTCTCAATGTTGTAACCGCGCTGGCTCAGTAAACCGGTGACACGCATGAGTGCGCCGGGCTTGTTCTCCATCAATATCGAAATGATTTGTTGCATAGGTTATACCTCCACCGGCTGTGGCGGCCGCAAAACCATTTCATTGATGGCGCCACCGGCGGGCACCATTGGGTATACATTCTCAAACGGCGTCACCTTGACGTTCAGGAGGAACGGACCCGGCTCGTCAACGGCGGCTTTCAACGCGGCTGGCATCTCGTCCACAGAACTTACTGTGCGGCCTGTAAAACCGTATGCGCCAGCCAGTTTCTCCACGTCGGGGAAAGAGGTGAGCGCGCATTCACTCAGACGGTTGTTATAGAAGAGTTCCTGCCATTGCCGGATCATGCCAAGATAACTGTTGTTCATCACAATGATTTTGATGGGCAACGCATGATTGGCAATAGTGGCAAGTTCGGGAATCGACATTTGGAATCCGCCGTCACCGACAATTGCGAACACGAGCTTGTCGGGCCGCGCGAATTGCGCGCCAATCGCCGCAGGCAAACCAAAACCCATGGAACCCAATCCGCCGGAATTGATCCACAGGCGCGGTTCATTAAAGCGGATCAACTGTGCGGCCCACATCTGGTGCTGGCCCACGTCGCTGGCGACAATGGCGCGACCGCCCGAAAGCCGGTCAATCTCAGCCATCAAGTGCTGCGGCTTGATCTCCGTATCCGATTTGATGGGCAAAAGAGGATGCTCTTCTTTCCACTCTTGGATTTGCTTCCACCAAGCTTGCCGCGCGCCGGCGTTCTTGGCCTTCATTGCGGGCGCTAGATCGTTCAGCTCATTAAGTAACTTCGGCATCACTTTTTTCACGTCGCCAACGATGGGCAGATCGGCTTGGCGGTTCTTGCTGATTTCCGCTGGATCAATGTCGACGTGGATCACTTTGGCGTGCGGGGCGAAGGCGGCGAGGCGTCCGGTGACGCGGTCGTCAAAACGTACGCCTAATGCGATGATCAAATCCGTACCCGACATGCCCATGTTGGCGGCATAGCTGCCGTGCATGCCAGGCATGCTGATGAAGTTGCGGTGTTCAGCGGCCAGCGCGCCCAAGCCCATGAGCGTGCAGACCGTGGGCGCATCGAGCGCTTCGACCAGTGCGCGTAATTCCGCGCTGGCATTGGCTGCAATCACGCCGCCACCCGCGTAGATAAAAGGCCGTTCCGCTTCCCACATCATTTGCGCGGCACGCTTGATTTGTCCAGAGTGGCCTTCGCTGTAAACCTTGTAACCCGGCAAATGAATCTCGGTGACGGGCGCGTAGTGCGCTTGCGCCTGGAACGCGTCTTTGGTTATATCGACCAGCACGGGGCCGGGACGCCCGGAAGCCGCTAGATAAAACGCTTCGTGAATGACTTGCGGCAGGTCGGCTATATTTTTCACGAGGAAATTGTGCTTGGTGGCGGAACGCGTGATGCCGAATGTGTCGGCTTCCTGAAACGCGTCGGTGCCCATGAGCTTGCTGGAGACTTGTCCGGTGAGCGCAACGATCGGAATGGAATCCATCATGGCGTCGACGAGGCCAGTGACCAGGTTGGTGGCGCCGGGTCCAGACGTGGCACAGCAAACGCCTACCTTGCCGGTGGTGCGCGCGTAACCTTGCGCAGCGAAAGCGGCATTCTGTTCGTGCCGTACGAGGACGTGCTTGATGGGGTAATCGTAAAGCGCGTCATACAGCGGCAGAGTCACACCGCCCGGGTAGCCGAAAATGCATTCGACGTTTTCGGCGGTCAAGCAATGCAGCAGGATTTTGGCACCGGATAACAAGTTTGTTGGCATAAGCGTTCGTTCGAATGAAGTGACTAAACTCCGTTTTCCTATTTTCTGACTTTACAAATGAAAAGGGCCACTTGGCTGATTTTGTTCTCCGCCAGGTGGCCCTCGATTCTAACTCGTGAGGCGTTCCTAAGCAGAGCCTGTAACGACCGGGCCGAGGAGCGCGACGACTATGGGAAGCCGATTCATATCACGGAGTAACGGAGATGCCCACTCCGGTAAGAGCGGGCAAGACCGTATGAAGATAGATTAGCCTAGAAGCGTTTTTTATGCAAGAGAATGAAAGTATAAAAAATACGAATGGAATGAGGCGGCCAGAACGGGCACTTCTGGGAAGTACTTGACACAGCATATCGGTGGCGTCTACACTACCCATAACGCTATTATGCCTAATGCTGAGATGCCTTCGGGCGCGCTTGTTCTTCTCATCCTGCGAGTTCTTCGCTCAGGAACCTTCCACGGCTACGCAATTGCCCAGCGTATTCATTGCCTCTCGTCAGAAGTGCTGAAAGTAGAAGAAGGAGCGCTTTATCCGGCGCTGCAAAAACTTCTCCTCCAAGGTTGGGCCACTTCCGAATGGGGCATCTCGGAAACCAACCGAAAAGTACGTTTCTACCGCCTCACTCCCGCTGGGCGCGAGCAACTCGAATCGCAACTGGCAGATTATGAGCGTGTCCACGGAGCAATTCAATCCGTCCTTCGCACCGCGTAAGTAAGAGAGATCCTCAAATGAAAAACCTGATTCGCCGTCTGCGCTATTTGCTGAACCACCGCCGCTTCGACCAGGAGCTTGCGAACGATATGGAGTTTCACCGCGAAATGGCGGCGCGGGAAGGGAATCGAAACTTTGGGAACGCGCTGCGTCTGCGTGAAGAAGCGCGCGATGAGTGGGGCTGGGTTTGGATCGATAGCTTCTTGCAGGATCTTCGCTACGCCGCTCGCATGTTACAACACTCGCCCGGATTTACGCTGACCGCCATAGCCATGCTAGCGCTCGGCATTGGCATCAACGTTGCCGCGTTCGGATTCTTCAATCTGATGGTACTTCGCCCGTTGCCTGTGCGTGATCCTGCGACTCTGCTGCAGTTCCAACGTGAGTCGCCCGGCAACTTCGCCGATAATTTCGCCTATCCTGAAGTGGCTTTCTATTCCGAACATTCCAAGACACTGAGCGCTGTCTTGGCGGAAAGCTTCGGCCGGCTGACGGTGGGCCAGGAAGAAGAGCCCATCAACGCCAGCTTTCTCACAGCCAACTTTTTCAATGAACTCGGTGCTGTGCCCAAACTGGGCCGACTGCTTTCACCAGCCCTGGATGAAGCGCAGGGTGCGGCACCTGTGGTCGTTCTTAGCTACGGCATTTGGCGAAGCCGCTTTGGCGCAGATCCATCTATAGTTGGAAAGACGATCCTGCTGAACAAGAAGCCGGCTACCATTGTCGGCGTTTTGTCGAATGACTTCAGCGGCCTCGGATTGGAACCACCGAAGCTTTCCGTCCCCATCGTTCAGGAGCCCTATTTTGTAGCCGGTCAAGACCTCGCAGCCTTCTCGGAAAAAGGCATCAACGTTCAGATGTGGGGGCGGCTTCGTTCTGGCTTGACACCCAGAATTGCGGAACAGGAACTTGCTTCGTTGGCTGCGCAACTACGGGTAGAACACCCGAAAGATATTTGGGAGAAGGAGACTCTACCGAGCCGGCCAGGCGGTTTCGCCGTGACAGTCCGCGCGGAGATGTACCCGGTTCTTGCTATAGCGAGTGCGCTAGGCACTCTCATTCTTGTTGCCGCATGCGTGACCCTCGGTGGTTTGCTGCTCGCGCGAGGAGTGGCGCGCGAACGCGAATTTTCCATTCGTTCCGCCGTAGGGGCTGGCCGAGGCCGTCTCATCCGGCAATTGCTGACCGAAAGCCTGCTGCTGGCATTCCTGGGATTGATGGCCGGGTTGATGGCCGGATACCTTGGGCTCCGCAGCCTGATTGTCTGGGCCGATTTGCCCGCATGGCTCAATCCCATGCCCGATGGGCGAGTGATTCTCTTTGCAGCGGGCATCGGCCTTGCGGCGGTGATTCTATTTGCGCTGACACCGGCATGGCATGTCGCCCGCCAACGTTACCGCACCACCACCATACGGCAGATTTTGATTGGAGCACAGGTTGCCACGAGTTGTGTACTGCTGATTGTTTCGGGCCTTTTGATTCGGGCTCTCAATCAAGCCATGTCCACGTCTCCAGGTTTTGAATACGAACGCGTCATCGCGTTCGACCCGGGTCCGGGAAGTGCTTCGCCTAAAGAGGCGCGAGCTTATCTGGATAGTCTCCACGCTCGGCTCGGTAACATGCCAGGAATTCTGTCTATGTCGATGGCGTCGAATCCACCTTTAGGGAATCGCTGGTCGGTGGTTAAAACACGCGTAGATGGAAAGGCGGTCAATATTCACTTCAACAATGTCGACCCTCAGTTTTTTCAAACGATGGCTATACCGGTGCTGCGCGGGCGCGCTCTAGAGCGGGGCGACAAACGGGAGATCGTCGTGAGCGAATCATTAGCCCGAGCGGAGTGGCCCGGAGAGAATCCGATCGGCAAGCGGTTCTCGGACACGAAAGATATTGTTGTGGGAGTTGTTGGGAATGCGCGGCTCGTTTCACCCGAAGACTCAGATGCGGTAGAGGCGTATCGTCTAGCGCAGGAAGATCTGCTGCCAGCCATGGTTGTACTGATCAGGACGGCAGGTCCTGCGGAACCGCTGGTTCCTATCGTTGCCTCCGTGTCCAAATCGATTGATCCGCGGCGCTTTCCGGAGATTCACTTACTGAGGAGCTCTTTCAACAACAAAGTAGCGCAAGCCCGTTACGCGGCGCTTACCGTGAGCGTACTCGGTGCTGTCGCCTTACTCTTAGCGTGTCTTGGGATTGTTGGTCTCGTAACGTACGCGGTATCGCAACGGACCAAGGAAATCGGCATTCGCATGGCGCTGGGCGCGCAGCCGTCGCAAGTGCTTTCCGTGGTCCTGCGCCAGTTTGCCAGTCCAATTGTTGTCGGGTTGTTAGTTGGCATAGGCGGCGCGGCGGCGTTGTCGCAAATCTTGCGGCAGGAATTGTACGGTCTCAGCAATTTTGATCCTGCCGCCTACGCTGGCGCGGTGGTCGCTTTCGCCATCGCAGCCGGTCTGGCGGCCTTGTTGCCCGCCAGGCGGGCGTTGCAGGTGGATCCAATGCTTGCGCTGAGATATGAGTGACGGGTCGCACGTCGAATTACTCGAGTTACTAAGAGTATAACTTCAATATACGTTTTGCGTTGCCGTGCGATATCTTTTCAAGATCTTCAGGACCGACGGGAAGGGAGTCGAGAAATTTGCGCCCGTCGGCGTTCGATGCATACGGGTAATCGACGGAAAAGAGGATGCGGTCTGTGCCAATAATGTCACGGGCACAAATAAATGGCGGAATGTCAAAGTAGCCGCTGGTGGTGATGTAAAAGTTTTCGCGGAAATAGTCGATGATCCTTCGCTGAAACGGGGAGGTACCGCCCTCGCCGGCAACATTACCGAAGACTCGATCCGCGCGCGCGATGTTGAACGGCAAGTGGTCACCCATATGACCGACGATGACTTTGAGTTTGGGAAAACGGTCAAAGACGCCGGAAAGCATGAGGCGGAGACAGTGCAGGCCGGTCTCGGCATGCCATCCGAAACCGGCCATGGAGAGGGCGAACCCAATGTTGTGGGGCAATCCGCTGAAATAAACATCGGCCACGGCTTTCGGCGGAAGACCGGGGTGGACGTAAATGGGAACGTCGAGCGTCTGGATGGCTTCAAAGATTGGCGTGAAGCGCGAGTCATCGAGAAAAACCCCGTTCAATGAACCCATCACGATCAGGCCTTTGAACTTAAGCTGTTTAGTGCAACGCTCTAATTCCAGAGCCGCTTTTTCGGGCTCGTGTAGAGCTAGCGTGGCAAATGCGGCAAAACGAGTTGGATGAGCTGCGACAGCGGCAGCGAGTTGATCGTTGATGTCGTGCACGAGTGGCGTGGCCGTTGCCGCCGGCAGTTTGTCGAGACCGGAGCTAGAGAGGGACAGCACCTGCATGTCGATTTTGGCGGCATCCATGTCGGCGATGCGGTCCTCTCCGATATCCAAGAGGCGGCGGGTCAGCTCTTGCATCCGCGCGTTTGGCTCATGAGTTTGGCCTGTTGCTTTCCGAAATTCCGGTGTTGTGAAGTGCTCTTCCAGAGTAATGGTGGCCACGTCTTACATGCTACGACGGCAAGCACAGACAGAGACACGCTATCCAAGAAACCGAACGCTGCGATAAAATCGCGCGGTGGCGCGAGATCGCATGCAGACAGATAGCGAAATTTCCTAGCGTGGAGGGGCGCTTACAACTCATCTCCAGCGCGCGGCGCTTCGCCACCCTTGCGGCTTAGAATGCGCCTGAATGCCTTGCGATCCGCTTTTCCGCGCCGTTCCTCAAAGAACTCCGCCGTATTCAGAGCCGAAATCTTTTCAGCCACCGCAGTCACGACAAATTGATTGATGCTGGTTCCATCCTGTTTGCTCAGCTTCTCCAGCGCTCCTTTGAGCGAAACAGGGAGGCGAAGCGGATAAGTGCTTGTCTTAGTCGTCATAGTCTTGTCCTCGCTAGTGCCTCACCGGGGAGAAGCACTTTAATACCAAACGATTTCGGTGCCGAACCAAAATCCCGGCGGTTGAAACTAACAATCGCCGCAGCTTGCCCGCTAACCGCCGTCTCTAAAACAATCTCATCTCCCGGGTCACGGAGTTGCGGTCTCCACAAGAAACGAATGTTCACTGGTTCAACAAAGCTGATCAAGGTGTTCAAAAATACGTCAACTTCATCCTCACTCAAGCCGCTAGCCAGCCGATGCTCCGCCAGATGGCAGGTCGCCTCATATTCGAGCGCCAACGAAATACTAAGTAACAGCGTTACTAACCCTTGATCGATCTGCTTCAATAACGCCGCCGATGCGCCTTTGGGACTACGCAAAGCGGCAACGACGACATCGGTATCGAGAACCAGCCTCAAACGATTTATGATATCACATCACGGATGATGTCACAATGACGATCGGTCGCCATTCATTTACCCGGTCGGATCACCATGAATCTCCACCGCGACATCATCCTCCGACACTGCCGGCTCGGGCAACTTGCCTGTCCAATTCGCCCATCCCCAGAAAATCGCCGTCGATGAACTCAGCAATCCCGACACCGCTCCTATCATTCGCACACTATGGTGCTGAGAGGCCAATCCCGCCGCCAGCATCGACAACATCATCGTTGACCAGTTCATCGTCTCAATCGTCGAAAAGACTCGCCCGCGAAACCTATCATCCACGTGCCTCATCAGATTCGACCAGTTCAGCAAAGAACTGACGGCAACCGCTCCGCGCGAGACTCCCATAAAGAACAACGCCCAACCCCAGTCTCCCATTTGACTGAACGCGACATAGGCGCCGCCGTGTAAGAGATAGCAGAAAAAGACAGTCTTTTTGTACGCTTCGAAGCCAATGCGTTTCCCAAGAAGGTTACCGATGAAACCTCCCACCAGCAAACCTATACCCGCGGTTCCCCACAATTGCCCCAATCCTTGCGGACCACGCTTGAAAACCAGCTCACTGAAAAGAGTAAACAGCACTTGAGCCGCGCCACCGCCGCTCGCCCAACCTACCGCAATCAGGGCAATGCCGAGAATCAGCGGAGTCTTGGCCATATAGCTCAAGCCTTCGCGATATTCATGCCAAGGACGCGCCACTTTGGTTTCATTCAGAAAGGTGTCTTGTGCACGGAACTGCTGCGCACGAAAGTGCCCGCTTGGCTGCCGCAACTGGAAAATGCAATACGCGGATATAAAAAACGATAGCGAGTTAAACAAAAACGCCAATTCGTAACCGAACTTGGCCACGGTTGTGCCGCCGAAGTAAGCGCCCACCGTCAACGTCAACCAACCCGTCGTTTGCGTGAGCGAATTCGCCGTGTGCAGCTCATCCTTCGTCGCAATGGACGGCAAAATGGCCGAACGGCCGCTTGTGAAGAACGGCGAGGCCAGCATCAGCAAGGCACTCAGCACATACAGCAGCCACACTTGATGATGTCCAATGGCGTAGATAAATCCAAGCGCGATCACCCCGCGGATCAAATCGCTGGCAATCATAATGCGGCGGCGGTCAAAGCGGTCGAGCATCACGCCCGCCAGCGGACCCGCCAGTACTGCCGGAATCGCGCGCGATAACATCAATCCAGCCACGGCGAATCCGTTGTGCGTCTCTTCCACCGCCAAACTCAACACCGCGATGTTGTTGAAGTGATCTCCCACCTCACTCACAATCTGACCCATCCACGTATAACGGTAGTTCCGATTGCGAACGAGAAGACCTCCGAAGCCGTCCATCAGCCGGTCTGCCGCAGGAGTTTTGCGATAGTGATAGCCTGTCCCAGATGGCGCTGGGTGTGTTCGGCCAGATGAACAACCAAACCAATAACGGTAGTGGGTAGAGCGCGGCGGCCCACCGTGCGCGCCGCATACAATGAGGCGGCGTCGACGGTTTGGAGTTGACTTTGAGATTTGTTCAAACTTTGCTCAACCAATGACAGCAACTCGGCTAAGGAGCCCGTCGACTGCAATTCCTGTGCTAGAAATGCAAGCTGCCCGGCATCAAGCTGCTGGCCCAAAAGATAGGTGGTAATGCGGTCTACACTGCCGGCAATATGTTTGAGTTGAAAGCCCAGCGAATTGCCGGCCATCGGTTTCCAGACCAACTCATCGCAGAGACTCGCCGTGTGTTTATGCAGATCCTCCCGAACTTGCGCGTAGCTGAAGAACACAGGCATCACCAGCGGGTGAACGCCCGCTATCGGACCCCGCAACCATGGTTCTACGTTCACTGTCTTAGCGGAGATTGCCCGTGTGACCTAGCGAATAGCGCCCGGGCTGTGGATAGAAACAGAGACCATGCGGCCCATCGCCCACTTTGATGCGCGCGCGGAGCTTGCCGTTAGAGGTGTCGAAGACGTAAACTTCGCCGTGGTAGCGGCCCGAGAGCCAGAGTGTTTTGCCGTCAGCCGAAACACCTCCCATATCGGGGCTTCCACCGCCCGGTATCGTCCACTTCCTATCCAATTTCAATGTCGCCGTGTCAATCAGAGAGATAGAACCTTCACCACGGTTGGAGATATAGGCGAACCTGAAATCGCGGCTGAAATAAATGCCGTGCGCGCCCTTTCCCGTCTTGATGAATGCCACTTGGTGAAAGGGTTCAGCATCCACTACGTGGACACCGTCGGCTTCCATGTTCGCAATCAGGAAATGCTTGCCGTCGGGTGTGAGACGGCAGTCCTGCGGCATCCCTTTAGGCTCAAGCGGCAAATGGGCCAATACTTTTTTGGCGACAATATCCACCTTGATCAACTCGCTCGAAAACTCGCAAGTGGCAATCATGATCCGCCCATCGGGCGTGAAGTCGGCGTGATTAACTCCTTTACAGTTGACGGGCACCCGGGCCACCAGTTTCATGGTCTGGGCATCACGAAAATCAATGCGCTTCTCACGCTCGGCCATGATGATAGCGTACTTGCCGTCGGGAGTGTAGTACATGTTATAGGGATCATCAACCGCGATGGTTTCCCCTTTCTTACCCGTGGCGGGGTCGATGAGCGTTAGTTGATCGCCCAAATCCTGCGCCACCCACAGCTTCTTCAAATCCCACGAAGGTACGATATGCTGCGGCTCCATCAACCTACCGTTTTTTTTTGGCAGAGCGAAATGGTCGACAATTTTGAATGTCTCCGGATCGATGACATCGACGGTGTCACTCTTCGTATTGGGTACGTAAACACGTGACGGGAAACCCGCAACCACAGGCGAAAACATCCCCGGGGCAGTCGCGGAATACACGTTCTTTGAATCCAGCACGGGTGGCATCCCCGGCAGTGCACTCTGCGCGTACGCGAGGGCGACTACGCTCGCGCCGCCAACCAGGGCGGCGAAGACGTATCGAAAATTTGTTTTCATAGCTTACTTAAGTACTGTAGCGCGCGTCCTATTTTATAGAGGATGATTAGTTCAGTACAATTCTAGGTAGAAATGTCTTCAACCAGCGAAAACGAAACAGAGATACTGCTTGGCAACAGGCATCTGCTGGCTATTTTCTTCGTGCTAGCGGTCTTGCTGGGCATTGCGTTCACCGGCGGCTACATGGTTGGCCGCAACTCGTCCGATAAGAGACCTGCCGCGGCAACACCATCGGCCACAGATCCGACTGCCGGCCAGACTGCGACAAGCTTGGAAACTCACGCCCTGCCGCCGGCCAGCGACAACGCCGATCAACCGGCCTCCGAGCAACCGCACACCGTGCAACCGCCGCCCGCGGAACCCGTGCCGGCTCCCGCCAAGGAAGAAACTCCTTTAGGCACGCCAAAGCAGGAACCCGCCGCCGAAGACCAACCAGCTTCAGTGAAGTCGTCAGCCTCGAAGCTCACGCCGGCTCACGCCAAGGCTGACTCGACATTTGCCGGACCGCAGAGCGGTCAGACGTTCCTGCAAGTGGGCGCTATGGGTCACACAGAGGCAAACGGTCTGGCCGCCGCACTCAGCAAGAAAGGGTTTCGCGCACACGCGGTCGCCAAAGCGGGGACTAACGTGTATCGCGTGCTGATTGGGCCCCTACGCGACACTAGCGATTTGTCGACGACTCGCGATTCCCTTCGCAACGCCGGCTTTACGAAAATCATCGTGCAGAAGTACTGACGAGACTTTGGTTATGAGACTTCGCTAGTACTGCGAGTGTGTGATTGCGTACCTGCGGGCTTCTTGGGAGTGAGCAATCGCCTCGTATACCGGACTAGGTTCGCAACCTCGTTCGAACTCTTCTGAATCACCACATCGGCGCCAGTGTTCTCAGACCGCATGCCGAGCGTTTCAGCGAAACCGCTCAGCAGAATAATCGGCTTCTGAAATCCGCGCTTGCGTAGGTTTGCAATCAACTCCAGTCCATCCATGGGAGACATGCGATAGTCCGTGATGACCAAATCGAGATTGCGTTCCTCGTGCAAATGCAGAGCGTCTAAGCCACAACCGGCTGTGACAACCTGATATCCCAACTCTTCCAGAACGGAACGGCGGGCGATGACACCATCGCTGTTATCGTCTACGAGAAGAATAAGGGCGTCCGAGGGAGCGCGCTGAGAAGAGACGGATCGCATCGAAAAGACTTCTCGAAGGTAACAGTCTTCCAATGAAGTGTCAATCACCCGCTATCGAATTCAAAGCAAGCGACATTTAGTTCTTGACAAGAAATTCGCGCGCGTTTTCGCGCGGTTAATCCACTTCGCGCGGCGCTTTATAGCCAGCCTTGGCGATGACCGTATATTTTATCGGCTTGTTCTTTCCGTCCACTATCCTAAACGGTTCGTTCGTCTCCGGATTGATCAACTCCACTTTGATGCGGCGAAACTTTCCATCTTTCGCCAAGTTGGTTGGATGGTACGTCAAAGAATATTGCTGCCGCATCGCCGCTTCAATCATGCGGAAAACCTGCGGATACTCACCAGTGAAACGCGGAAAGAAACTCAGGCCGCCCGTTTCTTTCGAAAACGTCTTCATTTCGTTGTCGGCTTGCAGAAAATCCATGTTCATCATTTGCGCGCCCATGCCGCCTCTGGATTCCAATCCCATGCGCGCGATTTGCAAAATACTGATCGTATAAATGGGTACGCCCGATTCCTGCAGTGACCTGCGCGCCTTGTCGAAAGTGATCTTGCTGAACGTATCCAAACCGGTGGCAATCAGCAAAATGGCTTTCCGCCCCTCTATCGCCGTCATCCGGTCGGCCATATCTGTCAGCGCGTCAAAAACGTTCGATTCACTGAAACCCGGAATGCGCAGACGCGACATAGCTTCTTCCGCATTGCGTTTGTCAGGCGAAAAATCCGACAAAATCGTCGTCCGCAGATCGTACGTGACCACCGCGACATTATCGTCCGGTTTCAAAGTTTGCAGAAAGCCGTACGATGCGTTGAGCGTTTCGCGCCATCCACCGCTCCAATACGCTTGAAAGCGCCCACTGAATTCAATCAGCATGCAGATCGTCATGGGCGCTTCGCCCTGTCCGAAATTTGCAATCTGTTGCGGCACCCCGTCTTCCGAAACCCTGAACGTGCCCTGCGGAATTCTCGGAATGAAATTATTGTGATCGTCCATTACCGAAACATCCACCACCACCGTGTTGGCAGTGGTACGAAACGTCGTCACATCTCCCCCGGCTGCAGCATCCTTCGGCTTCTTGAATTCCGAAGGGATCGGCGCTTTTTCAGGAGCCGGTGCGTCGTCCGCGGCCGCTGGTTTTTTGGGCTTGGCTACAGAGTCGGTGCTTTCCGATGGATCTTGCGCCCGAAGGTGAATCGGGCAAAAGCTCAGAATGGCGAGGCTCAGAGCCCCAATTAAAAATTTCTGCCTCATAGTATTTCCCTTTGACGGATTTAAACCGGCCGGAAGCTACGAGAATATCTCAGTTCACCCAGCGATCAGAACCGGAATCGCGTCTTTTCAAATAAACCTCGAACTTCTTCTTAGCCCGCCGCAGCTTCCAATCCTTGTAGCCGGCCACTATGGGCTGACGAATCTGGCTCCGCAATTTGTTACCACGCAACAGCAAATAGCCGGCCACCATCCCAAAAAGCAGCGCGGTGTCGGCAACGGAAACGGGAAACGTGCGAAAAAATACAATCGCGCCGATGATCATCACGAAGTATCTCGATTTCATCGGGATCAAGAATCCGAAAAGAAGCGTCGCATCCGGGAAAACGAGGGCATAGGCCGCCAGAATTCCGTAAATGGCCCCGTTCGAACCAAAAACCGGCCGGTCCTGTTGACCAAACGCGTACGTCAAAATTATGACGGCCACGCCGGCAACGACTCCGCAAATCAGATAGTAACGGACGAATTTTTGCGTGCCCCAAGTCCGTTCCAGCTCCGCGCCGAACATCCAGAGCGCCAGCATATTCCAAACCAGGTTCCATACGTCCGCGTGCAAAAACATGTACGTGAACACCTGCCAAACGCGCAGACCCATTAATCCCTGCGAAGGAACTAGAGCGAGTCCCTTGAGAATCACACTGAGTGGAGGGCCCAACCAATGCAGAACAAAAATGACAATATTGACAATGAGCAACCACTGCACTCCCTTGGGAAAGCGGTTGGACGGGATATAGCGATTCACGTAAGAACGCGAACTGAATGACATTCTGAACTACTCTTGAGATTCCTGCTTTTGAGAATAACAAAGAAAAAAACGGCACGCCGATGAAGACGTGCCGTTTTCCAAATTTAATTCGTTTAGGTTTAGTATTCTTCCGTCCGCGAGCGCTTCCGCAATATGCCCGCGGCGAGAGTCACCAAAATCGCTATCGCCATCCAGATCATCCAATTCGACAACGGTCCTGTTTTGAAAACAAACGTGTCGGTCCAACCTAAATTCGCAGCCAAGCTCCAGGCCACAAACGAATACACGGACAACACCGCCGGTCCCATTAACGCCGCCACCATCGCACCAAATTGATGTGCGGTGTCGGCTGCCCAAACGCCAACGCGCCCTACAACTAAAGAACTACTTTCTAGTACTACCGCGGCCCAGGAACGTGGGCTTTCTGCCTCTATAGCAACTACGGTAGATCGTGGCTCAGCACTCATTGAGATTAACCTTCTCATATACAGATGCATGCCAGGTACCAAAAGTTTTGACCAAGAGGGAAACTTTCACGTTGTCTAGGGTTTAGCAAAATCCCCCACATCCAACTTTCGATGAAAGATCATAGCGGATATGGATAATCGGATCGCCGCATGGCATCAACCGTGTCTGTCCGGCAACTCCCTAAAAGAAAACTAGCAGTTTCATTACCTTTAGTACTTAGACTCAGTTTCGCCCGCCCGTTGTACACACCCGCGACACTAAACAGAATTCGACTCGCATATACTAACCTTCGGAACAAAGATGAAAAAGATTAAAACAGCGATCGTCGGGACGGGCTTCATGGGCAAGGTGCATACCGAGAATGTGCGCCGGCTCGGTTATGTGGAGGTGGCCGCGGTAGTCGGTAGCCGCCCCGAAACGGCCCAAAAGTTCGCCGAGGCCATGGACATTCCCTTCGCCACCAGCAATTTGAAAGATGTCCTCGACAACAAGGAGATCGCGGCCGTGCACATCTGCACGCCGAACGTAGACCACTACCCCATGTCGCTGGCAGCCATTGATGCCGGTAAAGCCGTCCTATGCGAAAAGCCACTCACCATGACGGTCGACGAAGCACGCAAGCTTGTGGCGGCCGCCAAGGCCAAGCACGCCGTTAATTGCGTCCAGCACAATCTGCGCTACTACCCCGTGGTACAACAAATGCGCCAGATGATCGCGCATGGCGACCTCGGCGAGATTCTTGTTGTGCAAGGAACCTATTCGCAAGATTGGCTGTTGTACGACACTGATTGGAACTGGCGCCTCGATTCGAAATTCAACGGCAAGCTGCGCGTGATGGGCGACATTGGCTCTCACTGGATGGACATGATCCAGCATTTAACTGGTTTATCGATCACCGAAGTCTGCGCCGACTTGGTGATCTTCCACAAGACTCGCAAGAAGCCTAAGGGCTCTGTGGAAACATTCTCCGGCAAGAAACTGGCGCCAGCCGATTATGTATCGTTCCCGATTGATACTGAGGATTTCGGCATGGTGATGTTGCACCTGGGTGAGCGCGCCCGCGGCGCATTTACTGTCAGCCAGATGTCGGCGGGATCGAAAAACCATTTTGCCTTCGAGATTTTCGGCACCAAAGCCGGCGTGGCGTGGAACCAGGAGCAGCCCGACACCCTCTGGGTAGGTCACCGTAACGAACCGAATCAAATCATTCTCAAAGACGCATCGCTTTTTTATCCGGAAGCCGCGACCTTTGCCGATCTCCCTGGCGGCCATAGCGAAGGCTACGACGATTCTCACAAACAAATCTTCAAGCGTTTCTATGCCAAGATTGCCGACCCCTCCGCGCCCGTCGATTATCCGACATTCGAAGACGGCCTAAGGGGCATGATCCTGCTCGAAAAGGTGAGTGAAAGCTCCGACAAACGCGCCTGGGTCAAGGTGTAAGCTCCAGGAAACTACTCAGTCATTACGCTTCTTTCATTAACTTTCTTAGCCAAGATTCGCCTATCTACGTGATGGCGCGGCAACGCAATTCCAGGCAAAGTAGGATTGTGAGCGGGCAAAAACGATCCGCCACAAACGAGGAGAAACGAAAATGAAAAAGCTCATCAGCATCACCCTGTTATCTGCCGTCGCCATCTTGGCTGCACCGAAAGCGCAGACCACCCCTGCGCCCACAACGACCAAGAAGCTAACGAAAAAGTCCCATGTGAAGAAAGCGAAAACTGCCGTGAAGCCGGTTGCGGCCACGCCCAGCAAGTAAGCATCCTTCATACAACTCATAAACCTCATACCGCAAAACGGCCCGCGCTTCTCTTCGGAGAATCCGGGCCGTTTCGCCAATTACCGCGAACCGGAAAGCTGCCGACCGAATCTCTGCAACCTCATAGACTTTATACTATTTGAATGGCTCTCAAAGACATTCAGCGCCCTCTCGGCTTTAATACCCGCTCGCTTCATGCCGGCTACGATCCCGAAGCCACCACACATGCACGCGCCGTGCCTATTTATCAATCCACTTCATTCACCTTCGACGACACTGATCATGCCGCGCGCCTGTTCGCCCTCCAACAATTCGGCAACATCTACACGCGCATCATGAACCCCACCACCGGAGTTCTGGAGGAGCGTATCGCGTCTCTCGAAAACGGTGTCGCCGCGCTAGCTTTATCCAGTGGTCAAGCCGCACAATTCCTCGCCCTCAACACCATCGCGGCTCCGGGCGATCATATCGTCTCCGCCAGTACTCTATACGGCGGCACCTTCACGCAGTTTGATTCCACAATGCGCCGCCTCGGCTACGATTTCACTTTCGTCGAACCCGACGATCCCGAAAACTTCCGTAAAGCCATCACCCCGAAAACGAAAGCTCTCTACGGCGAGACCATCAGCAATCCGCGCTGCAACGTACTTGACATCGAAGCCGTCGCCAAGATCGCCCACGAAAACGGTCTGCCACTAGTTATCGACAACACCTTCGCCACCCCTTACGTCACTCGCCCCATCGACTACGGCGCAGACATCGTAGTCCACTCACTCACAAAGTTCATGGGAGGCCACGGCAATTCCATCGGCGGCATTATTGTCGATAGCGGCAAATTCCCCTGGGACAACGGCAAGTTTCCAGATTTCACCCAACCCTCGCGCGCCTATCACGGCATGAAATTTTGGGACACTTTCGGCGCCATCAGCTTCATCATCAAAGCGCGCGTCGAAGGCCTCCGCGATGTGGGTCCTTGCATCAGTCCCTTCAACTCGTTCTTGTTCTTGCAAGGAATCGAAACGCTCGGCATGCGCATGGACCGTCACCTCCAAAACACCCTCGCCGTCGCGCAACACCTGGAAAACCATTCGGCGGTCGAGTGGGTCAAGTACGCGTCGTTGCCAGGAAGCCCCTACAATGCTACGGCCGCGAAATACACGCCGAAAGGTTCCGGTGCGGTCTTCTCCTTTGGCGTCAAAGGCGGCTTTGAAGCGGGCAAGCGTTTTATTAATAGGTTAAAGCTCTTCTCACATCTCGCCAATGTCGGTGATGCCCGGAGTCTGGTGATTCATCCCGCGTCCACCACCCACCAACAACTGCCCGCCGCGGAACAACAAGCGGCCGGCGTTACTCCCGAACTCGTTCGGCTTTCCGTAGGCCTGGAAGATATTGAAGACTTGATCTGGGACATCGATCAAGCACTCAGTTCCTAAGTACAACGCGGCGCGCCTCGATCTCGCCCAGACTACTGCCGAAAGCGAGTCGGTAGAGTAGGAGGGGATGTTTGACGGCGCCCCTCCCCTCGTCGAACCGGACGTGCAGATTTTCCCGCATCCGGCTCTCCGGAAGAAATCTCACCTTAAGCATGCACAGGACGCCGTTGACCAAACTCCAGGGCGCCGATTGGAAATCGGCGCTATTTAATCTTGTAAGATGCGCATCTTGGCCTTGGATGTAGGTGGAACGAAGTTCACCCTGGCCGCTTTTTCCGGCGGCCAGATGATTTTGCGCGAATCCCGCTCCACAGACCGTGCGGGCGGCCCAATCGCTTTATTTGCTGAGGTTGAACGCATCTTTGCGACTTGGCGCGACCAACACCGTTTTCGTCCAGACTCCTGTGGCATTGGCTTTGGCGGTCCGGTCGACTTTCCTTCTCAGACGGTGACGCTTTCCACTCACGTGGAAGGTTGGATGCAGTATCCGCTCGTGGCCAATCTCAAGCTACTCACCGGCGCGCCCGTCCTGATGGATAACGACGCCAACGTAGGCGCGCTCGGCGAAGCGAAATTTGGCGCTGGACGTGGGGCCGATCCGCTGTTTTACATGACCCTATCGACCGGTATTGGCGGAGGCATTGTGAGTCAAGGCGAAATCTACCGCGGTGCCGATTCCTACGCCGGCGAAATCGGTCATCTCAACATCGAACCTGAGGGGCCAGACTGCCTCTGCGGATCGCGCGGTTGCCTGGAACGAATGTGCTGCGGCTTGTGGCTTGAACGGGATTACGGCAAGCCTGCCCACGAATTGCTGCACGACGAGCACTTCGTCCGTAAATATGTGGTGCATCTGGCGCGTGGACTGAAGGCCGCTCTCATGCTCCTTAATCCTGCGCGTATCGTCGTTGGCGGAGGCATCAGCAAGTCTGGTGACCGCCTCTTTGTGCCCCTCCGTGACGAATTGAACCGCCAGATGACCGCCTGGTCCAAAGCCCGCCGCGATGTCGTGCCGGCCCAGCTGCAGGACGATAGCGTCCTCTATGGCTGCGTGGCCCTAGCCGCTCTCCCCCAGGACCCTATAAACTTGTAATATAGAATGCGATGAGGTAGCTCCGACCTCTCGTCGATAAGGACTTCGGTATGGGTTCATTTCGCAAGAAAACATTGATCTTGCTTTTTTGTGTGACCGCAGTGTCTGGCCTCGCATCCGCGCGCGACCATTCGCGCGACTTTGGCGAGCTGCGCGACATCGTCGACCGTACCCAGAGTGATCTTAAGGCTGCTTCCGGTCTCGAGCACGGCGACAAACAACGCGGCCGCGTCCAACACGCGGAAGACGATCTTTCAAAGCTGGATCGCAAACTCGTCAAAGGCAAATTCGACAATGGAGCGTTTCAACAATCCCTAGGCATGCTCAAATCCATCCTCGACCACAACACCCTGCCAGGCAAGGGACGAAACGCTCTCATGCGCGATCTGGCTGATTTGCAATCAGCGCGCGAACGGCATTAACCGAACGTCGCTGACTACCCGCAGTGAAAATGTATCAGTGGAAGTTTCTCCAGCAGGGTCATAAAGGGGTCAGACACCAAT
>PMSX01000354.1:224-5141 GCA_003167495.1 Bryobacterales bacterium | reverse complement strand
GGGCTCCTCATCGCCAAGATAGCTTAGGACTCGAGTTCGGTATGCTTCGAACGTCTCTGCCATTGGTCCTCTCGGTAGGTGTTCGAGTGATCCACCTGCCCGCTTCCCCAGGATGTCAGAGTCTCTCCTTACTTCGACCATGGCGGTACGACACCGTTGGAGCGCGCATAGGCGATCGACTGGCCGAGGTGCTCATGCTGGTCCCCGAAAAGGAAGCGGATGGCATCTTCCTTGGTCATATCCCTGCCGAACATTTTCACCGGCGCCTTCAGGTCGGCGTCCGAGAGTCCCTCGATGGTCTTTTGCAGGTTTGCGTAGGAGGTCTTCAGCGCTTCCTGCAGTTTTTCCGGCTCGATGACCTGTGCTCCGTGCCCGCCGCCCCGGCCCCCACCCGCGCCGGTAAGCGTTCCCACGAGCAGGCCGTTCTCCATCACGATCAGGTTGAAGACATCGCCAGCGGAACGCACACCGTCACTGGGCTTCCAGTCGTATTTCCCCGCCATGACGCGCGCCAGGCCGACGAACTTGTCGGACAGCGTGCCTGCCTCCTTGGACAGGGCCGCCTGCGTGGTCTGCGCGCGCAGCGGAGCAAGGCTTAGCATCGCCGCCATCTCGACCGCGCACGCAATCGTTCTCATTCGAATCGTTCTCATAGACATCTCCTGTTCTCGGCTGTATTCAGATTACTGTGTGGTTCCTGCGGCCGCTCATGCCGGCTTCATGAAAAGCCCGGCGCGGCATCCCGCCACCCAAGTGCAGATAGTTATTCTCGTCGCTCGACGTAGTGGAAGAGGAAAGCCGTGTCAGAAACGACGCGATCGGTGTCCAGTTCAGAACCTCGAAGCCGCCAGTCTGCCGAATCTGAATCGCATGAGGCCTCAGCGCTTCCACTTATTCTTTGTAACAGAGGATCGACAATTCCACAAGTTCATTATTATCACGATGATATTGACGTCTCCGCACGATTCTGCTATTCGTTGAGAGGAAGTTTTAGGAGTACTTTAGGAGGTTCTCTTGCTCGATGATTTACGCGCCCTCGTAGAGTTTGCCCAAGCCGGGTCCATAGCCGGTGCAGCCGATCGTCTATTCCGGACACCCTCTGCTATTACCCGGCAAGTGCAAAGGCTGGAGGCGGCATTGGGTGCTGAGCTGCTCGACCGCTCGGTAAAACCGCCGCGCCTCAACTCGCTGGGCTCCAGGGTGCTCGAACAAGCGCGAGATCTGTTGCAGCGGACCGAGGTGCTGAAATCTCTTACGTCGAGCGACGCTGAACCTCACGGCCTCTTGCGCATCGGGCTCTCGCATCCCCTGGCCGAGGGGACGCTTATCGACCCTATTCTGGCGCTGACTGAAAAATATCCCAAGGTCCGAGTGCGGCTGTTGAGCGAACTTACCGGTGAATTGTTTCACCGGCTGCTCGCGGGCGAACTCGACGTTGCAGCCGTGCTTTTGCCCGAAGGTAGAACCGCGCCCCTACCTCTTCTGACGAATATCATCGCTAGCGACCGCATGGAGATCGTTCAAGGCGCCGCAGGCAACCTTAACGGTGATTGGAAAAGTTTGGGCAGAGCACCCTGGGTGCTCAATCCGCCCGGGTGCCCGCTTCGGGCAAGCCTCATCGATCGGATGGAGCGTGACGGCTTCACCCCAATGATTGCGGCTGAAATCCACAACATGCATTTGCAGCTAGCGTTCGTTCAGTCCGGCTATGGTGTCGGGCTGCTGCCTGCTCGCTTTATTGCTAGGAATCACTCTATCGACACCGTGAAAGTATTGCGTCCTCCATCGTTTGACCTGCGCCCGTCCGTCGCGCTAGTCCGGGTTGGGCAACTCGGTGCCTTGGGGAAGGCCGTCGAACAGTTGGAACACTGGTTTCGGCAATTGTTTGAGGCAGCCGACACCACGAAGCCCGTGACAAGGCACCGCAGAGGTGTGCCCGCGAATCGGCGGGAGGCGCGACCGCGCAAGTAGTCGCCGAGCATCGCCTGTTGCAGCCTCTCTATCCACCTGCGTTAGGTCATGATTCTGACCTGTCCTGAGACTCGAATCGAACTTCCTCGAAAAGCCACGCTTTCGACGCGAATTAACCACCGCATCCCCGTGTCCTCGCCCTGGGCGATGTCAATCACACCGGCGTGCGGCCACTTCGGCGCTCGCAAGAAATTACCAACCCATTCTTTCGAGAACTTGACCACCTAGGGTGAGCTAAACGCGGGGGTCAACTTTGGCAAGCGGTGAGGCAGCCCACTGATTGTAGGCTTAACCAATGGAAATTTAGCGAAGGGCTTCAACGTAATGAATCGTCGTGGCCGCGAGCACGGAGTGACAGTCAACATGGCTTTGGATCAATTCCGCCGGGTTTGGGGCTTCCGACAAGGCTTGCGACCCCCACGTACCAAACAACTCGACTGGATCGAAGCGGCCGACAACTACGTCAATCTGCATTGATTCGCTCCAAAAAAAGCTTGATCCAGGAAAGTTTTTGCGAATACATCGTTCGGCAATTGTGAATCTGGATCGACTCAAAGCTTTGCAACCGTGGTTTCGCGGAGACTATCGCGTAGTTTTATCGACAGAGCAACTCCGACTCTCAGTCGGGGCTATCGCAAGAGTCTGGAAGACCGCATTCTGAACCGCTAGCAGAAGCCGCGTTAGCGATAGGTCTCCGCGTTTACTTTTTCCTTCACGCGGATGCCAAGCGCTTCCGTGGAAGCTTTTTCGGCATCGGCCCAGCGGTTCATCTCTCGCAATAGGAGCGAGTATTGATCGAGCACCGCCGCCATGGTCGGCGCTTCCTTTTGACCAGCGTTAGTCGTAATCTCGATGCCTCGCCGGAAGAACTCCAATGCCTCGTCGCGCCGCTTTTGAGAATGCAACGAAGCGGCCAGATTCAGGTACGACTCACCCAAAATAGGGCTTCTATCGCCAAGCGTTCTGGAATCGATTTCCACGGCCTTTCGCAACGTTTCCTCAGCGTCTGTGAAACGCTTCTCCGCATTGTACAGCACACCTAGCCTGTTCAGTTCCCTTGCATATTCCGCGCTCGCCGAGCCGGAGATCTTCCACGTGATCCGCGCCGACTCTAAATAAAAGGCTTCTGCTTTTTTGTATTTGTGCTCCTGAACATAGAGAGCTCCTAGATTTGAAATGGCGGCCGCAACGTTCTTACTCTCAGGGCCCCCAATCGCCGACCACATATCTTTCGCCCGCACGGTCTGTTGCTCAGCCTCGGTGTAGCGCCCCTCGACGGCATACACCTGACCGAGATTGTTATAGGAAACAGCCAAGGCGTCCCGGTTCGACGCGGGCCTCTTCTCCAACTCTCTAATGGCGAGCAAGGCGTGCTGCTCGGCCGCACTGGTTTGTCCGAGATACAATTCCGCCGCCGCAAGGTTCTGCAGTGCGGCAACGAAATTAGGGCCATTGACCTCGTGAATTCGCTGAAAGATGTCCAGCGCGCGGACGAGATGAGGTCGAGAATCGGCATAGAATTTTCGGTCGCAGAGGACGGCCCCGAGGTTGGCCAGCGCATTCGCCGTGTCTAACGTGTCGGCACCGAGCTTTGTCTCCGCAAGAGATGCCAAATTCTTGTAAGCCTGCTCAGCTTTGTCCAGCCTACCGTCCGCCCGATAAACCGAACCGAAATATCTCCAGACCTGCATGAGTCGGCGAGGATTTTCGGCCCCGCCTTCTTCGGCGAGAGTGAGTGCCCGCTTCAAGAGGTTTTCCGCATCCAGGTAATGCAATGAATCTCGTTCGGTGAGCGCGGCTAGCGCTAGAAAGGGAATTAGGTCTGGATCATTTGGCCCCAAAATTCGTTCCGCAATTCCGAGAGCCTCTGCTTGCAACGTTCGGGCCTCTTGTATTCGACCGGCTTGAAAAAACGCCGAGGCTAGGTTATTTTGGCCCTGCGCGGCTTCCAGGCTGTTCTTTCCGAAATTCGCCACCCGGATATCGAGAGCTCGACGCAGCAGAGGTTCAGCCTCACAACACCCTTTGCGGGCCTGCACGACCGCCCCTAGATTAGTGAGTGTCGCTTCTAGCCGTATGTCGTTCTTGTCGAATGACACCGCGACGGCTAGGGCGGCCCGGTCATGCTCTTCCGCCGTCGCATAGTCCCCTCGCTCGTACGCGGTGATCGCCAAGTTGTATTCCTGTCCCCAGTTGGCAGATTGAGCGGTCACCGCCGTGAAACACGCCGCAACAAGCAGTTTGAGTCGGGAGGAGACTCTCATAGCGCCAGTCTGCCGAATTTGAATCGCATGAGGCATCAGGGTTTCCACAAGAGCATAAACTCCTTAACTCTTTGTAACGGAGAACAGACAATTCCACAAGTTCATTATTATCACAATGATATTGCCGCTTCCGCACGATTCTGCTCTCCGTTGGCAGGAAGTTTTAGGAGTACTTTAGGAGGTTCCCTTGCTCGATGATTTACGCGCCCTCGTGAGTTGCTAGGCCGATCACGTTCTTGTCGGCCAGGGTGAGACCTCGGTCCCAACGTTTTGTGCTAGCCTGCATGGCATCCCCGAAAGGAGAATCCAATGCGTGATCTCACAACGTTGCTCTCATTTGTGCTGGCATGCGCTTCGAGCGTGATCGTGGCTCGCGCTCAGTCTCAGACAACGCCTGGCCCGGAAGTGAAGAAGCTGGCAGTAATGGTCGGCATGTTCACGGTCGAAGACGAAGTGAAAGCCGGGGCAATGGGACCGAACTCGCCAGCGACGAAATTCAGTGGCACTGACGATTGCAGGTGGACGGCAGGCGGCTTCGCTGTGATTTGCGAGGCAGCACTCTATAGACCCGGAAGGAAATACTCGGAGGCTTCCTTCGTCTACTACGATCCGACCTCCAAAACATACCGATACCACGCAGTCGACAGTTCAGGAGGAGTAGAAAACAAGACTGGTACGGTGA
>PMSX01000354.1:0-186 GCA_003167495.1 Bryobacterales bacterium | reverse complement strand
GTCGCGGCCACCAAGCCCGCGACATCGAAACCGGGGCACTGACGGAAGAGTGATAGGAGGAAGAATAGGAGCTTGGACGCCGCCATGGCCAGGCCGAAGAAGAAGGACGAGGGGAAATAATGTGCTTGATTTTTGTTCATCCTTTGAACAACGATGAAAAGGCGTGATCATGAACCAGTTGTACAC
>PMSX01000009.1 GCA_003167495.1 Bryobacterales bacterium | reverse complement strand
ACCACTCAGCCACCTCTCCGTTGTCTAACTACCTTTGATTCACGTCGTACACGCGGCCGCGGACAGAATCTGTCCCTAATTTCCCACTAAGTAATTCTAGCGCACTACGTTTCGTTGTCGACTTTCGGGGGACCGCAAGGTGCGTTGTTCGCGCGTTTCCGGCGGCACTATCGGCAATAAGGCAGAATAGGCAATGACTTGGCGCGACTATCACGAAGTGACAAAGCACACGGCCGAGGCGCTGCGGCGTGCACCGCACAATCTCGATTGGCCGAATATGCCCGATCTGTTCCGGCACTACGAGGGCGTGCCGGTTGTCGATCTCCCTGCGGATCCGCCCATTCCAGAAATCTCAACGCTCAGGTTGCTACAAGGCTCTTTGGGTAAAACGTTTGCGGCTGATGGTCCCAGCTTCCTCTCGCAGCTGCTTTTTTATTCCGCGGCTATTAGCGCCTCGAAGCTAGCCCCAGCGACCGGAAACAAGTATGCGCTGCGAGTTAATCCATCATCCGGCAATCTGCATCCGACTGAATTTCACTTCATTACGCGCGGACTAGCGCAATGGCCGGATGGCCTGTATCACTATCGTCCGTCTTCCCATATGGCTGAACAGCGCGCCATCGGCAATATGGATTGCCAGTTGCTATGTGGATCGGCGCCCATCGTTTTTATCTTGACAAGCATTGCCTGGCGCGAGGCCTGGAAGTACCGTGACCGCGCGTACCGATACTGTCTTCTCGACGTCGGGCATGCGTGGCAAGCACTCGCCTTGTCGGCTGGGGCTCTTGGCTGTGACTGCTTGGCGGTGGGTCATTTTGTGGATGACGAAGTCGCTCGGCTGTGCAGATTTCACGAGGACGAGCAGCCAATGCTCGTTATCGAGTTGCGCGGCGCTTCCATTCCAGTGCGCAAACCAGACGTATGCGATACCGTGTGGTTCGATGGCCTGCCGAACAAGCTTTCGAGAGATATAGTCGTCTATCCCTGGATTGATCAGATTCAGACCGCCACGAAACTAAGCGCGAAAGCCAGCACGGCGATCTCATCCGCCGAACCTCCGCTGACTGGGTGCGGCGAATTTAAACTGTCTCCTCCTGCGTCATCGAAGCGCAGCTTTGGCGAGGTTGCCCGCAGGCGGCGTTCGGCCCTCGACTTTGTTGGTGGGGCGCAATGTATTTCGCTGACACAACTTTCCGCTATTTTGGCTGCCGCAATCAGTCCATTGTTCGCTGATTTTTCGGCTACCAGTTTCATCGAATTGTATCTGTACGCTCATCGCATTGAAGGGCTGCAACCTGGCGTGTATCAATTCTGGCGCACGCCTGCAGAGCTTGAGCTGATCAAAGCGGGTGACCAACGCGTCATTGCCGCCGGTCTGAGTCTGGCGCAAGATCTCGCCGGAAACGCGTGCGTAGCGTTCTCCATGATCGGCGATTTGGAACGCGCTAGCCGTGCGCATGGTGACCGCGGTTATCGCTATGTGCATTTCGAAGCCGGCGCCATGGGCCACCGCTTATATCTGGCTGCCGAGGCTTTTGGCCTTGGAGCCACCGGCATTGGTGCGTTCTACGATGATGAGGTGCACAGTTATCTGAACGTGACTCCCGAGCAGGGGCAGGTGGTCTATCATTTCGCGATCGGGTACCCGGTTCCCGATCCACGCTTAACGCCTTAGAGGCTTGTGAGGACACATGTTGGGCATCCTTGTACACGGGAACAATCACTTCATCGTACGCGGCCCTTTGCCAGACCGAACCTCCTCATTGGCGCTAGTCCGGCAATGGTCCCTCATCCAGATCGACGCGCCGGTTCCAACTCCCCTTGCTCCCTGGAGCATCAGTTCGCGGGAATTTCGAGAAAACTTAACGTGGGCGGTCGTCGTGCCGGGAGATGGTGAGATTTCAGCCTCAGTAGCAGAATTACTCGCTGAGCTATCGGCACGGAAGATCGTCATCCATGATTCCCGGCTTGACGGTTGGTAGCTCTGGCTAAACGTCCTACCAGCCCAATACGGCCGCGAAAATCAACGGAGCCACGATGGACGCGTCTGATTCAATCACAAACTTCGGCGTGTCAATGCTTAGCTTTTCCCAGGTAATTTTCTCGTTGGGAATCGCGCCGGAATACGATCCGTAGCTCGTAGTCGAATCGCTAATCTGGCAGAAGTAACCCCACAGCGGCATATCTTCGCGCTCGAGATCTTGCCGCAGCATAGGCACGACGNNAAATCGGGAAATCGCCCGCAATGCCGCCGCCAATTTGAAAAAAACCGATCGATGAAGTCTCAGAGGTCTTCATGTACCATTCCGCCAGCGACATCATGTATTCGATGCCTGTCCGCACCGTGTGCACGTTCTTTACATCGCCTGAAATACAATGGCCCGCGTACATGTTGCCCAAGGTTGAATCTTCCCACCCTGGCACAAACATGGGCAGCCTCTTTTCCATCGCCGCGTAAAGCCAGCTGTCCTTCTTATCAATCTGAAAACTCTTCACCAGATCGGGCGATCGTAAAATCCGGTAGAAGAATTCATGGGGAAACAGGTGTTCCGCCTTGGCATCGGCCGCCATCCATTCCTTCAGAATCACGCCTTCAATACGCCGCATCGCTTCCTCTTCGGGAATGCAGGTATCGGTCACGCGATTCATGTGGCGTTCGAGCAATGCCTGTTCGTCTTCCGGCCGCAAGTCGCGCCAGTGCGGCACCCGCTCATAAAAATCGTGCGCTACCAGATTGAAGACATCTTCTTCTAAGTTCGCGCCAGTGCAGCAAATGCCGTGCACTTTCCCGGCGCGGATCATCTCAGCGAGCGAAACGCCGAGTTCGGCTGTGCTCATGGCGCCCGCCATAGTCAAGAACATCTGGCCGCCTTTGTTCAAATGCGCGATGTATCCATCGGCGGCCTCCACAAGCGTTGCCGCATTAAAATGCCGGTAGTGATGCCGGATGAAACTGGATATAGGGCCTTGACTCATCTCTCCATACGTTACCGTGTGTTCAATCCAACTGCAACGCGACGTACATCAATTCCCCGTTCCGCTCAATCAATAGCACCACCGATTGGCCGCTCTTCATGTGATTTAACGCCTTACGCAACGACTCCACTCCGTTCACCACTTGCCGGTTGATCTCGTAAATCACGTCGCCGGCCTGCAGCAGTGGTCCCGAGTAAGGGGCGTTAGTTTTTCGCACAGCCACGACGACGCCAGTCGGCCGCCGTAACTCCGGCATCAACTTCAGCACTTCTTTGTTGATATCCAATCCTACGATTCCCAATTCCGGCACAACGTTCTTGGATGGGTCCACCATATCGGCCAGCGAATCCAATTCCCCACCCGATTGCTCCTCAGTCACAACCGGCAGGTTCAACTCACCCGTGCCGCGCTGCACGCGAAGGGTCACAGTGNNCGCCTGGCGCCAAACGAAAAATGTATGCCTCCAATTGACGCAAACTCGTGATGGGTCGGCCATTCAATCCAGTAATGATGTCGTCCGTTTGCAGGCCGGCACTCACGGCAGGCCCCTTGGGTTCAAGATCTGAAATCACAATCCCATGATCAGTCTCCAACGAAAGCCCCTCCGCCATGTCCGGCGTAATCGTCTGGCCCACAATACCCAATTGGGCGCGGTGCACATGTCCTTTAGATTTCAGTTGTCCGTATACTTCGCGGGCAATATTGCTTGGGATAGCGAATCCGACTCCTTCACTGCCACCGGACTGCGAAAAAATCAACGTGTTGATCCCGACAACCTGCCCATCGGCATCCAGTAAGGGGCCGCCGCTGTTGCCAGGGTTAATAGGCGCATCAGTTTGGATGTAGACCATCGGATCCTCGGTCTTGATATGCCGCGAAACGGCGCTGACAACTCCCATGGTCACGGAATTATCAAGTCCGAATGGATTACCTAATGCCAGCACAATCTGGCCTTGCCTCAATTCATCCGAGTTGCCGAAGGTCAAAAATGGCAAATTGGTTCTGTCAATCTTCACCACCGCTATATCGGTCTCCCGGTCAATGCCCACCACTTTGCCGTCGATCGGTCTGTTAAAGGAACGGTCACCCTTGTCGCGCGCCTCCCTCTCGGCGCGTATGTTCAATTGCACTTTCACCTCATGCGCGCCCCTCACTACGTGCGCATTGGTCACGATGTAACCGTCGGCGCTAAGCAGGATGCCGGAGCCACTGCTACTTTCCTTGCTGAGCAGTTCCGAGGCCTGGTCCGGGTTGTCCGGCGTGACATAGCTCTGAACAAAAATCTGCACGACACTGCGGCCCGTTCGCGCCGAGAGTTGTTCAAGCGCTCTGCTGAAATCCTTGAGCCCTGCTACTCCTTCGCTCGTTTTTGCCTGAGTCGCATCTACTTGAACGCTTTGCACGGTCAAGAACGCCAGTCCCGCGGTGCAAAGCCAAATCGCTGATTTGCGTTTCAACAAACACTCCTATTCTCTAATAGATGCTCCGCGTTCGAAATAACTTCAGAACAATTGCTAACCTCAAGAGGAAGCAGCCTCCACACTTTGCAAGTTCGCATCCGTATCCCGTCAGGAAATAGGTCCGTGTTTTCGCTCGCTGACAACCAGCGGGAAACAGATTCCTCCACGCGCACTTCCACTCGAGCGCCGGCAGCACCGAAACGCTCCGCACTGGGCGCGTCTTCCACTGTCGCGCTCGGCATTCTCATAAGCCGCATTGTCGGCTTCCTGCGCGAGAGCGTGATCGCCCACTACATTGGCGGCGTATCCATTTACGCGGACGCTTTGCGCTCCGCCATTCGAATACCCAATCTGCTCAGCAACCTCTTTGGGGAGGGCGTCCTTTCCGCTTCTTTCGTTACGGTCTATGCGAAGTTACGGGCACAGGGCGAGGACAAGGAAGCCGAGCACCTGGCCGCGGCGGTTTTCGGCATTCTCGGCCTGGTTTGCGCAGTGCTGGTATTGGTTGGCATCACGGCCACTCCTTTATTTATTGATCTCATCGTACCCGGCTTCCACGGTGAGCGGCGGCTTCTGGCCATTCACTTGGTTCGCATTCTCTTTCCCGCAACAGGCTTACTTGTCATGAGCTCGTGGTGTCTAGGTGTTCTGAATAGCCACCGGCAGTTCTTGCTGTCGTATTTGGCCCCCGTCGCTCTCAGCGTCGCGGTGATTTTGGTCACCATAACGACCGGCCAGGGAGCCACCGACGCGCGCCTCGCCGCCGATATCGCCTGGGGCTGGGTGCTTGGCAGTCTTCTGCAATTTTTGGTTCAATTGCCGAACACGCTAAACTTTCTGCCGGGCTTCCGACCCGTCCTGGAATTCAAGTCGCCGCATGTCCGGACGGTCTTGCGTAACTTTGGCCCCGTCTTCCTGAGTCGCGGCGTCGTGCAAGTCAGTGCTTATATCGACCAGTGGATCGCCAGCTTTCTACCGATTGGCTCCACGTCGATCTTAGCCTGCGGTCAATTCATTTCCATTCTGCCGGTTAGTCTTTTCAGCATGTCGGTGTCGGCCGCGGAATTGCCGGCGTTTTCGAGCGCCACGGGCACGGAAGAGGAGATCGCCGAGTTCCTGCGCAAGCGGCTCTCAGCGGGATTGCATCGCATCGCCTTCTTCGTCATCCCTTCCGCCGTTGCCTTCTTACTGCTGGGCGACATCGTCACTGGGGCCATCTATCAAGGGGGTAAGTTCCATCGCTCCGACGTCATACTGGTTTGGGCTGTGCTGGCCGGTTCAGCCGTCGGTCTGTTGGCTACTTCACTAGGCCGCCTGTATTCTTCGGCTTTCTATGCGCTGCTCGATACGAAAACTCCGCTGCGTTTTGCAACGATACGAGTGACTCTCACCGCTGTTTTGGGGGCTGTCTGCGCCTTGCTGTTACCACACTGGCTCGGCATTGATCAGAAATGGGGCGTGGCCGGACTCACTGCCTCGGCAGGCGTGGCGGGTTGGGTTGAGTTCATCCTCCTCCGTGGCGCACTGGCTGAACGTATCGGCAAAACGCCGCTCGCAGTCAGCTTCACTATTCGTCTTTGGTCGGTTGCGATCTCATCGGCAGCGGTCGCCTACTTCATCAAGTTAGGTGTCGGTACGGCTCATCCCAAGTTGCTTGCCTGCCTGGCGCTGCCCGTCTACGGCGTACTCTATTTCACGGGCACTGCGTTGCTCGGTGTCACAGAATCGCGCACAACCATTGAATCGGTCACTCGCCGCCTTGGCTTGAATTTCTAGTGTTCCCATAAGGCGATGCGCGCGATCTGCAAATCTTCTTGCGCCGGCAAAGTGCGTATTTCAAAAGATTCCATCCATGCGAACTTTGCGCAAATCTCCCGCCGCAGTACTTCCGCGTGCTCGCCGATACCGCCGGTGAACACCAGCAGGTTCAGCGCGCCGAGCGCCGCCGCCATGGCTGCGATGGCCTTGCGTACCTGGTAGCAAAACATGCGTAGCGCAAGGTCGGGAGCTGGTTGTGCGCGCGCCTCAATCAGTTGGCGAACATCGCTGCTCAAGCCGGAGACACCCAGCAACCCGGATTTCTTATTCACCAGTTGCTCCAACTCATCGGCCGTGGCGAACCCATGCCGTGCTAGAAACACCATGACACCCGGGTCAAGATCCCCGCAGCGCGTGCCCATCATCACTCCTCCCGTGGGTGTCAATCCCATCGTGGTGTCGATCGACTGGCCATCGTGAATCGCGGTGATGCTGGCGCCGTTGCCTAAATGCGCTATGACAAGGTTCTCCGGCACGGGTTGCAACTGAGCCAAAATAGATTCCAATTGATAGGCCGTGGAATCCGTAGCGCTCGACTCCGAGTTGCCGAACTGCGGCAGGCAGAGCGAACGTGCGCGCCACATCGGGCATCGTGCGGTGAAACGCCGTGTCGAGGCATATCACTTGCGGCAAATCGGGCATCTTCTTTCGCACGGCCTCTATTACAGCGATTGAAGCAGGCAAGTGCAACGGGGCAAACGGCACAGCTGCTTGCAGCTTCTTGAAGACGTCGGGGGTTAGAACTTGATGCTCTCGAACATTCGGGCCGCCGTGCACCACGCGGTGCCCAGCCTTCCAGAACTGCTTGAGACCTTGCCGTTCCAAGAGTTCCAGCGCTTGATTCAGGGCGACGGAGTGGTCTGTGATCTCCTCCGCTTCGCCCTCAAAGACTAGTTGCGGGTGGTTGCCCTCTGCACGATATACGCCGTACTTAAGCGATGATGATCCGCAGTTCAGGGCGAGGATGAGGCGTTCGTCACCCGGCACTGCTTCGCGCCTTCCACTTCCAATTGCATACTTCGGGCATGTCTTCCCCGTTCTGCATGACAAACGCTTTGTGCCGTTGATGGCTATCTTGCAGGCGGTCCAACTCCCGCCCGACGATCGGTTGAAATCTTTCAATCCGCCGGATCGCATCGAACGCGAGTTGAAAGCGGTCCATGTTATTGAGTACGGTCATGTCAAAAGGAGTGGTGGTGGTTCCTTCTTCCTTGTAACCGCGCACGTGGATGAAATCATGTCCGTGGCGCCGATAAGTCAGGCGATGAATCAGCCAGGGGTAACCATGAAACGCGAAGATGATTGGCTTGTTATTGGTAAAAATCGCATCGAACTCCTCATC
>PMSX01000391.1 GCA_003167495.1 Bryobacterales bacterium | reverse complement strand
GTCCGCCCGCGACAGGCTCCGTTGTGCCGCGTGTGGACAACTTCGGACTCGTGGACAGTTTCGGCAGACGCCACGATAACCTGCGCATCAGCGTCACCGACCGCTGTAACATTCGCTGTTTTTATTGCATGCCGGAGACGGGTGCCGCGTTTACCAAGGCCGCCGATCTGCTGAGTTTTGACGAAATTGAGCGGTTTGTTGAGATCGCCGTGGCACTAGGGATTCGCAAGATTCGCCTGACGGGCGGGGAACCGCTGATGCGGCCCAAACTGGCGAATCTGGTCGCAAAGTTGAGCCGCTTCGAAAACGTTCACGATCTGGCGTTGACCACGAATGGCGTCCTGCTGGCCGATGCCGCGCAGCCTCTGCACGATGCCGGATTGCGGCGCTTGAATATCCATCTGGACACGTTAGACCGCGAGCGTTTTCGGCAGATCGCTCGGCGCGACGATTTGCACCGCGTCATGGCAGGCCTGGACGCGGCGCTGAAGGCCGGCTACGACGTGGTCAAGCTCAACGCCGTGGCCGTTAAAGGACTCACCGAACCTGACGTAGTCTCTCTGGTGCGCTTTGGCCGCGAACACTCTATTGAAGTCCGCTTCGTCGAGTTTATGCCGCTGGATGCTCAGGATCTCTGGTCGCTCGACCGCGTGTTGACCGCCGACGAGATGATTGCCATGTTGGAGCGCGAGTTTGGGCCGTTGGAAGCAGTGCCCGACGCCGATCCGCGCGCGCCTGCGGCGGAATACCGTTTTGCCGACGGCTACCGAGTCGGTTTTATCGCTTCGGTGAGCAAACCGTTTTGCATGAATTGTAACCGGCTGCGACTCACCTCCGACGGTAAATTGCGCTATTGCCTGTTTGCCAACGAAGAGACCGATGTGCGCCCTCTGCTCGCGAGCGATGAAACCGCCAACGAGTTGGAGACTGCGATAAGATCTACGGTTTGGCGGAAGTGGGTCGGGCACGAGATCAATCGAGTCGGCTTTGTCGCTCCGCAACGGCCAATGTACGCTATCGGAGGATAGCTCCCTAATGTGGCAACAAGTCTATGACCCGGCGGGGAGTCGTGTGCTCTCCACCTTGCTAGCTGCGCTGCCGGTAATTGTTTTGTTGGGTGCGCTCGGCTTTTTCAAAATCAAGGCTCACGTCGCCGCGTTGTTGGGGTTGGGAGCCGCGCTGGCGATTGCGATTCTGGTGTTCCACATGCCCCCGGGCATGGCGGGAAAAACCGCGCTGCTGGGTGCCATGTACGGCCTGCTGCCGATTGGCTGGATTGTCATAAATGTCATCTTCCTCTACAAGCTGACCGAGAGCACCGGCAGATTTAGGATTCTGCAAGACAGCGTGGCGGGCATAACCAACGACAGGCGATTGCAATTGTTGCTGATAGCGTTTTGTTTTGGCGCGTTTTTTGAAGGTACTTCCGGATTTGGCGCGCCGGTGGCGGTAACGGGCGCTATGCTGATCGGTCTGGGGTTTTCGCCTTTGGCCGCTTCGGCCTTATCGTTGATTGCCAACACAGCGCCGGTGGCGTTTGGCGCGCTGGGCACGCCGATTCTGGGCCTGCAATCGGTGACCGGTCTTGATCTGAACCAGTTGTCGATCATGATTGGCAGGCAGTTGCCGTTCTTCTCCGTGATCGTTCCGTTCTGGCTGATTTGGGCCTTTGCCGGGTTCAAACGCACGCTCGAGATTTGGCCGGCGGTCCTGGTGGCGGGCGCGGGCTTCGCCGTGCCGCAGTATTTGGTTTCGAATTTTCACGGGCCCACGCTCGTCGATGTAGTGGCCTCGCTTGTTTCGATGGCGGCCCTCGTAGCGCTGCTCAAAATCTGGCATCCGAAAACGATCATGCTGGGGACGACACGCGACTCCGAATTCGTTTCGCCTCAAGACGCCGAGCGGCGCATGGTGCGCCATACGCACACCACTGCCGAGGTGGTCGCGGCATGGACGCCGTGGGTGATTTTGGGGGTCACCGCGTTTGTATGGGGATTACCTCCAGTCAAGGCATGGCTGAATCATTTATCGAACCCGCAACTTGCCATTGCCGGCTTGCATAATCTGGTGCAGCGCGTGCCACCAGTGGCGCCGGCGAATGCGAAGCCCGAGACAGCGGTGTTTGCCTTTTCGTGGCTATCGGCATCCGGCAGCGGGATTTTACTCGCTGCCTTCCTGGCCGCCGGCGTCATGCGGATCGGTTTCAGCCGCGCACTCCAGACTTACGGACTGACGCTATACGCGGTCCGGTTTTCCCTGTTGACGATTGCGGCGATGTTGGCGCTCGGTTATACCACGCGCTACTCCGGATTGGACGCAACCATGGGAATGGCTTTTGCCCGCTCCGGCGCGTTCTATCCCTTCTTTGGCACGCTCTTGGGCTGGTTAGGTGTGGCCGTCACGGGATCCGATACCTCGTCGAATATTCTATTTGGCAGTTTGCAGCGCATTACCGCGCAGCAGCTTCACCTAAACCCCTTGCTGATGGCGGCGGCGAACAGTTCCGGTGGGGTGATGGGCAAGATGATCGATGCGCAGTCGATCGTCGTAGCCTCCACCGCCACCAACTGGTTCGGGCACGAGGGCGAAATTCTTCGGTATGTGTTCTTCCACAGTTTGGCGCTCGGCTGTTTGGTAGGAATTTTGGTGACGCTACAGGCGTATGTGCCGCCATTTACTAGTTTGGTACCGTAAAGCGCCGCCGCCGCTAGCGCTTTTCCCTACGCCAGCCTCGTCTTCACCAACTCACTCAGCGCTTTGCCATCCACCCGTTTCCCCGCCAGTTTCGCTTGCGCAGCCTTCATCACCAGCCCCATCTGCTTAGCAGTCGTGGCGCCGGTCTCCGCCAACGCCGCGTCGATGGCCGCGCCCATTTCATGAACTGTGGGTGCAGCCGGCAAATAAGCCTCGATAATCTGAATCTCCGCTTCTTCTTTCACCGCCAGTTCCTCGCGTCCACCTTTGCGGAACATGTCCGCCGATTCGCGCCGCTGCTTGAGCAGTGTATTCATCACCGCCATCTCGGCCGGTTCGTCCAGCGGCTTCATGCCGTCAATTTCCTGTTTCTTGAGAGCCGTCTTCACCATCCTCAGCGCGCCCAAACGGTTTTCGTCCTTTGCTTTCATCGCGCTTACGATGTCTTTCTGTACTTGATCCAGCATCGCCATCGCCCTTATTGTACGCTGGCTCGAACCCCCAGAAACGCTTTCCTGCAACCTGCGCTGGGCAATCCGCGTCCCTAGCGCTGTTATACTAAAGCTATTTTGGCGGGTCCCGGGCTTCGTGAAGCTGTGTCTGCCGGTCTTTAATTGTAATGATTCAACCGAGTACCGGCTTATCAAGCCACGTTTGCGACAACGCCTTCGTTTGGGGTTCCTTTGTTTAGATCGTATCGAAATACAACCTTTCTTTTTTTGCTTGCCTCGACTGCGTTTGCGCAAATGCCATTTCAGAACGGCCAAGCCGCGCGCGCCGTGGTCGGGCAGTTCACCTTCAGCAATGGTGATCAGAATCCGACCGGGCAGGTTCTGGGAGGCGCCGGTGGCATTGCGTGGGCAGGGAATCGGCTCTTTGTGGCCGATTCCAACCGCCTGGGAGCGACCCCTAACGACGACCGCGTGCTGGTTTTCGATACCACCGTTATTCCCGGTCCGCATACAGATATCACCACGGATTCAGCGGTGCAGACGCTCACTTCGTGTTATGTTTGCGGCACCCCGGCCATTTTCAGCTTAGGCCAGGATACCTTTACCCCGCCCACTTACGTACCCAGCGGCCAATCCACGCCCGTGACAGGCTTTTATAACGGATATAACGGCGGGGAAGATGTAGCGGGAACAAGCCCGGTCGAGAACGCCTGGTTGTATGACGCCACTGCGGTGGCCAGCGATGGCGTCCATTTCGCGATCGCCGACACTGACAACAATCGCGTTTTGCTTTGGAATTCGATACCCACCGGTAACACGCATCCCGACCTCGTGGTGGGGCAGCCGAATTTCAACACTTTGCAGACGCAGCAGCTTGGTGTGGTAACAGCAACGTCGATGCGCGGCCCGCAAGGTGTTTGGATCGCGAACGGTAAGCTCTATGTGGCGGACACCCAAGACTACCGCGTTTTGATCTGGAATTCGTGGCCGACCACCAACAATCAGCCGCCGGACGTCGTTCTGGGACAGCCCGATTTCACGCATGCGAATGCGCCCCCGCCCACCACCACTGCGCCCAGCGCGGCCGCCAATCAACTGCTGAATCCCGTTTCCGTCACCGCCGATGGTGGCCACGTATTCGTCTCCGATCTCGGTTTCAACCGCGTCTTGATCTGGAATACCACGTCACCCACCATGGATCAGAACGCCGACGTTGTGATTGGACAGCCTGACTTTGTGCAAACCACGTCGAACAACGTTAACGTGTGTTATACGACACCTGGCGGCAGCACAGCGCTGCCTCGCGGCAACAATGGCCAGTGTCAAGCCAGTGTCAATTTCCCCCGCTTCGCGCTTTCCGACGGCATTCGCCTGTTTGTTGCCGATGGCGGCAATGACCGCGTTCTTATTTTCAATACCATCCCAACAGTTAACGGAACCTCGGCCACCGGCATTCTCGGCCAGACCAATTTCACGAACGATATTGTTACCAGCGTCTCCATCAGCATTGTGAGCACGGAAGTGGACAATACGGGTAGTGTGGACACCACTCCCAGTCCCACTTCGCTCGCCTGGGACGGAACCAATCTCTATGTGGCCGATCCTTATAACCGCCGCGTTCTGCTGTTCTCGGCCGGCGACACGCTGATTCCCAGTGCGTTTGATACCACCGCCAGCGTAATCCCAGTGGTGAACTGGGCGAGCGAAATCGTGCGCCAGGAAGGCACCATTACGTTTACCGTCACCGTCGGCGGAAAAATCACCGCCGGCGATACCGCAACCGTAACAATCGCCTCAGTGGCTTATTTATACACTGAGAAAGCCAACGACACGCCGGACAATATTGCGAAGGCTTTGGTCGCCAAGATCAACGCGTCCGATCAGAATGTGAGCGCTTCTTTTGGCGGCCCCGGAACGGGGACCATCTATTTGAGTTCCCTGCAAAAGTCGGGTGCGGAGTCAACGAGTCTCGCCTACGATACCATCAGTCTCGCTGCCACTGTCTCCAACACTGCGAATGTGACGGTTTCAACGTCTGGCGACTACCTTTCTGCCGGTAACGCCGCCACCACCTCGCCGGGCACTTTGGTTGAAGTGAATGCGCCGCCGGGCGTTACGTTTACCGACATTGACACTACCTATGTCGCGCAACTCAACTCCTCAACCAACTCGGGCAATATACCCAACAACGTCAATGGCGTCGAGCTTTATCTCGATGGCTTTGCTTCCCCCTTGTACAAGGTAACGCCGACTCAGCTGGTTGGACAGGTCCCATACTTCTATGGCGACCGCAACAGCACGAGTGTGTATGTACGAACCGTTCACAACGATGGTTCGGTAACGGTGACGAACGCCACGCCAGTTTACATTGCGCCGGCGAATCCCGGCATTTTCGATGCCCAGCAATATCCCGATCAGAATCGGCCGTGGCCCATTTCGCAGGCTGTCCATCAGCTCGGCAATCCCGTAGCGGTGGTTTCGATAGATGGCAGCGCAACAGTGAACGACGAGGTTGCTATTTATGTCAATGGCAACTCAACTCCGTACGAATATACCGTGCAGGCCAGCGACGTAGTCACCACGCTCACCGCCACCCAGATGCTCCAGAATGTGGTGACAGGGCTGGTGAATGCCATTAATAACGCAAATGATCCATACGTCACGGCGAGCGCGGGTGGCGCGTTCACGCGTGTTGTGCTCACCGCCAGAGCCGGCCCTTTCGCCTCGCCCAGTGGCAGCGGCATTCCTATTTCCGTTGCAACCGGTACCACCACCGCCGGACTTACCTCATGCACCACCACCACAACCACGGCCACCGAGACGTTAACGCCCTACGGCAGCAGTGGCAACGATGCCCTTTGTCATGCCACCGTGAACACTTGTTGCGCGGTAGTGAGCGGCTCGCCCATTTTCCCGGGCAACCCGGCTGTACCGGGCGAACTGATTAGCATTTCGGGCGCTGGCTTGGGAGATATTCAAAATACCAGCGGCAGCGACATTACCGATTCGATTACCACTGGTTTCCCATACAACGGACCAGCGCCACCGCTCAATGATGTTCTGGCAGCCAATTTTGTGGCGGCAACCTTAGGCGGTGAAAGTGCCCAGGTCATTTTCGCCGGCTTGACTGTTGGTTCCTATGGCATTTACCGCGTTGATGTTCTGATACCTACTGGCATGCCATCCAACCCGCAAACGCCGTTCTACATGGCCCAGAATGCCTTCATTAGCAATACTGTCTATCTCCCGGTGGGAAGTGCGGTGTCAAATCCTCCCAGTCCGCCTGTGCCGGTTCCGCCCAGCCCCATCAATATGAGCATCGATACGCCGCTCACACCCCAATTTGGTTCGGTCACCACTGTCAGTGGCAGTCTCTTGGTTTCCGGTTGGGCTATCGATTCCACCACTCCGGTGACGAGTGTTGCCATTCAAATAGACGGACTGACCGTGGGCATGGCCACTTACGGTACTTCACGTCCCGACGTCTGCGTTACTTACCCCACCGTTTATAGTTGCCCGAATGTGGGTTACACGTACACATTCGACACCACGCTCGTGGCGAACGGAAACCACACGCTCCAGATATTGGTTACCGACGCTAACGGTCTGCATCGCACGAACCCTCAAGGCGTTGCCATTTTCGTGAACAACAATCCGTTGGTCTCCAATACGCACGTCGACATCGATACACCTACTACCGCCGGCCAGATCTATCACGGAACCGTGATGTTTTCCGGTTGGGCTACCAACGACACATCGCCGATCACTTCTTTGACTGCGTATTTGGATGGCACGCAAGTGAATTCGAGCCAGATTATCTATGGCATTTCGCGTCCCGATGTCTGCGCCACCGCCGTCCCGGGTACTCCGAGCTGTCCCAATGTTGGCTGGAACTACCTGGCGGATCTCAATAACCTCCCCAACAGCACTACCTCCGTCGGAACAACCGCGCCGCATACCTTCTCAATCACGGCCGTTGCTGCCAACGGCCAGCAATATACCGTCTCCAGTTCTTTCTATGTCAACAACTATGACCCTGTCGATTTGTTCAGTGGGCCCAGCGTTGACATTGACACTCCGAGCGCTTCTGCCGGGACGTTGAGTGGCAACACTGTGATCTTTGGCTGGGCCATCGATCCCTACACCAGCATCGTTTCGATCGGAGTCTCCGTGGACGGTGTTCCGATGGAAAACGTATTTTACGGCCTGGGACGCCCTGACGTCTGCGCCGCTTACGCCAGCGTTAGCTTCGCCATCCAGAATTGTCCGTATGTCGGATATGACGGAACTCTCGATACAACGCTCATAGCGGACGGCCAACATACTCTTGGCATCACCGCCACTCCGGCCTCTGGCCAGCCTTACACTCTCACTAGAACGATTACGGTTGCCAATATGAATACTTCGGCCAACCCTGTGCGCATCAATATTGACAGCCCGACCGAGGGCGCGGCCACCCCAACCAGTTTCAGTGGTATCGCCCCCGTCGCCGGTTGGGCACTTACCGACACTGGTTCCACCGCTTCCATTCAATCGGTAGAGATTTCGGTAGATGGCGTGGTGAACGGCACTGCCACCTACGGCATTTCCCGGCCCGATGTCTGCGCGGTCTATCCTAGCCGGCCTGGGTGCCCGAACGTGGGCTTTAGCTATTCGCTTGACACCACGCGCTTCACCAATGGAACCCACATTCTCGAGGCAACCAGCACTACTACCGATGGCAAACGAGCTACGGCGAGCGCTTCCTTCACCGTCACCAATTCCTCAACCTCCGCAATCACAAACATCGATTCGCCTAACGCAGCGAGCATTCCCTATTCGGGCATCGCTACCACTTCAGGTTGGGCGATCAAGACCGGTGTTGCTATTTCTTCGGTCAGTGTCTCAATCGACGGCATCCCAAGTGGCACCGCCACTTACGGCCTGCCACGGCCCGACGTCTGCACAACCTATCCCGGCCGCCCCGGATGTCCTAATGTCGGCTGGACGTACATGTTCGATACCGATGCGCTTCTTGACGGCACGCACACCCTTGGCGTGACTGCCACGGCCGCGGACGGCACGGCCAACACGGTTAGCACTGCGTTCACTGTCCAAAACTGGTCTTCCGCCACGCCCCTGAACTCGTCAATCGACGTACCGAACCCTGCGGAGCCTTACTACACAGGGCAGGTCACGTTCTACGGTTGGCTGTCAGAGCCGAACGTGAGTATTACAAACGTGCTGGTTTCTATAGACGGCATTCCCGTCGGCAACGCCCCTCGTATGAGCCGTCCAGATGCTTGCGCCGCCTTTAGCAGCCCCGACTGTCCAAACGTCGGCTGGTCTCTCCAGATCGACACCAGTCTCTATACCAACAACGTACACACTTTGGCCGTAACCGGCACCACGGCGGATGGCCAGACCGTAACTGTGCAGACGCAGTTCACTACAGAAAACTAAGAAAAAGCGGCTTCTTCCGCACCGAAGAAAAATGGCTTAAACTTCCCGCACACCATACTCCAGAGGCGTGTTATCCTTCGGCCATCTGCTATGTCCCGTGAGTTGCACGCCGACGTCGATTTTGTCCGTGACACCTCTGCGGAGGCCTTGTCTTTCTTTTATGAGATCCAACGGAAGCGGCCTGTTGGGCAGAAGCTGGTGGACGTTTTCGACCTGAGCGAAGGTTTGTTTGAATCGGTTAAGGCTGGTATCCGGCTTCGCTATCCGGAAGCGGACGAGCGTGAGGTGTTCCTTCGCGCGGTAGCCAGCCGAGTAACACGTGAGTTGATGATCCGGGCTTATGGCTGGGATCCTGCTCTGCATGAGTAGCCTACGCGAGGCAGCCGTTACGTTCTTCCAAACACTGGACCGGCTAGGCATTATTTACGCCGTAGGAGGCAGCTTCGCAAGTTCCTTACATGGCGTGGCGCGCGCGACCCAGGATATCGATGTCGTGATCGATCTACACGCCCATCAAATTAAGGACTTTTACAAAGCGCTTGCTCCCCATTTTTACGTCGACGAGGGCGCAATACTTGGAGCTGTCGAGCGAGGAAAGTCATTTAACGTGATTCACTTCGAATCGGGCCTGAAGATCGACTTATTCGTGGCGTCGCGACACCCGCTTGGTTCCGACCAGTTGGCGCATCGCTGTCTACAAGCAACGGCGCTTTTCGGAGGCGAACCGATCGAAGTGAGCGTGGTTTCCGCCGAGGATATTTTCCTTGCCAAGCTCCTTTGGTATCAGGAGGGCGGAAACGTTTCTGAAAGGCAGTGGAACGATCTTCTGAACTTGGTTCTTGTGCAGGGCAATCGGCTTGATCGTCAATATCTCGCTGTTCAAGCCAAGCGTCTCGGGGTGAGCCATCTACTTGTTCGTCTGTTGTCTTAAACTAGCTGCGACGAAGAAAAGTGGGGACACTCCGGGCCCAGTGAATCCTTCCCGCTAAGAAATACAGCAGGCGTGTCCCCTCTTTTTCGCTGCCCTCCAACCCCATTGTCTTGATCGACCGCCATCACCCCTTTTTGTTATCCTGGAGTTTCTCAACAACGCCAGACTGGCATCGCAATAAATCCAAATAAATGAAGATACTTGTTGCTGAGCCGCTTGCCGCAGCGGCCGTAGAACTGCTCCGTGCCCAAGCAGACTGGGACATCGTGATTGCCGACCCCAAAACGTACCAGCCGCATCTGGCCGATTGCGACGCCCTTGTGGTGCGCAGCGCCGTCAAGGTGACGGAAGACGTTCTCAAGGCTGCCCCCAAGCTGCGTGTGATTGGCAGAGCCGGCGTCGGCGTCGATAACGTAGACTTACCCGCCGCCACCGATGCGGGCGTGCTGGTCATGAATACTCCAGGTGGCAATGCTATCTCAGTGGCGGAGCATACGCTGGCGCTCATGCTTTCCATGGCGCGCGCCATTCCGCAGGCGAGCTTTTCAACCAAAGCGGGCAAGTGGGAGAAGAAGAAGTTTCTGGGCAACGAACTGCGCGGCAAAACGCTGGGCGTGATTGGCCTGGGCAGTATCGGCCGCGAAGTGGTGAAGCGCGCCAAGCCCTTTGAAATGCATGTCATCGGACATGATCCGTATGTGAGTCCCCTAAGCGCGCGCGATATGGGCGTGGACCTGGTTCCTCTCGAAGAGTTGTGCAAGCAGAGCGATTACATCACGCTGCATGTGGCCCATACCCCCGAAACAGAGCGCATGATGAACGCGGCCGCCTTCGCCAAAATGAAAACGGGCGTGCGCATTGTAAATTGCGCGCGCGGTGAGTTGGTCGATGAAGGCGATTTGCAAGCGGCAATCACCAGCGGCAAGGTGGCGGGCGCCGCGCTGGACGTGTTCCTGAAAGAGCCGCCCGAACAGAACCCGCTCTTTGCGCTCGAGTCCGTTGTAGCCACACCCCACATTGCCGGATCGACCGAAGAAGCGCAGGAGATTGTCGGCATTCGCATTGTCGAGCAGATGATCGAATATCTCAAAAGCGGCGTTGCGTTGAATGCCGTGAACATGCCGGCCATGACGGCGGTTCAATACAACGTCCTGCGGCCTTATGTCGACTTGGCGGAGCGGCTCGGAACGTTTTTGAGCAATATTGTGGTGGGCAACCCCCAGACCATTCGCTTTACCTACTTTGGACGCTTGGCTGATCAAAATACCCAAATTTTGCGCAATGCCGGGCTGGCCGGAGTGCTGTCGCGCTCGCTTGAGCATCGCGCCAACGTCGTGAATGCCATGCAAATCGCTACCCAGCGTGGGTTCCGCGTGGTCGAAGAGCGCGAGCCTGGCGCGGCGCACATGGATTCCATCCGCATCGAGGTCGATACCGAGACCGGCAATTTCCCGGTACTCGGTGCGGTGGTCCTCGATAAACCGCGCCTGCTGCAGGTGGAAAATATTTCTTGTGAGGCGACCCTCGGCGGCAATCTGATGTATTCGCGCAATGACGATGTTCCGGGCGTGATCGGTTTTCTGGGCACCTGTCTCGGCAAGAACGGCGTGAACGTCGCGAGCTTTGCCCTGGGCCGGCAGGAAGAATCGGCCCGCAAAAGCAAAGGTCCGCTCACAGCGATTTCGATTGTCGAGACCGATTCACCAGTCCCCGATTCAGTAATTTCGCAATTGTTTGAAAACCCCGCCGTGAAATTCGCGCGGCGGGTGGTCTTGTAGAGACCATAGGGGATGTCGGTCACATCTTCTCCAAACTTTTTTTCGTCGCCTAACTCGCTAAAAACACAAACCTTGTCCACTCATGTCCCCTCTCGCCTAGATTTGCCCCAAGGTAAGTTCTATACAAGTAAACCCATTACACGCCGGTTCTTCTTCGCCGCAAGGTGTTCGAAGCGTCGGCCGACAGTTCTTTGACAATCTGAATCTAGATTGGGTTCGTTTCGCAAAAACGCCCAAGTTCGCGACAAATCTGAAACCCAGCCAATATCGAAACGGAGCAGGGGAGCGTCAGCGACCTAGGCCGCCCATTCTCGTCCGCACGGGACAGAGGGCCACAAACAGGCCGCGAAGATTGGCTTCGTTTCGCAAAATCGCCTCTCTTCACCTTCGCCGCTCCGTCGTTCTATGTTCGCTAAACATTCGCCAAAACCGCCGATTCCGTTTCACAAAAAACGCTTTTTCTTCGCCTAGGTCTCAAATCGGCTAGCACTTTTTGCTAAACATTCGCCTAAGTCACCCTTAAATGAACCGGATAATCGCCGGCGTTCCAACCGCCGTGTATTGTCCAGTAAATCCCAAACCTCCCGTCTTCAAATCGCGGTGGAAACAGGCAATCGCATCGCTCCGTTGATTACACGAATAGAGAAAGTGGCCACTCGGATCAATCGTAAAACTCCGTGGATAATCGCCGCGTGTCCATTCTTCTCCCATCCAAGTCAGTTTGCCATCGCTTCCCGTGGAAAACCACGCAATGGTGTCATGCAAACGGTTGGCCACGTAGATAAACCTCCCATCAGGAGACAGTACGATCTCCGATGTAAAGTCAGTGCCGGCAAAGTCTTTCGGTAAGGTAGAGATGGTCTGCTTGGGTTTCAGTATGCCTCGCGCGGAATCGTAATCGCAAGTCACAAGCGTCGAGCTTTCTTCCTGTAGCGTATAAAGCCAGTGCCGGTTCGTGTGAAAGATAAAGTGTCTTGGTCCATCACCCGCAGGTAGCTTGAAGCTGGCGGGACTGTTCGGCGTCATCTTGCCCGTGGCAGCATCAAATTTGTAGATCATGATCTCATCAAGACCCAAATCGGCGGCCAGAACGAAATGACCCATGGGGTCGGCTAAAATCATGTGCGCGTGCGGTTTGTCGTGGCCACTGATGGCAAAGCTCCCTTTCGGCCCGCTGGCCGCGTTCGCAGGCCCCACATTGCCCGCATGCTTATGAACATCTACCGGTTCGCCAACCTTCCCGTCTTCGATAATCGGCAGCACCGCGACTGTGCCACCCGCATAATTGGCGACTAGGATATATTTCCCAGTGGGATGAATGCTCAGATATGCTGGACCTGCGCCTCCCGAACTCGCTCGATTGAGGAGTTCCAACTCTCCGCTGCTGCCATCAATCGAGAACGCACTCACCCCGCCGGCCTCCGTCTCATTGGCCGCGTATAAGTGAGTGCGCGTTCTGTCCACGGCCAGCCAGGAAGGATTAGTATCGTCTTTGAATACGGCGCGCTGTGTGAGATAGCCGCTTTGCGTGTCCATCTCAAACAAATAAATCCCGCTTCCGCGGCCCTTGCTGCCCTCCGGCCCTTGCGGCGAACTGTAGGTCCCAACATACGCGCGAATGGTTCTCGCAGCGCCTCGCAGAACCGCCGCTCCCGCCATCACGGCCGCGCTCTTGGCAAACTGTCTTCTATTCATCCGTTCCCCAACCTCCTCCACCTGGTGTCTCAATTCTAATTACATCACCCGCATTGGCTTGTAGATTGCACTTGCCGGGCAGCGGCGTCTCCGTTGTGTTTGTGATCAAGACTGTTCGCCCAGTGGCACCTCCCAAGCCGCCGTTGAGTCCGTACGGTGTGAACCGGTGTCGGTCGGCCAGCAGCGTTACTTGCGCCGCACCTAGCAATTCAATCTCACGCACTAAGCCATCGCCTCCACGAAAGCGGCCCGCACCGCCTGAACCTTCGCGATAGCTATAGCGCCGCACCCGAAACGGATAAGCGTACTCCAGCGCTTCAATGGGTGTGTTTAGCGAGTTTGTCATGTGAGTATGAACACCCGAAACGCCATCTCCTACGGGCCGCCCTCCTGTTCCTCCCGCAATCGTTTCGTAGTAAGCATAAGGTTGGCCGTTGCGAGGGTCAATTCCACCGATCGTCAGGTTATTCATCGTTCCGGAACTCGCGGCCGGAATGCGCTGCGGCACAATTTGCGCGAACGCCCTTAGCAGAACATCCACAATGCGTTGCGATGTCTCCACATTGCCGCCGGCCACCGCTGCCGGAGACTTCGCATTCACAATCGAGCGTTCCGGCAAAATCACCTCCACCGGGCGCATCAGTCCAGCAGTGGGTGCCGCTTCTTCCGGTAGCAAACAGCGCAGTACATAGAACGTGGCGGAATAAGTGATCGCGGAGACCGCGTTCAAACTGCCTGTCACCTGCGCGGCCGATCCGGCAAAATCGACGCATAGCGTTCGCTCGCGAGGCCTCGTTCTCACAGTCACCTGAATACGAACCGGGTCGGAGGTAATCCCGTCGTCATCCAGAAAGTCTTCGGCACTGAACTCGCCTTCAGGCAGTTCTGCCAGCTCTGCGCGGATCAATTCTTCTGAATGATCTAGTAATGCTGCCGCGTTGGTTTCCACGCGGGCCAAACCGTACTTGGCCATCAGTTCCTCCACGCGCTCGACACCAATGCGACAGGCGCCAATCTGCGCGGTTAGATCGCCTTCGCGTTCGCGCGGTGTACGGACATTGGTCAGAATGAGTTTCAGAACACTGTCATCCAGTTTCAGCGGCGGAATGCGGATGCCTTCCTGATAGATTTCGCGGCACAAACCCATGGAACCGGGATACATGCCGCCCACGTCTGCATGGTGTGCGCGGTTCGCGACAAAGAACGCTGCAGCTTTGCTGCCGGCCACGAAAACAGGCATCACCAGAGTGATATCCGGCAAATGAGTACCGCCATCGTAAGGGTCGTTCAAGATAGCAATATCGCCGCGTTCGAGCGTCAAGCTATCGAGTGCGGCGCGCACCGCCATAGGCATGGAACCGAGATGCACGGGCATGTCGTCTCCCATCGCAATCACTTGACCTCCGCGGTCAAACACCGCGCTGGAATAATCGCGCCGCTCTTTTATGTTTGGCGAAAACGCCGTGCGGCGAAGCGCCACGCCCATCTCCTCCGCAATGGAATGAAAGGTGCTTTTGAAAATGGCCAGTTCGATCGGGTCGGTCATATTTCGATCACCAGATTGCGAAATCCATCCACCGTCACGCGCGTATTCGGTTCAACAAACGTAGTCGCGCTGTATTCACCCACAACCGCAGGCCCCGCAAAGGTGTCTCCGGGTTGCAGCCGATCGCGGGCATAGACTTTGCCATTGTGCCACGTGCCATTGCAGTAAATTTGCCTCGACCTTTTGACCGCTTGTTCACCGTCGCCTTTTTGTAAAGCTTCCCCGCGTTCAGCGATACGCGCGGTTGCCGAAATCTTCCTCGCGCGTGCATTCACAATCTCTACAGGGCGCTTGTCGTCCGAGTACCCATAACGCTGCCGGTGCAACTGATGAAAGCGTGTCACAAAGTCTCTCGTCCAAGGTACGTTCAATTCGTAGCCTTGCCCCGAGTATCGGAGGTCCACTGACCGCTCACCGTCTCCCAAAGCCTCGAAGTGATCCGTCAGCCGTTCATCTCCCGGACTGAGCATAACCGTTCGCGACGAATCTCTCACTAAATCGGAGATCAAAATTCCATAAGCCGATAACGCCCCAGGCATTCTCGGGATCAGCACTTTGGGAATGCGCAGCGCTTTGGCCAAAGCACATGCGTGCAACCCACCCGCGCCGCCGAAACTCACCAGAACAAAATCGCGCGGATCGTGGCCTTGCTCAACGGAGATCTTCCGCAATGCCTGCACCATGTGGGCGTCCACCACCCGCACAATGCCTTCGGCGAACGCTTCTACATTTGCTAACTTGCCCATAGCGCGTCTCACGAACTCACGCGTGCGTGCTTCGTCTAAATGCATGCCGCCACCCAGGAATCCGTCCGGCTCAATCCTCCCAAGGACAAGATTCGCGTCAGTCACTGTGGGTAACTCGCCGTGTCCGTAACAAATCGGCCCAGGGTCCGCGCCCGCTGATTGCGGTCCTACTTTCAGTGCTCCTCCGCGATCGAAACTCGCCAGCGATCCACCGCCCGCGCCGACAGTGTGAATGTCGAGCATCGCCACAGCCACGGGCATGCCGAGGATTTGGTACTCCGACGTAGTGCGGAGGCCGTCTTCGGCAGTGAGTAGCGCTACATCTGTAGATGTTCCGCCCATATCGAACGTCAAGATCCTTGGAAATCCCGCCGTCTTCGCTGCGCTCGCCGCGCCGACAACGCCGCCCGCCGGCCCCGACAAAATCGTCCGCACTGGTTCGCGCGCCGCCACTGCCGCTTCCGTAATACCGCCGGACGATTGCATCACGAACAGCTTCGATCCGCGCGCCTGCAAGCCTTTGTCAAGTGACGTCAAATAGCTCTGCATCTTAGGCGCAAGGTACGCGTTGATCAGAACCGTCGATCCGCGCTCATATTCGCGAAACTCGGGCAGAATTTCATGGGAGACGGAGATCGGCGCGCCCAGCCCCGCCAAACTCGCCGCTACCGCCTTTTCATTCGCCGGATTCGCAAAGCCAAACAGCAGAGATATGGCGATCGCCTCGGGCTTCGCCTTTTGCACTGCCTCGCGTAGCCGCTGTAATTCGGTTCCATCCACCGCTCGCAGCAAGCTGCCATCGGCGGCCACTCGTTCTGCGACTCCAAAGCGGAGATCGGGACCAGCCAGCGGCTCTTCTTTTTGAAAGAACAAGTCGTAAAGCTTGGGCCTCGCCTGCCGCCCGATAGCGATGCTATCTTCAAAGCCGGCAGTAGTTACAAACGCGACGCGCGCGCCCTTGCGCTCGAGCAAAGCATTCGTGCCCACCGTGGTCCCATGGCGTACTTCGGCTTCGTTCGCCCCTGCAATCTGCGCCACCGCGCCCAGCACCGCGCCGCCTGGATTCGCAGGCGTCGAGTTCACTTTGAGCACCCGCAACTCCTGGCCTTCCCAGTAAACGCAGTCGGTAAATGTGCCGCCAGTATCAATTGCAATCTGCATTCTCTATCCTATTGTCTTGGACGCCTCAACCGTTCTTCCCCTCCGCTGGAGCAACACTTCTTCCGCGCAGCGCCGCACCGTGATGGCCGCCGGGCTCGGCTGGATGCTCGATTCGTTCGACGTCATGCTCTATTCCATCGTGCTCGCCACTTTGATGCGCGAGTTCGGCATGACGAAATCCACTGCCGGCTTTCTGAATACTCTCACGCTCATCGCCTCCGCGCTAGGCAGTTTCCTGTTCGGCTTCTTGGCAGACCGGTTGGGCCGGCGACGCATGCTTAGTATGAGCATTCTCACCTATTCGCTCTTCACTTTTGCTTGTGGCTTCTCGACCAGTGTCACCATGCTCGCCTGTTTTCGCTTTCTTCTAGGTCTAGGAATGGGAGGTGAGTGGAACGCGGGCGCCACACTGGTGGCGGAAACGTGGCCCAGCCATTGGCGGGGACGCGCGCTGGCGATTGTGCAGAGCAGTTGGGCCATTGGCTATGCGCTGGCGGCCTTAGTGGCAAACTTCATCCTGGCGCGCTGGACATGGCGCTGGGTCTTCTTCGTAGGCGTGCTGCCGGCATTGCTCACGTTCTGGATTCAGCAAGGCGTTCCGGAACCCGAGCTTTGGCAGCGTGCCCAAGACGCGCCTGTTTCGGCAATGGAAAAACGCGAACTGTGGCGCGCGTCTGTGCCGAATCTGCTGGGCTTGCTGCTCATGAACATCTTCGGCATGTTCGCCTGGTGGGGGCTCTTTACCTGGATTCCGGCTTATCTGGCGCTGCCGGTTTCGCGTGGCGGCCGCGATTTCGGCCTGCTGGATTTCACAACATTTCTGGTGGTGCTCAACCTTTGCGGTATGTTTCCGGGCTATTTGTTGTTCGGCGCAATTTCTGACAAATTCGGACGAAAACGCGCCATAATCCTCTACCTGATCATGGCGGCGCTGGCCGTTCCGCCGTTTGCGCTGGCGCGGCAACCGTGGCTGATTTTACTGACTGCCTCCATCACTGCGTTCTTCGGTACTGGCTTTTTTGTGGGATCGGCTCTACTCGGCAGCGAATTGTTCCCCACTCCCATTCGAGCCACCGCCCTTGGCCTTTCCTACAACACGGCGCGCGGCATTAGTTCACTTGCGCCCTTCATTATCGGGGCCATTGGCGAGCGCCACGGTCTCGGTTGGGGCTTCGCGTCTTGCGGTGTTGCGTTCGCGCTGGCCGCCGCCGCGGCTTCTCGAGTGCCCGAAACCAAAGGCCGTGAACTCAGTTAGCCCGCTTTCGGCTGCCATTTTCCCGCAATCGCTTTGATGCGCTTGGCTGCTTCCAATAAGTTTTCAATCGAATTCGCAAAGCTGAAGCGCAAGTAGCCTTCGCCCTGCGTGCCGAACGATCCACCATTCAAACATGCTACGCCCGCTTCTTCGAGCAGCAGATCGGCTAACTCGTTCGATCCCATACACGTGGCCTTGACGTTCGCGAAAGCATAGAACGCGCCCGCCGGCGGCCGGCAGCTGAAGCCCGGAATCTCATTCAGCGCCGCGCAGAAGGCCGACCGGCGCTGCCGGAATTGCGCCACCATGTTGTCGACGCCTGTTTGCGGACCGTTCAATGCTTCTATCGCCGCGCGTTGCGTGAAACTCGCCGCGCACGAATTCGAATTCACCATCAGCCTGTTCACACCGTCGACCAGCCACTCGGCCATCACTCCGTAACCAAGCCTCCAGCCAGTCATCGCGTAGGTCTTCGAAAAACCATCCAGAATAATAGTCTTCTCCTGCATGCCGGGCAGACTGGCAATCGAGAAAGGTGCTTCGGGTGTGTAGTAGATGCGTGAATAGATTTCGTCGGACAAGACAATCAGATCGCGATCCTTCACCATAGCCGCGATTGCGCGCACATCTTCGGGAGGGATGACGCCGCCGGTGGGATTCTCCGGCGAATTCAGAATGAGCATTTTCGTCTTCGCCGAAAGACTGTCACGCAGAACGTCAAGATCGAACGAAAATCCGCGTTCTTCCACGAGCGGAACCGGCACCCCCTTCGCGCCCAGAAACTGAATCATGGAACGGTAAATGGGAAAGCCCGGGTCGGGATAAATGACTTCGTCGCCAGGTTCAATGAGCGCAAGCATGGGGAAAAAGATGATGGGCTTGCCACCCGGGACAACGCAGACGTGCTTACCGCTCACCGTTATGCCGCGCGTGCGCGAAATGTAAGCGGCTATCGCATCACGCAAATCGGGCAGGCCCTGGGGCGGGCCATAATGCGTCCAGCCTTCGTCGAGCGCGCGCTTGGCCGCTTCGATGACGTGCGCGGGGGAAGGGAAATCAGGCTCGCCGATTTCGAGATGCACCACGCTCCGGCCTCTGGCCTCCAGTGCGCGCGCTTTGACGAGGACATCAAATGCCGATTCGATCTCAAGCCGGTTCATGCGGTCTGCAAGGCGCATGAGTGCAGTGTAGCGGACAGCCGTTGCGAAAAGCGAAAGGGGAACCTTGCGGTCCCCCTTAGTCGCGTCGATCGGAATCGACCCTAGAATTGTGACGATCTGGTCCCCTTCTCATCGGGGTGTTTTTAGTATAACGCGGCTCTATCTGTCGAGGACAATTAGCCGGCTTTCTGGTCTGCTCAGTTCGGTAATTCGAACGGCATTCTTCCGAAGTACATCGGCGGCCACTTGCGTAGGGTAATTGCAAGAGCGGAGGATCACAACCTTAGTAGCGTTTTCCACTTTATCTAACAAGCGCTCAAAATCGCTGTCCGTCGTGACCAAGACAAATCCACCCTCGCTAGCGTATTTGAGAATGTTCAGATCGCCGCAGCCAGACAGCCCGTTACGAAGGGCGCTTTCAGACTCCGCGAAAAGGTCGCTTAAAAGGTCAACCAGCTTCGGCGAAAGGCTTTCATCGAAGAGAAGCCTCATCCCTTAGCGGTTTTTCGTTCCGAGGCAAGTTCGGCGGCGTAGGCGTAAACAGCAAGAAAGTCGTCGGGTTCCAATTGTGGATAGTCTGCGAGTATCTGCTGTTGCGATGCTCCACTCGAAAGCCATTCCAGAATCTCTTGCACGGTGATACGGTGACCGCGGATGCACGGTTTTCCGAAGCGAACGTCTGGATTGATACTGATCCGAGCAAGAAGGGGACTGTGTACTAGCGACATCGCCATCGCACCTGAATCTATTGTAGGCGGTCCCCTTGCCGATACGTAGCAGCCTCAATCATTTCCCTAAGCAACTTCTCCGCCTCTTCCTTCTTTCCCCGCGCCAACATCGCCAACACTTCCGAATCCACAATCCGGTACCATAACTCGCGCCGCGCGCCGAAATCCGCAATCCGCGCTGTAATCACAGGGCGCGCTTCCTTCAGCAGTTCAAGAAAATCGCCATACTCCGGCCCGATTTCGCGTTGCAAGCGCTCTTTCAATCGCACTGCCAGCGCCGGCGCCCAACCGTTCGTCGAGACAGCAATCGTCAACTCGCCCCGGCGATGAATAGAGCTGAAACTAAACCGGCAGTGCTCCGGATCGTCGACGGAGTTGCAAAGGATTCGCCGTTCTTCGGCTAAACGGAAGATTTCGGAGTTGTCCTCACAATCGCTAATCACCAAAAAGCAGCCCGCCAAATCCGTCGCCGCAAAATCGCGCTTTTCCCAATGAATTAACCCCGTCGCCGCCATCGCCTCAATCGTTTTCTCCGCCTGTGGATTCACATACACCACTTCCGCCGATGCATCCACCAGCGCCTGCACCTTGGCGGCTATCTCATAACCTTCGCCAGTCACAAGGCATTTCTTGCCAGTCAAATCTAGAAAAACAGGGAAGCGAAAATTCATCGGCTTGAACCTTTGAGCCTAACAAGAATGCCCTCCGCTTATGCTGGTAGGTTGCCGGTACCACGCTTATATCTGATCGACACCTTTGGCTTCATCTTCCGGGCGTATCACGCGCGCGCCCGTAGCGGCGCGCCACCCATGCGCACCGCCACTGGCCTTTCTACCGAAGCTGTTTTTATCTTTCACAACATGCTGCGCAAGCTGCTGGCCACGTCGAAGCCCGATTACATAGCCGCTATTTTTGAAAGCACCGAACCCACCGTTCGCTCCACGCAATTCACCGAATACAAAGCCAACCGCACGGAAATGCCGCCCGACCTGGGCGAACAGATTCCGTATGTTCGGCGGGTGATTGAAGCAATGAAGATTCCCATCCTTGAGTTCCCCGGCTATGAAGCCGACGACGTCATTGGCGCACTCGCCTGGCGCGAACCGGCCAAGCCACTTGAAGTCGTCATCGTTTCCAGCGACAAAGATATGCTGCAACTCGTCAACAAACGCGTCTTCATGCTCAATCCCATGAAAGACGACGAATGGTATGACGAAGCAAAAGTGGAAGAGTTTATGGGCGTCAAGCCTGCGCAGGTGGCCGACCTGCTGGCACTCAAAGGCGACTCCATCGACAACATCCCCGGCGCGCCCGGTATCGGTGACAAAGGCGCGCGCGATATTATCGCCAAGTTTGGTTCCGTGGAAGAAGCCCTCAATCGCGCCGCCGAAGTGGACCGCAAAATGTACCGTGAGAGCTTGCAGAACAATCGCGCGCAAATCGAACTCAGCAAACAACTGGCCACCATTCAAACAAGTATTCCTGTGGAATGGAATCTCGCGGCGCTTCGCTTTCAAGCCCCCGATACCACGGCTCTCAAGCCGCTGTACAAAGAGCTTGAATTCTTCAGTCTGCTGAAAGATCTTCCTCCCGAAGACGATAGCGCCACGCGCGATTACTCGATTCTCGATGACGCTGCTGCGCTGGAAAAATGGCTCACCGCGCGTCCGAATCACGCTCCGTTAGCCGTCGCGCTCGATCTCACAAATTTCTTCATCGGGCTTTCCTACAAAACAGGTGTCGGCCGCGCCGTACCTCTCGCCTCGCTCCAGGCTGTTCGGGCTGTGCTTGAATCGCCCACCGTGCCCAAAGTGGTACATGATGCAAAAGCCTTCCTCATCGATCTTCAGCGCCTCGGAATTCAGCCGCAAAATGTCAGTGAAGATGTGATGCTCTACACGTTTTTGCTCAATGCCGATCCAGGCGGAGTGTCGCCCGAGTCGCTCGCCGAGCGTTTTCTCGACCGCAAGCTCAATGCCGCCGCCGAGCAGCAAGCCGAAGCAACTCTCGCCCTTGCCGAACTGTTGCGGCCACAAATTGATGCGCAAGAATTGCGTTCTGTCTATCGCGATATCGATTTGCCTCTCGCGCCCGTTCTGGCGCGAATGGAGATGACGGGCATTCGCGTCGACACGGCGGTGCTGGCTAAACTCTCCGTGCGGTTGTCCCAACAGATTGATGCTATCGCCCAAAAAATCTACGATTCGGCCGGTCATCCCTTCAACGTCAACTCGCCGCAGCAACTTGGCAAAGTGCTGTTTGAAGAAATGAATCTGCCGTCGCCTGTCAAATATGGCAAAGGCAAAATTGTTTCTACGGCGGCCGATATTTTGGAAGGCCTTGCCGCGGCGTATCCGGTGGCGCAACAGGTTCTCGACTACCGCCAATTGACGAAGCTCAAAGGCACCTATATCGACGCCCTCCCACTCCTCATACGGCCGGAAACTAAACGCGTTCATACGACATTTAATCAAGCAGGCGCTGCCACCGGCCGGCTCTCTTCGTCAAACCCGAATCTGCAAAACATCCCAATCCGTACCGAAGAAGGCCGCGAAATTCGCGCCGCGTTCATCCCGGAACCCGGTTGGGCACTAGTGGTGGCCGACTATTCGCAAATCGAACTTCGCCTGCTCGCGCACATGTCGGGCGATGCGGTGCTGGTGGATTCGTTTTCGCGCGATGAAGACATCCACACCCGCACGGCTGCCGAAGTTTTCAAAGTCAATCCGCTGATGGTCACGCCGGAAATGCGCCGTTCCGCGAAGGCTGTGAACTTCGGCATTGTGTACGGGCAAACGCCTTTCGGCTTAGCTCAACAATTGGGCATCACTCGCAAAGAAGCGGAAATGTATATTGCCCGCTACTTCGAGCGCTACGCCGGCGTGCGTGAGTTTATCGACAACACCATTGCCGAGGTGCGCGCCTCCGGACTGGCTAAGACTCTTCACGGAAGACGGCGCGCTATCCCGGACATGCATTCGCGCAACCCGTCGGCCCGCTCTTTCGCCGAGCGCACGGCTGTCAATACGCCGCTGCAAGGCTCCGCGGCCGATCTCATCAAAATTGCCATGATCCGCATTGTGCGCATTCTTGCTGAACAAAAAATGCAATCGCGCCTGCTGCTGCAAGTTCACGACGAATTGGTGTTCGAAGCACCACCCGCCGAACGTGACGATCTACGAGATTTGGTAAAGAAGGAAATGGAATCGGTATATCCGATCAATGTGCCGCTGAAGGTTGACACCGGCACCGGGTTAAATTGGAGAGACGCAAAATGAAGCGAAAACAAATTCTGACACTCGCCGCCGCGTGCGCTTTGGCCTATGCTGCAGCCACTGTTCCCGCCACCAAAAAGGCGGCGCCCAAGCCGCCGCCCATACCGGCTGAATACAAAGTGAAATTCGAAACAACCAAAGGCGACATCCTTATCCAAGTCCATCACGACTGGTCGCCTTTGGGCGCCGATCATTTTTACGAGCTCGTGACCAAGGGCTACTACGACAACAACGCCTTCTTTCGTGCCATCAAGGGCTTTATCGTACAGTTCGGCATGAATGGGGATCCAAAAGTGACAGCACACTGGAACGCCGCACCGATCAAACACGATCCACCCAACAAGCAACCCAACAAAGCCGGCACAGTGACTTTCGCGCAAACCAGCGATCCGGATTCGCGTACCACGCACGTATTCATCAACGTGAGCGACAACGCCGAAGCACTCGACTCTAAGAACTTTACTCCTTTTGGGGAGGTGATTTCCGGCATGGATGTTGTGAACAACCTCTACATGGGCTACGGCGACAGCGTATCGGAGGGCGGTTCTGGCCCGGACCAAGAAGCGCTCGCCCAAAACGGCAACGCGTATTTGCAAAAGTCGTTTCCGCTTCTCGATTACATCAAGAAGGCCACCGTGATCGATCCGCCGCCGCCCGTGGTTCACCGGCCCGCTAGCACAGCCAAACGATCGACTTCGACGACGACGAAGCGGTAGCCGGATTGGTATGCAAGGACACATCCCGCTACATTTGGCGCCGGCGTGTAAGTGGCGCAATTTCTATGACCTCGTACGAATTCTTACAGGCTGTGTCGACCGCATGAGCAATCAGAGCTATCCGGCGCTGGACCGCGGGCCAAATGTTTGACCCGAGAACCACCATGGAGATCACGCGCTTCTCCAAATTCTGCTGGTACTGAACGTTTTGGTCACAGGTGACGAGAACCTGATAGCCAGCGGCCTCGGCACGGGAAATCAACTCACCATTCGAGATTTGGCCCCAAGTTTCCTCGCTTGCGGTTGTCACCGCATGGTTGCTCAGATAACGTCGCAATGGGGCAGGAACGTTGTGATCAAGCAGGACGCGAGACATGCGCCTGCTGCTCTGCCGCGTAGGATAGAATTTCCTCGATCTGCCTTACGGTAACCGCGGGGAAGAGTTCGGCAATAGCTAGGGGCTCAAGACCGGCTTCCCAGTTCCCAATGATGCTATCGTCAACCGTGACCCGCGTGCCACGCACTACGGGGCGACCCCGTTGGACACCCGGCTTCGTTTCAACAAGCGGGCAATTCGACCAATCCATTGTCGACACGAGTCTCCTCACTGCCATTCTAGCTGCACTCGGGGGCTGTGCGATGCGCACAGAACCAATCTTACCCCGCACTTGCCGCCGCCGCGCCCACCGAGTTCAATTCCTTCACAATACTCCCCACAAACGATTTCGCTCGCCAAAGAGCATCAGCGTTTTGTCCATGTGATAACTGCGATAATGGACTTGTCGCTTTATGACAGTAAATCTCGAGCTAACGCCGGACGTGCAGGCCGATCTCCTCGTACAGGCAAGGGAAAGCGGCCTCTCACTTGAGGCTTATATTGAGCAAGTGATACAGGAACGTGTCCGCCCGTCCGTCCATCCCGAAATTACGCGGTCCCAACTCGCTGGACAACGAATCCGCGAGCTTCGCGAGGGTATAACTCTTGGTGGCATTCCCATCAAGGACCTAATTGAAGAGGGACGTGAGTGATCTCATCCTTGACGCATCATTCGCGCTGTGCTGGTGCTTTAAGGACGAATCGACGGAACAAACAGAATCTGTCCTGAAGAGTCTCCAAAACTAAGACGGAGTAGGTTGGGCGCCCGCAATATGGCCTTACGAAATGCTGAAACGGTTTAGGGAAAGGCGTCAGCCGAGGCCGACTGGCGTACGAAACGGCGGTCTTACTGTGGCTAGAATTACAGTCGCTCCCCATTCACACCGTTGAGGTTTCTTTGGATGAGACTCTTCTAGCCCTGGCGCTGGTACACAATCTCGCGATTTACGACGCAAGCTACCTCCGTCTTGGACAAGAAAAGAACCTCCCGATCGCCACTGTAGATGGTAAGCTCCAGCAGGCCGCTAAATTAGTTGGTCTTGACGTAATCCAGCCCTAGAGTCAGCGTTACCGCGAGGATCCACGGAAGTTGTTATTACCCCGCACTCGCCGCCGCCGCGCCCACCGCGTTCAATTCCTTCACAATACTCCCCACAAACGATTTCGCATCGCCAAAAAGCATCAGCGTTTTGTCCATATAATACAGCTCGTTGTCGATGCCGGCAAAGCCCGGGCTCATACTGCGCTTGATCACCATCACCGTATGCGCTTCATACGCTTTCAGAATGGGCATGCCCGCAATCGGGCTGGTCTTATCATTCGTCGCCGCCGGGTTCACTACGTCGTTGGCTCCAATAACCAAGGCGACATCCGTGCGCGCGAAATCGGAATTGATTTCATCCATTTCCACTAGCTTGTCGTATGGAATGTCGGCCTCGGCCAGCAGCACGTTCATATGTCCGGGCATACGGCCCGCTACTGGATGAATCGCGAAGCGCACCTCAACGCCGCGTTTAGTGAGGATGTCGTGCATTTCACGCAACTTGTGTTGCGCTTGCGCAACGGCCATACCGTAACCGGGGATGATCACCACGCTCCGCGCCGCGTCTAGTATTTCAGCCGCTTCTTCCGGAGACGCTGAGCGCACGGGCTTCTCCGTCGTTTTCGCAGCGCTCGTTTGGATCGTTCCAAAGGCGCCGAATAACACATTGGTGAACGATCGGTTCATCGCCCGGCACATGATGACGGAAAGAATAAAGCCGGAAGAACCGTCCAACGCACCCGCCACGATCAGCAGCTTGTTATCAAGCGCGAAGCCCATCGCACTGGCGGAAAGTCCAGCGTACGAGTTGAGCAACGCAATCACCGTTGGCATATCCGCGCCACCAATGGGCACAATCAAGAGAACACCGAAGACGAGTGAGAGCACGGCAAAAATCGGATACAGCCAGGTGCGCTCCGGCGAAATGATGAGAGCGATACCTATGATCACTGCCAGCCCCAATATGCCCAGATTCACGAAATTCTGGCCCTTATACGTAATGGGCCGCGTAGGCAGAATCTCTTGCAGCTTGCCGAACGCCATCAAGCTTGCAGTACAGGTGAGGAAGCCGAGCAGCGTTTCCAGAACCAGCGCGCCCATGACAAAACCGCTGGGCGTGTGGCGATAATATTCAGCGGTGCCGATCAACGCCGAGGCCAGCGCGCCGCAAGCGTGCGAAACCGCGGTCCGCTGCGGTACGGCGGTCATCGGCATCATGTAAGCAATGGGCACGCCAATGGCGGAACCCACAAAAAACGCGATAAAAATCCATTCATAGTTGACGACTTCAAAGCGCAGAAGCGTCCCGACCACCGCCAGCAACATGCCGATTTCGCCGACAATGACGCCGCGGCGCGCCGTAGCGGGCGAATTCATCCACTTAATGGCGAGAATGAAGCCGGCAGCAGCCAGTATGTAAAAGGCTGGGAAAAGGGCGTCCATTTAGTGCTTCTCCGGCGTGCGTTTTTTGAACATCTTGAGCATCCGGTCGGTAATGAGATAACCACTGACAACGTTCGTGGTCGATGCCACCACCGCAATAAAACCCAGTATTCGCGTAAACAAAGACGCATCCTTGGCGCCCGTGATCAGAATGGCGCCCACCACCGCGATGGCCGAAATCGCATTGGTCAGCGACATCAGCGGCGTGTGCAGCAGCGGTGAAACGCGGCGAATCAATTCGAATCCCAGAAATGCCGCGAGCATGAAAACCCAAATCGCAACTTCGTATTTATTCATGATGTTCTTACCTTCCGGCTGAGGTGCCTAATTGACTCTGGACTGCTTCGAGAACCCGCGGTTGAACGATCTTACCTTCGTGCGTGACCAGCGTTTCGCGAATGATTTCGTCTCCCTGGTTGATGTTCAGCGCGCCATCTTTGAACAGCAACTTGACGAACGATGTGATGTTCGAGCCATACATCTGGCTGGCGTGAAAAGGAACCAGCGACGGCACGTTCAACGGACCGAGCACCAAAACTCCCTGCTCGATCACAGTTTCTCCGGGTTTGGTCACTTCGCAATTCCCACCGCGCTCGGCGGCAATATCGACAATCACCGAGCCGGGCTGCATCGCCAAAACCATATCACGCGTTACCAGAATGGGCGCCTTGCGGCCGGGCACCGCGGCCGTGGTGATCAACACGTCCTGCTCACGAATCACTTCGGTGAGCAGTTCACGCTGGCGCCGGTAAAAGGCTTCGTCCATCGCTTTGGCATATCCTCCTTTGTCTTCCGATGTCTTGGAATCCACATCGAGGATGATGAACTTGCCGCCCACGCTTTCCACTTGCTCTTTCACAACAGGCCGGACATCATAGGCGGAAACCACTGCGCCCAAACGCCTTGCGGTGGCGATGGCCTGCAAGCCGGCAACGCCTGCACCCAGCACAAAAACCTTGGCTGGCGCAACTGTACCGGCGGCGGTCATCAACATGGGGAACATTTTGGGCAGTTCCGATGCAGCCAGAAGGACGGCGCGATAGCCGGAAATCGTGGCCATGGAAGAAAGCGCGTCCATGCTCTGCGCACGCGTGATGCGCGGCATCAGTTCCATAGCGAAAAAAGAAACGCCTGTGGCCGCCAAGTCCAAGTCTTCCTTGCCGGATGTGAGCGGCTCGCCAAAGCCGACCACTGCTTGGCCAGAGCGCAGCAAACTTAGATCGGCGCGCCCGGCTTCTGGATTCGCGCCTAGCGAGCGCACTTGGGCTATCAGCGTGGCGCTTGCAAAGAGCGTTTGCCGGTCCACCATTTGTGCGCCGCGGGCAACATACGCTTCGTCGGCGTAACCGGAGGCCGTTCCAGCGTTATGTTCGACAAGAACCTCTATCCCTGATTTTCGCAGCGCCTCAGCATGGCGGGGAGCTATGGCTACGCGGCGTTCGCCGGGGAACGTTTCTCGTGGAGTTCCAAGTATGGCGGGCAAATGAAGCCTCCGAAAGTTATTTCAATTGTCCATATTATGACAACCGTTCGACAAATCTCAGTGATCGCAATCGCACGTTGATATAATTCCACCAAAAGAAGAATGAATGACAAGCCAAGTACAGCTAGTCACAGGTCCGTGTGAAACCCACTGACGTACAAAACCCGGATTATTTTCACAAGGTAGTGGATTGCCAGTGGGCGTGCCCTGCGCATACGAACGTGCCGGAGTACATCCGGCTCATTGCACAAGGCCGATACACCGATGCTTATCTCCTAAATAGAGAATCGAATGTATTTCCTGGCATTCTCGGACGGACTTGCGACCGTCCATGTGAGCCCGCCTGCCGTCGCGGGAGACTTGATGGCAAGCCTGTTGCGATTTGTAGGCTGAAACGCGTCGCGGCCGATAATCGCGACGAAGTCAAACACCTTTTACCGCAAGCGCCGGCCAACAAGAACGGCAAACGCATTGCTTGCATCGGTGCTGGGCCGGCCTCGCTCACAGTGGCGAACGATCTGATGCCCTTGGGCTATCAGGTCACGATTTTTGAGAAGCAAGATAAACCGGGCGGGTTGATGCGGTCAAACATCCCGTCGTTCCGCCTGCCCGAGCAGGTTCTGGGCGAGGAGATCGACTACATCCTCGATATGGGCGTGGACATTCGCTACAACTCGCCCGTAAACAGCATGAAAGCGTTGTTGGGTGACCGTTTTGATGCAATCTTTGTAGGCAGTGGCGCGCCGCGTGGCAAGGATTTGGACGTGCCCGGCCGCAACGCATCAAACCGCATTCACATAGGAATCGATTGGCTCGAATCGGTGGCATTCGGCCACGTAAATTCTATCGGCGAGCACGTGTTGATCATCGGCGTGGGCAACACCGCTATGGATTGCTGCCGCTCATCGCGGCGTTTGGGCGGTAAAGACATCAAAGTCATGGCGCGCCGTCCGCGCCAGTATTTCAAAGCATCGCCGTGGGAGCTCGAAGATTCTGAAGAAGAGGGTGTCGACATTCTGGTCAACCACGCGCCCAAGAATTTCGTATTGGAAAACGGCGTCCTGAAAGGCATGACGTTTGAGCGCCTCGAGTGGGATGCCGGCGCGAAGAAATCGAAAACACTCGACGAAATCTTTCTGCCCGCCGACGATGTGATTCTGGCCATCGGCCAGGAGAATGCCTTTCCGTGGATCGAGCGCGATTTAGGAATCGAATTTGATAAATGGGAAGTGCCGGTGGTGGATACGCATACATATCAATCCACTCGCCAAGGCGTTTTCTTCGGCGGTGATGCGGCGTTCGGTCCGAAAAATATCATTTGGGCCGTGGAACATGGGCACCAAGCCGCCATTTCCATTCACAATCATTGTGAAAAGGAGCCGCTGACCGAGCGTCTGTCTTACGGTATGAACCTGGTGACTCAGAAGATGGGCATCAGCGAGTGGAGTTATAAGAACGACTATTCGGCGGCGATACGGCAGAAGATGAAGCACGTCGATCTGGTCGAGCGCTTCAACAAAATGAACATTGAAGTGGAGCTGGGCTTCACAGCGGAGCAGGCGGCGGCGGAAGTGGGCCGCTGTTTGAACTGCGATGTGCAGACGGTATTCGCCGCGCCAAAGTGCATTGAATGCGATGCGTGCGTGGATATCTGCCCGGTACAATGCTTGACAATTACGCGCGATGGCGATGAGTTGGATTTACGCTCGCGGTTGTCGGCTCCGGCTTTAACCCCGGATCAAGATCTTTATGTCTCGGCGCCCCTGCCGCAAACACACCGGATTATGGCTAAAGACGAAGATGTTTGTGTCCATTGCGGCTTGTGCGCGGAACGCTGCCCAACGGCGGCGTGGGACATGCAGAAATTCCAACTCATCATTCCATATGCGGGCGTGAAGGCGTGCAGCGAAACTCTAGCAGCAGTGTAAACGATTTTGCCATTAAATTGGCGAATGTAAACGGAACCGGCTCGGCAAGCGCAAATGGCTTGTTGATGCAGGCTATTTTCCGTATGGGTATCCCGGTTTCAGGCAAGAACCTTTTCCCTTCGAATATTCAAGGCCTGCCCACCTGGTATGAGATCCGCGTCAACAATGAAGGCCATACGGCGCGCGCGCTCAATTACGATCTCATGGTTGCCATGAACGCCCAAACCTACGGGCGCGACATCAAGGAAGTGCGCGAAGGCGGCTATGTGCTCTACGATTCGTCGTGGCCGCTCGACAAGAGCCTTTATCGCGACGACGTGAACTTCATGCCCATTCCGTTTGCGCAGATGTGCAACGACCGTTTTAAAGATGCGCGCGCACGGACGTTGATGAAGAACATCGCTTACGCCGGCGCGCTGGTGGCCACGCTCGAAATCGACATGAGCACCGTTGAAGCGTTGCTTGACGAGCGCTTCGCCGGCAAGAAGGCTCTGCGCGATTCTAATTTGCAGGCGTTGAAAATTGGCTACGATTACGCGAAAGAAAAATTCGCCTGTCCGCTGCCGTTTCATTTGCAGCCCATGAACGCCAATGCCGAAAAGATTCTCATTGACGGCAACACCGCCACTGCCTTGGGCTGTGTGTACGCGGGCGCCACGGTGGCTGCCTGGTATCCCATTACCCCGGCGACGTCGGTGATGGATGCGTTCAAAGAATTTTGCGAAAAGTACCGGCGAGATCCGGAGACTGGCCGTAACAACTACTGCATTATTCAAGCCGAAGACGAACTGGCGGCCATTGGTATGGTGATTGGCGCATCATGGAACGGCGCGCGCGCATTTACTTCAACGGCGGGTCCTGGTATTTCGCTGATGGGTGAGTTGCTGGGCTTGGCTTATTATTCCGAAATTCCCGCCGTGGTAGTGGATGTGCAGCGAGTGGGCCCATCAACGGGCATGCCCACTCGCACGCAGCAAGGCGACCTGCTCTCTTGCGCTTACGCCTCGCACGGCGACACCAAGCACATTTTGCTGTTTCCGGCGAATCCGGCCGAGTGTTTTGAATTCGCCGTCAAGTCATTCGATCTGGCGGAACGCTTTCAGACCCCCGTCATCATGATGTCCGATTTAGATATCGGCATGAATGACTGGGTGGTGCCGCGGCTCACTTGGGACAGTTCTTACGAGCCCGATCGCGGGCGCGTGTTGACCGAAGAAGAATTGAAAGCGCTGCCGAAATATTTCCGTTACGCCGACGAAGACGAAAACTTTGTCGCGGCCCGCACCATTCCTGGCGTAGACGCCAAAGGTGCTTATGTAACGCGTGGATCGGGTCACAACAAGTTCGGCGGCTACACGGAGATCCCGGCCGAGTATCAGCAAGTGATTGACCGCCTTGCTAAAAAACACGCGGCGTCGGCGGATTTTGTCCCCGCGCCAAAGATTGAACACGTCGACCGGGCGCGCTTCGGTGTGGTGACGCTGGGCGGCTGCGACTTGGCGGTTCGGGAAGCTATTGGCATCTTGGATAAAGAGAGAATCAAGGCCGATTACATGCGTGTCCGCGGATTCCCGTTTTCGAAGAGCGTTGAAGCTTTTTTGAATCAGCATAAACTCAACTTTGTGATTGAGCAGAATCGCGATGGGCAGCTCACATCCTTGTTGACCATCGAAACCGGCGTCAAAAAAGAAAGGCTCAGGCCCATCTTGTTCTACGGCGGATTTCCGCTGAGCGCGGCGCAAGTCGTGGACGCGATTCAAGCAGCGATTACATCTATTGGAGAAACAAACTTTGCCATCGATAGCGAAACCTATAGCAACCCACCCGAGTTTACAACGGAATGAACTTGGGCTGACGATTCGCGACTACGAAGGCTCGATGTCGACGCTGTGCGCCGGCTGCGGCCACGATTCCATTACTGCCGCCATTGTCAGGGCGCTGTGGGAAATGTCGATGAAGCCGCATATGCTGGCCAAGATGAGCGGCATCGGCTGTTCGTCCAAGACTCCGGCTTATTTTGTGAACGGCGCGCACGGTTTCAATTCCGCGCACGGCCGCATGCCAACCATTACCACTGGCGCGGCGGCGGCCAACCGCGAACTCACCTACATAGGCGTTTCGGGCGATGGCGATTCGCTTTCCATCGGCATTGGCCACCTGTGCCACGCCATCCGCCGGAATGTGAAGATGGTCTACCTGATTGAGAACAACGGCGTCTATGGCTTGACGAAGGGACAGTTTTCCGCGTCGGCCGACGTTGGCTCGAAGAGCAAGCGCGGCGAAGCGAACCGCATGTCGCCGATTGATCCGGTGATGCTGGCTCTTAGCATTGGCGCAACATTCGTGGCGCGCAGTTTTTCGGGCGACAAAGAACAACTTGTGCCGATCCTGAAAGCGGCGTTTGCGCATCGCGGCATGGCGCTGGTGGATATCGTGTCACCGTGCGTTACGTTTAACGATCACGAAGGCTCGACCAAGAGCTATCAGTACACCCGCCGCCACGAAGCGCGCGCCACCGAAACTGACTACGTTCCCAAGGCGTCCGAAATTCTGGCCGAACTGAGCAGCAACGGTGTGACCTGTGTCACCATGCACGATGGCAGCGTTTTGCGCTTTCGTACCGTGCCTCCGGGATACAACCCGAAGGACCGTCAAGGCGTAATGGCTTATTTGCAGGAGCATCAGGCAAAGGGCGAAGTTCTCACAGGCGCGCTGTTTGTGGATGAGACCGTGCCCGATATGCATGAGATGAGCAATACGACGGAGATCCCGCTGACCGAGGTGCCGTTTGATAAGTTGTGTCCCGGCGCAGAGGCGTTGGACAAGCTGCAGGATGAGTATCGGTAAGTAGCGCCCTGCGCGCGGTGAGCATCAGGGCGGGTGCAATGGCCGTCATTTTATTTCACCGGCTGTTTGGGCTCGAAGTTTTCCAGCATCCACAACTCGACAGGCTCGCGGGTGTCGGCGATGATTTTTTGCCCGTCCGGACTGATAGACAGGAGTGGGAATTTGCTGCCACTTGGAAGATCTCCGAGCCGCTCCGGCTCTCCACCAGAAGTCGCTACGCGGAATAGACCCTGTTTTACCCCTTCATCGGTGTTGCAATAGACGACCCAGTTTCCATCGGGCGTAAATGCGATGGGCGACCAGTTCTTGAGCGAAACCAGTGTCCTCCAATCACCGCCCGACATGGGCCGGATCTCGATTACCCCGTTTTCCCACCGACCGACCCAGCGCGCGTCAGGCGACGCCGCCGAAGCCCGGTCCATAACGGTCTCCTGCTGCGCGCCGATCTCCCACCGGGCTATCCCGGCCTGGGTGTCCATGTAAATCGCCTTGCCATCGCGGCTGAAAAAAAGCGGGAGGTTGAAGCCGTGCAAGTCCGGGACGGGGCCAAGCCGTTCAGCGCGACCGGAATCGATCGAAATGGAGAGCGCCTCGGCCTTATTTTCTGGCGGTGGCATTTGCTGAAGACAAAATAGACTTGGCTGTACGGAGGACCAGAGGCAGGCTCCGTCAAAACCTCGATAGAGCTCTCGCTCCTCACCGCTAGCAAGTTTGCGGACACGAATTGCGCCCTGGTACTGTCCCGCCGCATGATCAGAGGCAAGGTATGCGATTTCGGTGCCGTCTGGAGACCACGCTGGTAGAGTAGGATATCCGCCGGCGTTAACGCCTAGCCGCGCCCAACCGAGTGAGCCGTTAGCCGGCTGCAGCGTCCCGAGCCAGGAGGTATAGTTGCCACCCTGGGGAACCGCTTGATAGACGAGGGCCCCACTGCCAGAAGTACGCCCAACCAGAAATGAGCCATAGCGGAGGAAAACGGGGTCACCCGCTCGCTGCCCATCTTTGACCGGAAGCAAGTAAAGCGCATCCGCACCGCTGCCGCGAAAATCGCTGTCAAAAATCAGGTATCGACCATCGCGCGTCCAGTCGTAAGACCACCCCTGGTCTGAAAGCAACTGGGGATCGCCGCCTTCGCTCGACATGATAAAAATCTTCCCAGACTTGCGGTAAACGATGAACCGGCCGTCTGGCGAGAACTTATAGTAGTCTCCTTTCATCTCCCCCAATCTGCGGATCTGGCCATCCGCGATGGAAATCTTCAGGACCTGGTATGCCGAGCCTTGGGCCTCGCAAAGGAGAATGGAACGGTTATCCCAGGACCATTCCCCGGCGCACAAGACGTCCCCTCCGATCTCGCGATAACCGGTGCCATCCGTCTTAATGACGGCATTCGTCTTGGACCCGTCCGGCTTGGTCAATTGCACGTGAACCATTGAGAAATCCCTCGAGGGTGCAAAGTTCTCCGAAATACTGCCTTTGGGCTTCAGGATGACATGCTTGTCCTTACCCGCCAGATCGCTGATCATCAACGCACCAGTTGCCTCATCCTTATAGATGGCGCGTTGGCCGTCCGTTTGAGAGAACGCAGCGAATGAGAAGTTCGGATAAGGCAACTCGATCTTGCGTTGCGTCATGGTGGGCGGCACCGCTGGCGCGGGATGCTCTCTTTGCCTGAGGACAGCCAGCCTCGCGCTCGCCGTCGCCGCCAACTCACGCTGATCGCCAAAGTCGCGCGCTACCTGTTCATAAAGTTTTACCGCCTTATCCTGGCCCAGTTTCTCGTAGCAGCGAGCTTCCTGAACCAACGCCTTCGCAGCAAGCGGACGGTCCGACGCGAACTCCTTGGCGACTCGCTGGTAGAGCTTGATCGCCTCCTCCAAATTTCCTGCCGCTTGCTCCTGCGTGACCGCTTTTTGAAAGAGCTCGGCTCCGCTGTCGTCGGCCAGCGCGACCATCCCGAACATCAGGCCCGCGATCAAGATCCTCAGCTTCATGTGAAATCTCCTTCGATCTCTACAGTGCGCTTTTTGCCGATGAAAGTCGTCACGGCAACGCAAAATTTATGTCATGGAATTGTAGTCTGCAACTTATGCTACGCCTCGATTGCGGCCCCCAGCAAGGGGCCGACTGACATTCCTAAGGGTGGAATTATTACGGCTGTAAGCTCACCGGACGGTCAGAACCGAGTGCAGTGACACTGATTGTCGAGTTAACTCCGTTGCGGCGGTTGACTTCTCGCTCAATCTGCTCGCCCTGCGCCTGGAACTTCTTTGCTTCGCGTTTGTGGCCGAGCTTCCGTAAAACATGTGCATAGTTTTTGAGAAGAATCGCATATTCGAGGTGGTCCTCTCCGAGAGTCCTTCTACAAACTTCGATCGCGCGTTGATAGGTTAGATCGGCGTCGTCAAAGCGAGCCATTTTCAAGTACGTTGTCGCTAGATTATTCAATGGCGCAACCAGAGACGGGTGTTCTTTGCCCAACGCCGTCTCCCATACCCGAATCGATTCGAGCTGCAGATCGACAGACTCCTGGTAACGCTCCTGATCGAAGCGGAGCACGGCGAGATTGTTGAAGGCTGCACCCAGGAGGGCGGGGTCGGCCGCCTTTTGTTTGACGAGATCAGCAAGCGCCTGTTGCAGCAATGGCTCCTCTTCCTGATAGCGCTTCTCGCTTCTCAAGATCCGAGCCAGGCATTCACGGATGACAGTGATGTTTTTGATTGAGCCAGTTCGTTCGTTAACTGCGATTGCCTGGCGCAACAGGGCGATCACTTCTTCACGATTGCCGGTCTGCGTCGGGAGAATGGCCATATCGGCGAGCAGCACGGCGTAATTGAGCGAGGCTTGGCCCTCTACCTTTCCTACCAGGGCCAACGCACGCCGGTACTCACTTTCGGATTCGGCAAATTGCCCCGCCTCAGCATAAGCTACCGCGAGAGCATAATGAAGTTCGACTAACCGCCGGTCATTGATCTGCATGCGTTCGGCAATCGCCAGCGCTTCCCGGAAGGCATGGGCTGCCGCGGAATAGTTTCCTTTGTGGCTGAGTGACTCTCCCTCCGAGAGCCAGTCACTCCAGCCTTTCGACGTTTCACTTGCTTGGCTGCTTCGAACGGCCAGCAAAAGAACAAGTAATACGAATCTCATGTCTTTCTCCTCCAAATCCAAGAAGAGGCGCAAACCGTCACCGTGCAAACGCACTTGCCCAGAGACAGGTGGTTTGAGAAAAGCCAACGGACCTTGGATTGATTACTGTAGGGCAGGCTGGTAGCCTGCGGCGGGTTGGCCAACCCGCCTTTTCGGGTGGACGAAGAGGCCGATTGCCAATCGGCCGCAGCTT
>PMSX01000146.1 GCA_003167495.1 Bryobacterales bacterium | reverse complement strand
AACTTCGGGCAGTCCAAACACGGTGTTTTCACCAAACGGCCTGAGACGCTAACGAATGATTTCTTCGTCAACCTGCTTGACATGAACACGAAGTGGCAGAAGTCCGCCACATCTGAAGGCGTGTTGGAGGGGCGTGATCGCGCGACGGGCGAGCTCAAATGGACGGGCACCGTTGTGGATCTCGTCTTCGGTTCCAACTCCCAGCTCCGAGCCCTCGCGGAGGTCTATGCGTGCGACGACTCGCAGGACGCCTTCGTGCGTGATTTCGTGGCGGCTTGGAACAAGGTGATGAACCTTGATCGCTTCGACCTTGCCTGAGCTTGGCATACGTGACTGAGCCGCGACTGCAAATGAGTCGGCAACGCAAGGCTACATGCACCAAAACCATTCCCGGGAATTAGCCGCTAGTCCTTGCGAGGTTGATCGGCAAGTTGTACGAGCAAGTTTTTGGCGAGATCCTGCGTTTCGCCGAATGCATGGAGGTACTGCTGAAATTTGTGATTGAGTTCAAGCGCGATTTCGGGAGAGAGCCGGGCGCGAATGATCATATCGCGGATGTGAACGGGATTGGGGAGAAGCCCTTCTTCTTTTAATTCTTCCAGGGCGGCGGAAGGCTGGTTGTGATACATCTTTGACCTAAGCCCAATCTAGCGCGTCGAATGTTGTATCGTTCGGAAGCATCTCGCCTCGGCGGCCGCTGTGCCCGATGCCTGCGATCCGTCGAGAACGCACTGCTCTTGCAACCGGGCGATGGCGGCGGGCCCGCCCACTCGAGGATCGCGGAAATGCTCCCATGATACGCAAATCGCAATGGATTTGCGAGCGAGCTGAATCAGTGTCCCATTGAGCCGCTACGGGCAATCTCCAGATGGCCGAAGGTAGTTCCGAAACTCAGTCGGCGCCGCCAGACGGACAAGCGCGATCCTAATCGAAGATCGTCTTCAGGTCCATTTCCAGCGGCGGGTTTGTGATCTGGAGAATTCCGCCTCTGAACTCGCGGAGGCCTTCAGCTTTGGTGACAGTGTAGGCGCGCTTTAGAGCGGGGGCCAACAGCCAGACTTGGGTAACACCTTCAGCAATGCAATCCTCACAGCGTTGTTGAATCTCCGAGAAACGCTCGTCACGGATGACCCCGATGCAGAGGAGCGGGACTTGCGGCGGCGATTCTTCCAGGTTATATTGCTCGCGCAGCAAGCTTAGATTCTCGCGCTCTTTCCGTTCTTCTTCTGAATAGAAGCGCGCTTTGTCGAATTCATGATTGGCGATGGCGTGCTCCATTCTCTCCACGGCAAGTTCGATCCGGTTCTTAATCTGTGCGAGCTTTACGGCGGCAGGCATCGCCCGGCCTTTTTCGTTTTCTTTCGGTTCATTGACTGCATAAATGGCGAACTCGGACGTTCTCTTCGGGCCGCGCTTTCCCGTTACGATGCAGAAGCCGCCACGCGCTTCACAATCGGCAAGCCACTGATCGAGACGGGCGAACGAGGCAGACCTTGCTTGAGCAACCGGGGGTTGCGACTGTTGCAACTGTTTCCGTAGCGACTCCAGGGTCAGGCCTTGTTCGCCTAGCAATTGAGCGGCCAAGCACTCTTCCTCACGCAACAGGCCCAGCAGCAGGTGCTCTGTGCCGATGTGCTGGTGGTTGAGCCTATCGGCCTCCTCAGCCCCATATGTCAGCACACGTTTGCAACCGTGGCTCAGCGGCAGATCCACCGAGGTCGATACTTTCTCGCGCAGCACCGTATGCCTCTCGATCTGTTTACGGATTGAATCGAAGGAGGTTTGCGGGAGAAGGAAGCGGTTCGCGAGAGCCTTGTCCTCCCGCAGCAGCCCGAGCAGCAAATGTTCGGTATCGATATAAGGACTGCCGAACTGGCTTGCCTCATAGCGGCCGAAGAAGATGGTTCGCCGGGCCTTTTCGGTGTAGCGCTCGAACATATCCGCACTTTACCCCAAAATGATGCCCGACGGAAGAAGGGCAGCCCGTTTGAGAGCTGATCGACGCTGCGCCGGTGGCGGCCTGGGCGTCCGACAGTCGTGTTACCCGAAACGATGACAAGCCGTTCGGAGCCTGGGAACTATGAGCCGAGCGCAAAGTCCGCTTCGGGGAAGTTTGGAACGGCAACGCCGTATTTTAACGCATATGGCCTAGAGCACTTTCCTCCGTTTCTTTTCACCCGGATAGGTAAAGCCTCCGCAGGCCTGAAACTGCTGAAAAATAAGGACCGAATGCTACACTTGAAGCGAAAATGGCATACGATGTTGTGGTCGTTGGCAGTGGCCCTGGGGGCTATTCCGCTGCGGTTCGCGCTGGGCAATACGGCCTGAAAACGGCGCTTATTGAACGTCAAGTACGGCTAGGAGGCACCTGCCTGCTGGTAGGCTGCATTCCAACCAAAAGCCTTCTCCACTCGGCAGATGTTTGGGAGTATTTCCAAAATCCCGGAGCGCAAGGGGTCGAATGCAAAGATGTTCGCTTAAATTACGCGCGCATTCTCGAAAAGAAAAACAGAATCGTTACTAAGCATTCCAAAGGCATCGAATTCCTGATGCGCAAGAACAAAGTCGACGTCATTAAAGGGACAGCCCGCCTGTTAGGTGGTGGTCGCATTGAGGTTACCAGCGACCAGGGAACGCAAACCGTCGAATCCAAGAACATTATTCTCGCCACCGGCTCCGAAGCGCGGATGTTGCCCGGTCTCGAACCCGATAATGATCTGATTCTCACCAATATTCAGATCCTCGATTTGACGGCTATTCCCGCCACGCTCGGCATCATTGGCGCCGGTGCTGTGGGTGTAGAGTTCGCCTCCATTTTCAGCCGTTTTGGCTCGAAGGTCACGGTTTTAGAAATGCTGCCTAGAGTCGTCCCCGTCGAGGATGAAGAAATTTCCAAGGAGTTGGAGAAAAGCTTCAAGAAAGCGGGCATCCGCGTGGAAACGGGCGCGCGCGCCGAAAACATCACCCGCAACGCCAACAGCGTCAGCTTAGACGTAGCGCTCGCCAGCGGCCAAACCGAGAAAATGGAATTCGCGAAGCTCTTAGTGGCCGTCGGCCGCAAACCGAATACCGAAAACTGCGGGCTCGAAAATACCAGCGCGCAACTCGATCGCGGCTTTGTCAAGGTCAACGAATTTCAGGAAACCAACGAGCCTGGCCTTTTTGCCATCGGCGATATCGTTGCCGGAACCCCGCAACTCGCCCACGTCGCAACGGCTGAAGGCATGGTGGCGGTGGGTCACATCGCAGGCAAGAACGTCCGGCCCATTAACAAAAACCGCATTCCGGGTTGCACTTATACCGATCCCGGCATCGGCAGCGTCGGCTTCACCGAAGCGCAAGCCCGCGCGCAAGGGCGCAACGTGAAAGTGGGTAAGTTTCCGTTCGTGGGGAACAGCAAGGCCACAATCCTCGATAAGCACGAAGGCTTCGTCAAAGTGGTGGCCGACGAGAAACTTGGTGAGATCCTCGGCGTACACATCATCGGACCCGAGGCTTATGAATTGATTGCCGAGGCAGTGACCGCCATGGAAGCGGAAGCTACGGTGGACACCCTGATGAGTACCATTCACGCTCACCCCACGCTTTACGAAGCTCTTGGCGAAGCGTTCAATAACGTCTACGGCCTGGCGATCAACATCTAAGCGATGAAACGCCGATTGGAAGTGCTCGATCTGGGGTGCATGCGCTATGCCGATGCTCTCGCGTACCAGCAGCGCCTCGTGGACGAGCGCAAATGCGGGCATGGAGCTGATACCCTCCTCTTTGTCGAACATCCCCACGTCGTGACAATGGGCCGCAACGGCAAGGAACACAACGTGCTCGCCAGCGAAGAAGTTCTCGCCCGGGCAGGCATCGACTTTCTTGAGACCGACCGGGGCGGCGATGTCACCTATCACGGTCCAGGGCAACTTGTAGGCTACCCGATTCTCGATTTGCGAGAATGGAAGCGCGACGTCCATGCGTATTTCAATGGCATCGAGCGCTGTCTGATTGCCGCGCTGGATGTACTTGGCATTGCCGCGCATCGGATTCCAGAACGAGGCTATGAGGGAGTTTGGGTGAGGGGCGCAAAGATCGCCGCGATCGGGATACATATCAGCCGCTGGATTACATCGCATGGGTTTGCGCTGAATGTGGAAACCGACTTACGCTATTTCCAATATATTGTTCCTTGCGGGCTGACCAAGCCGGTCACCTCCATGCAGGAATTGGGATCGGAATCGACTCGAGCAGAAGTCCTCGACGCTTTGTCGACAAGCTTTGCCCACCATTTTCACGGGGATCAACCGAACCGCGACCGTGAGGGAGCGGAGCGTGGCGTCACGCTGCTGGAACTGCTGATTGC
>PMSX01000191.1 GCA_003167495.1 Bryobacterales bacterium | reverse complement strand
CAGATTTGTCGCGAATTCGAAAGGCGGCCAAGCGGCCGCCCCAATGCGGAAGGCCTGCGATATTAGGTTTTCAAACAACCGTGGGCCGACGCTTCGAACACCTTGCGGCGAGAAAGAATGGGCGCCTACCTCGAAAGTATTTAGGTCCGCTTGGATTGAGGTTATCTCGGAGCGAGTTCAGGCGAGAAGAGATAGAAATGGTCAGGTGTTTTGTTATTAGCGAGTTAGAGGGTGCAAGAAAATTTGAAAACGGTGTGACCGGTCGCGAACCTTCCACAATCCCATCGGTTACCTTAAGATCTGAGACCCTTTAAATGCCGCTACTTCCGGAGCAACTCCGCCTCAAGCAGGCAGAAGAACGCACCAACCACTGGAAACGCTGGGGCTCTTACCTGGCGGAACGCGCATGGGGCACTGTTCGTGAAGACTATAGTGCCGACGGCACAGCCTGGGAGTATTTTCCGCACGATGCCGCACGTTCGCGGGCGTATCGCTGGACCGAAGATGGCATCCTGGGCCTCTGCGATAACCATCAAAATTTATGCTTTGCGCTCGCGTTCTGGAATGGTAAGGATCCGATTCTAAAAGAGAGGCTTTTCGGGCTCACCGGCCACGAAGGCAACCATGGCGAAGATGTAAAGGAGCTTTACTATTATCTGGAGGCAACGCCAACGAACTCGTATCTGAAAGGCCTCTACAAGTATCCGCACGGGGCCTATCCGTATGAGCAGTTGCTGGCGGAAACACGGCGCCGCACGCGGCTCGATCCCGAATATGAATTGGAAGATACCGGAATCTTTAACGAACGCCGTTACTTCGATATTTTTGCCGAGTACGCCAAGAACGACGTTGACGATATTCTGATTCGCCTTCGCATCGTGAATCGTGGACCAGACAAGGCAGACCTCACGCTTCTGCCCACGCTTTGGTTTCGTAACACATGGTCGTGGAAGAACACGCCGCCGGAAGCGAGGCCGCGTTTATCGAAGTCGGGCGCCAACGCAATCTCGGCAGTGCATCGCGACCTTGGGAATTTCACGCTGGTGTGCGACGGCACGCCCGAAATGCTGTTTACCGAAAACGAAACGAATACTGAACGAATTTTCGGTTTGCGCGGTGACGGCCATTTCTACAAAGACGCTTTTCACGAATACCTGATTCACGGCAAGAAAGATGCCGTAAATCCGCAGCCAGAGGGCACAAAGGCGTGCGCGGTCTACCAGCTGTCGATTGAAGGTCAAAATCAGGTGGTCTTGCATTTTCGGCTGGCGCGCGATGGTTCCGTGGATTTACCGGACACAGACCGGGACTGCATCTTCGACGACCGCATTCGGGAATGCGTGGAGTTTTACGATGGCTTTAGTGAAGGCTTGAGCGAAGAGCCGCGCCATGTGCAGAGGCAAGCCTTTGCCGGCTTGTTCTGGAGCAAACAGTTTTATCACTTCGTAATTGAAGACTGGCTGAACGGCGATCCAAATATGCCGAAGCCGCCGGAGCAGCGGCTGGAAGGGCGTAACGCGGGTTGGCGTCATCTGTTCAACGAAGACGTGATCTCAATGCCCGACAAATGGGAGTATCCGTGGTATGCGGCTTGGGATTTGGCATTTCACGCGGTGGCGATGGCGCCCGCAGATCCGGAGTTTGCGAAGGCTCAGCTTTCGCTGTTCGTGCGCGAATGGTACATGCATCCGAACGGGCAGCTTCCGGCCTATGAATGGGCTTTGGGCGATGTCAATCCACCGGTGCATGCCTGGGCCGCTTGGCGCGTGTTCAAGATCGATCAACGTTTGAAGGGGCGGCCCGATCATGATTTTCTGGAGCGCGTCTTTCACAAGCTCTTGATGAACTTTACCTGGTGGGTGAACCGTAAAGATTCGGAAGGGGCCAATATCTTCGAGGGCGGTTTTCTGGGCCTCGACAACATCGGCATCTTCGATCGAAGCGCACCGCTGCCCAGCGGCTGGACACTTGAACAATCGGACGGCTCGGCATGGATGGGCATGTATTGCCTGAACATGCTGAAAATTGCCTTGCAGTTGGCGTTTTTGAATCCATGCTATGAAGACATAGCCAGCAAGTTCTTCGAACATTTCCTTTATATCTCAGACGCGATCAATCACCACGAGGGGAGCGGCCTGTGGGACGAAGAAGACGGTTTCTATTACGACCGTTTGCGTTTGGCCGATGGGCAGCATACGCTGCTGCACGTACGTTCGCTGGTGGGTTTAGTGCCTCTGTTTGCCACAGACACGCTGGAGCAGCAGAGTATCGACCGGCATCCGGGTTTCAAAAAGCGTATGCAGTGGTTTATCGAGAATCGCCACGACTTGACGGAAAGCTTGGCGTCGATGACAGAAGGCGGCCTGGAGGAGCGGCGCCTTTTGTCAGTGGTGAACCGGGGCCGTATGGAGCGGATTCTGCAGCGGCTGTTCGATGAAACAGAATTCTTGTCGCCGTATGGGATTCGTTCCGTTTCGCGATACCATGCGCAGCATCCTTACGAACTGCATCTGAATGGTTCAAATTTCCGCGTCGCCTATGAGCCGGCGGAATCGGCGTCAGGCACTTTCGGCGGCAATTCCAACTGGCGCGGGCCGATTTGGTTTCCCATGAACTATCTGATCATTGAAGCGCTACAGCGACTGGATCACTATTACGGAGATTCGCTGACAGTGGAGTTTCCGACCGGGTCAGGCCAGCGGATGAGTTCGCGGCAAGCGGCGCAGATGTTGTCTGTGAGGTTGGCGCAAATTTTCCTGCCGGACGGAACGGGACGGAGGCCGGTGCATGGCGATAGCAAAATGTTGCAGGAAGATCCGAATTTCAGCAATTATTCGCTGTTCTACGAATTTTTCAACGGCGACACCGGCAAGGGTTTAGGCGCGAGTCATCAGACGGGATGGACCGGCTTGATTGCAAAACTGCTGCAGCAGAATGGGTTTCGGGCCTAAGGCAAAACTCTCAAAATGAGACTCCCAGCAAGAGAGCCACTTGATTCAACTGCTCGCCCGATACGCCGTTTGCGGTGATCAGGTTGTCTGAGCCCCAGCGCGTGTAACGAACTTCCGGTGAAACTCGCAGCAATCTCCTTTTTCCTAGCTCGACGCCGAAACCCACAGTGACTCCAAAATGCGAAATGTTCAGGGTGTCGGGGCTTCCGCGAAAGGTAGGACCGCCCTCCACGAAGGGGCGAAGCAAACCGCTGGTAAGCCGGGCCTTTGCGAGGACTGGGAACTCGAACACCTTATAGTCATAAACGGTGATCGCAGTGAACGGAGGCGGAGGATTTGCTCCGACTTCGAGATTTAGGGGGTGAAACAAAACGTCACCTTCGACGGAGAGGCCGAACGGAAGACTAACTTCTACCAAACCGCCAACCATGCCTTTGCGGGCGGAATCGAAAGTAAAACCGCTCGGGTTGACGATCACCGCACTAGTCAGCGGCACGCCTCCCAGGACGCCAAAACTTAATTGTTGGCTGAATGCCGAACTTGTGACTAGAAGAGTGGAGAGAATACCCCAACGCAAAAATGGCATGGTTGTTCGACGGCGGGAATCGAGAATTTGTTTCCCCAAACGCAATTACAAATGCCTGCTCACTGGGGGCAGAGTCAATGTTCCAGCGGCCGAACCCGCAGCATGGATGCCGGCCGCAGGAATCAGAAATTTAGGATTCGTAAACAACCCCTGAGATTTGGGTGTGGCTGCGCCGCTAGCGCTGCCTTGGTCGCGTGAGGCGGGAGGATTCGTGCTATCTGGCGTAGTCGAAGGTGTCTGCGTGGTTGTACCGGTGCTGCTGTCATCGGCATCAGCAGCCGCAGCCTTCTTCTTTTTGCTGATATCGTCGCTTGTATCTGGGGTCGGCGGGGTAGCGGGGGTTTGCTGGTTGCTGGCAAGTAGAGCATTGAGATGAGCCGGCGTCGCAGCTTGCTTGGCCGCCAGTTTCTGTTCGGTATCCAAGTTCGTCACGGAAAGAACGGAGCCAGCTACAAGCTTATAATCCAGTGCGCCGCCCAGCAAAATGATTTTTGTTTTCGAATCAGCGCCGGTGATGTGAACAGAAGAATTTACCACCAGCTTTAATCTGCTGCCTTCACGAAACACGAGCACGGCCGCACCGCTTTTCGTCGACACAGTATCGCCCACTACCAACGGGTATGAAGTGACGCCCGGTGTGTTTATGATGTAGCCGTCCAGCAAGAAAGGCTCGGCACTGGTAATGGTGGCGATCACTCTGGGAGCGGTGGCGATTGGCTTGGCACCAAAAGCAAAAGCGGGAAAAAGGGCAACCGTAAACGCGAGCAGCGAAAATCGCTTCGACATTACAATAGATGCCTACAGTATAGCCTTAGTTAGGATAGGTCGGCATGAGAGCCGTTTGGGCTTCGCACTAATGAGCGCTTGGGATTCCTGTAAAATGTTCTCTAGCCTATAAACTACTTAAAGGAGTTTCGAAATGATCCGTCTCAAAGTGAACGGTACGGCAAGAGAGTACACCGGCGACCCGGAGATGCCGCTGCTGTGGTATTTGCGCGACACTTTGCAGCTCACGGGTTCGAAATTCGGCTGCGGGGAAGGGTTGTGCGGCGCCTGCACGGTTCACCTCAACGGCGAGGCGCAGCGCAGTTGCTCGACGCCGATGAAAAACGCGCAAGGCAAGAGTATCACCACCATTGAAGGGTTGAGCGCGAACGGCGATCACGCGGTGCAGAAAGCGTGGACAGCGGCCAACGTTCCGCAATGCGGCTATTGCCAAAGCGGACAGATCATGCAGGCAGCGGCGCTGCTCAAGACGACGCCCCACCCAACGGACGCCGAGATTGATTCGTTCATGCAGGGCAATATCTGCCGCTGTGGGACCTATCAACGGATCAGGCAAGCCATAAAGGATGCGGCGGAAGAGGTGAAAGCATGAGACGCTTGGAACTCGCAACGCGTAGAGACTTTTTGGGTGGTCTCTTTTCCGCCGGGGCGCTGGTGTTCGCCGTCAGCGCCAACCCGGAAGTGAGTGACGCCCGTGACGTCTCCAAAGCTGCCTTCTCTCCGAGTATGTGGATCGGGATCGATACCGATGGCACAGTGACGATTGTGACGCATCGGTCGGAGATGGGCACTGGTATTCGCACGGCGTTACCCATGGTGGTGGCCGACGAACTGGGTGCGGATTGGAAGAATGTGCGCGTGGAACAGGCGCTCGGAGACGCTAAATATGGTTCGCAAGATACCGATGGTTCGGAATCCATCCGCGATTTCTACGACATCATGCGGCAGGCCGGCGCCAGCGCGCGCTTGATGTTGGAACGGGCGGCCGCGGCGCAGTGGAATGTTGCACCCGCTGACTGCAAGGGCGACGATCACTTTGTGGTTCACACGGCCAGCGGTAAGAAGCTGGGCTACGGAGAACTCGCTTCCGCGGCAGCTAAGCAATCGTTGCCGCACAAGGAAGAGCTGCGTTTGAAGACGCCCGCTGAGTTCAAATATATCGGCAAAGGTGTTCCGATCGTCGATCTGAAAGACATTTGCACAGGTCATGGGATTTACGGCTTTGATGCGCATCGACCGGGCATGGTGTACGCGTCGATTGAACGGCCTCCCGTTTTGGGAGGAAAACTCAAGAGCTTCGACGATGCCGCCGCCAAGAAAGTAATGGGCGTGCAGCAGACGGTAGTGCTGGATGGTGCGAAACCTCCCTATGGGTTCCAGGCTTTGGGAGGAGTGGCGGTGATTGCCGATAACACATGGGCGGCGTCGCAAGGCCGCAAGAAGCTCAAGATTGAGTGGGAGTCGGGGCCACATGCCATTTTCGACTCGGAGTCTTATAAAAGGTCACTCATTCAAACCGCCAACAAGCCACAACAAGTAGTGCGCACCGCGGGCGACGTGGATGCCGCGTTCACCAGGGCGAGCAAAGTGATTGAAGCAAACTACTACACGCCCTTGCTGGCGCACGCGCCCATGGAGCCGCCGGCCGCTTTAGCCGAATTCAAAGACGGCAAGGTCGAAATCTGGGCGGCCACCCAGAATCCACAGGAAGTGCAAGGCACTGTTTCAAAGGCGCTGGGAATCAAACCGGAAGATGTGATCTGCCATGTCACTCTGCTGGGAGGTGCTTTCGGACGCAAATCAAAACCGGACTATGTGGCGGAAGCCGCGCTGCTTTCGAAGAAGGTGGGCAAGCCGGTCAAGATCAGTTGGACGCGCGAAGAGGACATTCACTTCGATTATTATCATGCGACCTCGGCGATGTATTTCAAAGCCGGACTCGATGCGGCGGGCAAACCCGTGGCATGGTTGCAAAGAACCGTTTTTCCTCCCATTGACTCTACCTTCAACGAGAGCGCACGGTATGGAGGCGGGGAATTGAGTTTAGGTTTCCTCGATCTGCCGTTCGATATTCCGAACCTGCGCGCAGAGAATGGTCCGGCAGAACCGCATCTCCGGATCGGCTGGCTCCGTTCGGTTTCTAATGTTTGGCATGCCTACGGCATTCAGTCATTTATTGACGAACTGGCGCACGCGGCCGGCAAAGATCCAATTGAATTCTGGCTGGCTACTTTGGGAGAACCGCGCAAGTTGGATCTCGCCGCACAGAAAGCGAATTATGAAAACTACGGCAAACCGGTGGCGCAGTATCCGGTAGACACTGGCCGTTTACGAAACGTGGTGGAAACAGTGGCGGAGAAATCGGGCTGGGGGAACAAGAAACCTGCTGCCGGCCATGCCTGGGGTTTCGCCGCGCATCGCAGCTTTCTTACTTACGTAGCCACTGTGGTGGAAGTGGAAGTGGATCAAAGCGGCAAACTGCGTATTCCGAATGTTCATGTGGCGGTGGATTGCGGGACTGTAATCCATCCCGACCGTGTGAAAGCGCAATTTGAAGGCGCGGCTGTGATGGGCGCCACGATCGCAATGATGGGCGAGATTACCGCTGCCGACGGACGTGTGGTGCAGAGCAACTTCCACAACTACCCCGTGGCGCGGATCAATGAAGCGCCGTATCAAACTCACGTACATTTGGTGGGTGGCGGCGGCGCTCTGCCTACGGGCGCGGGTGAACCGGGCGTGCCACCGATGGCTCCAGCCATTTGCAATGCGATTTTCGCCGCCACGGGGAAACGCGTTCGCGAGCTACCAATCAAGAAGACGAAATTGGTCTGAACCTCAAACAGTTGAGAACTCGTCAAGGCTGGTCAGGGCACTGGTCAGCTTAGCCTCGGCCCCGGGCTGGAATATAGGAGCTAAGAATATAGAAGCTAGAAGGCGAAGGATCGCCACGAGTCCGGTGGTCGAGTAAGCCCTTGACATCTATCAAACAACCGTTTTAAACTTGTGTTTTATGCCGGGCGCTGCTTTGAAAAAAACCCTACCACCGCAATCCGACCCCGATCCAACCCGCGCCAAACTTATTTCCGCCGCGGGCGAGGTCTTCGCCGAATCCGGTTTTCAATCCGCCACCGTTCGCGAAATCTGCCAGCGCGCGGGCGCGAATGTTGCCGCCGTCAATTACCACTTCCGCGACAAACTGGGTCTGTATACGGAAGTTCTCCGCGAATCCATTTCCGCCAATCAAGGCGCAATCGTGCAAGAGGCCGTGACAACGGCTAAAACTCCCGAAGAAGCCCTTCGTCATTTCATTGCAGGCATACTCCGCCGCATGTATGGCGACGACCGTCCGGGTTGGAACTTTCGCATCATGGCTCACGAAATGGCGCAGCCGACACCCGCGCTGGGCCACGTCATCAACGAAGTGCTGCGGCCGCGCTACGACCAACTGCGCGGCATCATCGGGGAGATTCTACATTTGTCAACAGATCACCCAACCACCCGTCTTTGCGCCCACAGCGTTATAGGCCAAGCAGTGCATTATGTGCACGGATACCCCGTGATTGCGATTCTCTGGCCCGATTTGAAGTTGAACCAGCTCAAAGACCGGGAACTGGTGGCGAATCACATCTCCGATTTCACGTTGCGTAACCTGCGTGCTCTGGCACGGCAATCCAAACGAAAAGAGAAGTCAAAATGACTGCCACTGAACCCACTTCCGCACCTACTCAAACGCCGCCGGGGGACGCCGCAACTCCCAAGAAACGCGTCCTGCCGCGCATTCTCATTCCATTGCTCCTCCTGCTGGTGGGCTTTGGCGTTTGGAAGTTGTTCTTCTCCCATTCCGCACTGCCGGATAGCATCGTCGCACTCAGTGGCCGCATCGAAGGCGACGATTCCGCCATCTCGGCCAAGACCAGCGGACGCATCATGGACATCCGATTCCGCGAGGGCGACACCGTTAAGGCGGGCGACACCATCGCCGTTCTCGACGATCAGCAAGTGCGCGAACGCGAGGATCAGGCGCGAGCAGCTGCCCTGCAATCGGAAGCGCAACTGCGCTCCGCGCAAGCTCAGATTGCGGTTTTGAACGAGCAACTCTCGCAAACCCAATTGGAAAGCGGTCAAGCGACGATTGACGCGGGCGGCCGGGTGAATCAAGCAGAGGCCGAGTTGTCCGCCGCGGAAGCCGACCTCGCGCAACAGCGCGCCTCGCTGCAACTGGCACTCTTCGATAGAGATGCTTATACCAGGCTGGCAAAAAGCGGCGCGGTTTCGGAACGGCAAGGCAAGCAAGCTGAGACCACCGCCGCCAGCCAGCAAGCGGTTGTCGATGCGTCTGAGCGCAAAGTGGAAAGCGCGCGTGGCGCGCTGAACATTGCCAAAGCGAATCTGGCCAATCCAGGCATTCACAACGCGCAATCGAGCGCCATTCGCAAGCAGCTCCTTCAACAGGAATCCGCTATCGCCAACGCGCGTGCCGATGCCGCCCGTAGTCAGGCGCAACTGGCCGAAGCGGAATCCAATCGCGGGGATCTTACTGTTCGCGCCCCGTTTGATGGAACCGTCATTACCCGAAGCGCCGAGCCCGGCGAATATTTGCAGGCCGGCACCGCCATCGTCACGCTGCTGGATCTCACCAGGGTTTATCTGCGCGGCTACATTCCAGAAGGTCAAATCGGCAAAGTGAAAATCGGCCAGCCTGCACGCGTTTATCTGGATTCCAATCCCACCAAACCTGTCGATGCGGAAGTGTTGCGCATCGATCCGGAAGCCACTTTCACTCCCGAAAACACCTACTTCCGGGACGACCGAGTGAAGCAAGTGGTGGGCGTCAAACTGCGCTTGAAAGGCTCGTTCGGCTTCGCAAAACCAGGCATGCCGGCGGATGGCGAAATTCTGGTAGCCGGCGATCAATGGCCCGCCCGGAGCACGCACCAATGATTGTTGCCGATTCGCCCGCGAGCGCCAAGACCTCGCGGGGCCCCGAAACCTCGCCAGCGATTTCCGTCCGCCAACTTCGCAAACGCTACGGCAAGATTGAAGCCGTGCGCGGGATCGATCTGAGCGTTGCTTCCGGCGAAATCTTCGGTTTGATTGGACCCGACGGCGCAGGCAAAACCACCACCTTCCAAATTCTGGGAGGCGTGATGGAAGCCACTTCAGGCAGTGCCGAGGTGTTTGGGCAATCTGCCCGTAAGGCGCGCGCTGAAACCGGCTACTTAACACAATCGTTCAGCCTGTATCCCGATTTGAGCGTGGCGGAAAACATCCAATACATCGGCGACCTGCGGCGCGTTTCCCGCGCGGAAATCGAAGCGCGCGGCAACCGCTATCTGGCGATGTTCGACATGGACCGTTTCAAAAATCGTCTAGCCGGCAAATTGAGCGGAGGCATGAAACAGAAACTGTCGCTCGCCTGCGCCTTGGTGGCGCAACCGCACATTCTGCTGCTCGACGAACCCACCACGGGTGTCGATCCCGTCTCGCGACGCGAATTCTGGGATACCCTGGCTCATCTCTCCGCCGATGGCCTTACGATCCTCGTCGCCACTCCCTACTTGGACGAGGCCGAGCGTTGCCACCGCGTGGCACTCATGCACCTGGGTGAAATCCGCGAATTAGGGACGCCCAAAGAATTGCGCCACAATCTACGGGCCACCCGGCTGGAAGTGCGCGCGCCCAATCTGGGCAAAGCAGAGGAGCTTCTGGCAGGCGAAGTCGATCGCAAAAACATCATTACCGATGTTCAGCGCTTTGGCGACCGCCTTGATGTCATGACGCCCGATCCCGATAAAGGCCGTGCCGTCATTGAAGCCACTTTGCGATCGGCCGGGATCTCTTTCGAGAAAATAGCCGCAGACGAACCCACTCTCGAAAATACTTTCGTCGCCACCTTGCGCGCCATGGGGCAAGAAGTGAAATCGCCTCCCTTCCCCGGCCGGCATCCTCATCGCGACCTACTTGGCAAAGTCGCCATTGGCGCCACCAAACTCACCAAGCGCTTCGGTTCTTTTACCGCTGTAAAGGACGTTAGTTTGGAGGTGCAATACGGTGAAATTTACGGGCTGCTCGGCGCCAACGGCGCCGGCAAGACCACCACCATCAAAATGCTTTGCGGCTTGCTCGAACCCACGAGCGGCGACATGCGCCTGGCGGGCGAAAGCGGTGACCTTCGTTCCCCCGCAGTGCGTAGCCGTATCGGTTACATGTCGCAAAAATTTTCGCTGTACGATGACTTGACTGTTGGCGAGAACCTCGATTTCTACGCCGGGGTTTATGGCGTGCCCGAACATGAGCGCGAAGATAAAAAGCGCTGGGTGCTGGCGTTCTCGGGTTTGGAAGGCAAGCTTGATCAGATCACGGGAAGCTTGCCGGGTGGCTGGAAGCAGCGCGTGGCCTTCGGTTCAGCCATCATGCATGAGCCAAGCGTGTTATTTCTCGACGAGCCAACATCCGGCGTGGATCCGCTCGCGCGGCGCGCTTTCTGGCGCATGATCAATCGCCTGGCGGACGCCGGCACAGCTATCCTCGTCACCACTCACTATCTGGAAGAAGCCGAACAATGCAACCGCCTCGGGTTCATGGTAGCGGGCGAAGTGGTCGCGGAGGGGACACCCACCGGCGTCAAGGCTCGGCAGACGGGCCATCTCTTGGAGTTCGTGGTCGATCAACCGCAGAAGGCCACAGACTTGCTCAAGGCGCAGGGTGACCGCTGGCGTGTTTCGCTGTTTGGCGATCGCCTGCATGTGATTACCGAAGACGATGTCGCGACGGGCATACGCGCAACGACAGAAAAGTTGAAGGCGGCTGGCGTTTCCGTCGTGAGCGCGCGAGAAGGCACTTTTTCTCTCGAAGATGTCTTTATCACCGTAGTTGAAAAAGCCCGCCTGAGCGGTAAATTCGCGGTGGAGGATTAGCGCATGCGCAGGATTTTTGCTCAAACCCGTAAAGAACTGAAGCAGATCACGCGTGACCGGCTGGCACTGACCCTTGCCCTCCTATTGCCCCTCATCCTGCTCATGTTGCTGGGCACCTCCACCTCGCTTACCGTGAGCCACATGGGGATCGTCGTTCAAGACCTGGATGATTCGGAAACATCACACGATTTTATAGATTCGTTTCGCGCTTCAGAAACCTTTCACGTGGTTGCTTGGCCGTCTGACCGGCAGCCGGAAGAGGCGCTGCGCGACAGCCGGGCGCGTGCCGCTCTCATCATTCCCGAACATTTTGGCCGAGATCTCGCGCGCGGCACGAATAGCAACGTGCAAATGCTGGTGGATGGCACGGATTCCAACACCGCGAAGCTTGTGCAAGGCTACGCGGGACAAATTATTCGCGCGTACACTGCTCGTACCTCCGGAGCCACGCGCGTTGACCCGATCAAGGCGGAAGTCCGCCTTTGGTTCAATCCTGGCCGTGTTTCGAAGAAGTTTTACGGCCCCGGCATTTTCGTGCTTGGCCTTTCCATGTTTCCTCCACTGCTGGCCGCGCTCGCTATGTCCAAAGAAGGCGAAGAGAAGACAATTTTACAAGTCTATGTTTCAAACATTTCCGCGCACGAGTTTCTCTTGGGCAAAATCTTCGCGTTTATGGTCATTGCACTGGGTGAGTGGTGTCTTAATTCCGTCGCGCTGTTCACCTACTTTGGCCTTCATCTGGCCGGCGATCCAACTCCGTTCTTTGTAGCAACCGTGCTTTACGCTTTTGTTGTCGCCACATTCGGCACTCTCATTGGAGCGGCGATTCCCAATCAAGCGGCAGCGATTCAAGCGGTCGCCTTAGGTGGATTTCTGCTGGTCTTTCTGCTCTCCGGTCTCATCTTTCCAGTGGCAAACATTCCCGGTAGTCTGCGTTGGATTTCAAATATCGTTTGGGGCCGCTATTACATCGAGATTGTCCGTGACGCGCTGCTCAAAGGCGGCGGCTGGTCGGCAAATTGGTTTTCCGTGCTGATGATTGGCGTCATCGGCTCAGTTTTCTATCTACTGGCATGGCGCAATATGCGCCGCATGCAACTGAAGGCATAACGGTCATGGAAGAATTGCATCAACAGAATTTTACTGGGCGTCTGGGCGCCCTCATTATGAAGGAGTTTAACCAGATCCGCCGCGACCGTCGCCTGGCGATTTCGCTGATCATACCGCCCACGCTCCAATTACTATTGTTCGGCTTCGCCTTGAACTCCACCGTGTCTAACCTGAAGCTCGGCGTGATTGACGATAGCCGCACGCCCGAAAGCCGCGAACTGGCTTCTACGATGACGGAAAGTAAGAGCTTTGCATTGGGCGGCGTTTACTTGTCTTTGAATGAAATGAGCGCTGCCATTTCGCGGGGCGATCTCGACGCGGGGATTGTGATCCCTTACGACTTCGCCCGGAATCTGCAACGCGGCCGCCAAACATCGATTCAAGTTCTGCTGAACGCCACCAATGCGAATACTGCCGCCATTGGCCAAGGCTACGCGGAAGGAATCATTCAGATGTATAACCGCAACCTTCTGAGTACCGGGGGCATTCACGCACAATTTGCCCGTGTCGGTTCAAATGAGCTTGACCGCCGCGGTACCGTTCAACTCACATCCGCTTTTATGTTCAACCCCGGCTTGGTGAGTTCCTGGTACATCGTCACGGGTGTGTTTGGTCTGTTGTTGATTTTGAATTCATCGCTGATTTCCGCTACCGCCATGGTGAAAGAGCGCGAACGCGGCACGGTGGAGCAGCTTTTGATGACGCCGGCTAGCACCGCTGAAATCGTTTTCGCCAAGATCTCGCCTCTCTTCCTGCTGCTCAACGTCATGATCGTTTTTGCGCTGTTGATGATCAAATTCGCTTTCCATACTCCGTTCCGCGGCAATCTACTGTTGGTTTACATTGGCGCGGCCTTGTGCGTGCTCTGCGGAATCGGCATTGGCACCTTCATTGCCACATTCACCAAAACCGCTCAACAATCCATGCTCACCAGCTTCTTTGTCAATCCGCCGATGTCGTCACTGTCGGGCGCCTTGACTCCGATTGAGGCGATGCCGGCCTGGATGCAGCCCATTACGCTACTCAATCCCATTCGACACTTTAGCGTCATCACACGCGGCGTGCTTATCAAAGGCAGTGGCATTGAAACCCTGTGGCCAAATTTTTTGGTGCTCGCTCTTTTCACTGTCGTGCTGCTGTCGCTTAGCGTATGGCGCTTCCGCAAACAACTCGGATAAAGAAATGACAAAAACCGTTTTCTTCGTATTGACGGCGGCGTGCTCCGCCCATATGCTTTTCGCGCAAAGCAGCGGAACGCCCGCCCTCACATTGCCTCTTTCCGGCCGCAACGGCCAATCCGGCTCGGTCACTCCTTCGCAGACGGCAATACCCGGCACAACCTCGAGCGTGAACGCACTCAATACCGATATCTCCGTGCAAGGCCCTTACACGGGAAGCCGCCCGGGTGGTGAACCGTTCTCCGGCAAGCTCTCATTGCACGATGCCGTGCAGCGCGCTCTGGCATACAATTTGGGCGGAGTGGGCATGGCCACTGCCGTACAACAGGCCAGAGGTCAAGCCCGCGTGTCACGGAGCGCATTGATGCCGAATCTCAACGCGGCCTTGCGCGAAAACGTTCAACAAACCGATCTGATTGCCGAGGGTTTGCGCATCAATCTACCGATTAGAGGATTTAGCTTTCCAACCATCATCGGTCCGTTCAACTATTTCGATTTGCGCGCCACTCTCACTCAATCCGTGGCGGATATGACCGCTATCAACAACTACCGCGCCTCGCGCGAAATTGTTCGGGCGAATGAGCAATCCGTGCAAGATGCGCGTGATTTAATTGTGCTCGCCACTGGCGGTGCTTACCTGCAAGCCATTGCAGCGCGAGCGCGCGTGGAATCAGCCAAAGCTCAACTCGAGACCGCCACGGCTTTACTCAAGCAGACGCAAGAACGCCATCAAAGCGGTCTGGTGGCGCAAATCGACGTGAGCACGAACCTCGTGCAACAGCAGACCCAGCGGCAGCGCTTGGCGACGCTGGAAAACGATTTCGCCAAACAAAAAATCAACCTCGCCCGCATTGCCGGCATTGCACCGAATGAACACTACGAACTGACGGATGAGATAGCTTTCTCGCCAGCGCCCTCCGCCACAGTGGACGAAGCACTCGCCAAGGCGTTTGGCATGCGGGCAGATTTGAAAGCGGCGGAGGCGCAACTCCGAGCGGCGGAGAGCGCCCACAGCGCCGCGCGCGCCGAACGTCTTCCTTCGCTGGCGCTCTCCGCCGATTACGGAGCTATTGGTGTAAATCCATCGCAGTCCCACGGCACGTTCACGTTTGTCGGCACGCTGCGTATACCGATCTGGCAGGGCGGCAAAACAGAAGGGGATATCGAACAAGCCGACGCCGCATTGATCCAGCGCCGCGCCGAATTGGAAGACACGAAAGGAAAAATTGAAAGCGACGTGCGCAACGCTTTTCTCGATCTCGAAGCCGCCTCCAGCCAAGTGGAACTCTCGCGCGCCAATCAAAAGCTCGCGCGCGACACACTTGGCCTTACGCAGCAAAAATACGACGCCGGCGTCAGCGATTCGGTGGAGGTGGTTCAAGCACAGGAAAGCGTGGCCTCGTCCGATCTCGATTACATTACCGCCTTGTTCGCCCACAATCTCGCCAAGCTGAGCCTAGCTCGGGCGATCGGCCACGCCGCCGAGAGTTTGCCTGATTATTTGACCGTCCAGAAGTGAGGATTCGCTACAATTTAATTGGCATCTTTTCGCCTGTGCCGGCATAGCTCAGTTGGTAGAGCATCTGATTTGTAATCAGAGGGTCGGGGGTTCAAATCCCTCTGCCGGCTCCAATCTTCCTCAGAGTTACAGATAAAAGCAGCGAACCAGCCCGAAACTGTCGGTATTTTTTGCAGTTTTGGTGCAAGGACTCGACGACATTGGTAGCAAGACGGCCCTGTGCGCAAAAGGAAGGGTTCGCCCTCCCAATGGCCGCTCCCGGCAGTTCGCGTGAGACGACCGGCTGGGAGAACGAAACTCGCTAATTGAGACGGCTATCAGGGGCAGGAGCCAGCGATGAGCTCGCAAGTCGTTATCCCCAATACCGAAGCTGCCATTCTCGGGTGTCTCATGCAAGCAAGAGACAGCATGAGCCGGGATGTGGCGGAGTATTTGCTCTCGATCGATTTTGACCCAAGCGACAGGGACCGGATGAACGTGCTGGCCGAACGCGCAAGGGAGGGAAATCTGACGCCGGAGGAAGCGGCGGAACTTGACAGCTATCTGCACGTCGGGAGCCTTCTCTCGATCCTGCAGTCCAAAGCGCGGCGACTTCTGAAATCCGAGGTTCCCGCCGCGCCCCATCAGTGAACCAACTCCTGGTTCAACAGATCTGGCAGAGAGCAGGCCATCGTTGCGAGTACTGTAGGATCCCGTATCCGCACTACAGTCCTTCCATTGCAGTCGGTTTAAAGGCCCGAACATCGCGGGGCTTGATCCGGCTTCCGGGGAGATCGCCCGATTGTTTCATCCCCGAACCGATCTTTGGACGGATCACTTCCGATTCGATGAAGCCTGGCTCTTAGGGCTGACGCCGATAGGCCGCGTGACGATTCACGTCCTCGCCATGAACGCGGACGACCTCCGACTGTTTCGCGCTGAGATTCTGCAAGAAGGAATCGCTCTCGCCGAAACGTCCGTTTTGCAAACCGAGGCGAGAAAGCTAACGCTGCTATTCTGACCGCAAGTCGACCGTTTGCGATCGGAGCTGGAGTTAGTTGGGCATCGGGATCGAAACGGCCTTGCCCGCGCCGCGCTCCGCGATCCAAATCGTATCGCCCGCGGGCTCGACCGCGGTTGGTGTTTTCAGACCTTCCTTAATCACTGTGACGCTCGCCTTATCTCCATTGACAGTAATTACAGAAATCTTGCCGCTGCCGTTTTCCGCGACGAGGAGCTTGCCGTTCGCTGCGCGCATGCCATCAGGACCTTTTATGGGCTGATCCATCCAAATATCGACAGGCTCCCCGGCTTTGCCATTGGCGTCGAGTGGGATGCGGTAGAGATTGTTCGAAAAGACGTTGTTCACGTAGAGCGTGCCATTCAGAAAGGTGATGCCGTCTATGCCGTAAAGCGCCCGATGCTCCAGGAACAGTTCCGCCGTTGACGCGCCCGCCGGGAGCTTGTAGATTTTGCTGTTGACGGTGTCGGATATATATAGGGCCTTATCCGGGCCGATCGCAAAATCGTTGCACATATTGTTGTCACCGGGCAAGTTCCAACGGATCTTGGCTGCGCCAGTGGAAAGATCGAGGCTTCGCAATGCGGTGTGCCGCTGCACCGGCTTTGTGTTGGGCACGGGAGTCAGTTGACAGGTCCACAATGTGTTGCTGGAGGCATCCGCCAGCATGCCGAAGAAAAATGTCCCGGGGCCTTCGGCACTGGCGTCAACAAACTTCTCAGCGCTAGATGCCCCGGCGCTCACCTTGTAGACAAACGGTGTGCTGGCGCTGCCGACGATCAGTACGCCGCCCGGCGACACGGTTAGGCTTTCCGGCTGTGATTTCTCGTCAGCAATCAAAATATCAGCAGCCAATACGACTTGCGCAAAACCTGCTATTACAGAAACCCAAAAACAAAGGCGTCGAACGTTGGCAACAGGCATCGTTAGTCTTGTCTGCCTAACGCGAAGTGGTCTCTTTAGGTGTTACATGGATCAGGGCGCCGGGATTGGCGTCTTCGAGTATCCACAGCGAGCCATCGGGACCTTCTTCCACGTCGCGGACGCGGCGGCCCACATCCCAACGCTCGGCGGTTTTGGCACCGCCATGCCCGTCAAAGATGATGCGGTTGAGCGACTTGCTCGCCAAGCCGCTGATGAAGCCGTTGCCGTTCCATTGCGGGAAGGTCTGGGTGCCGGTGTAGAACATCAGATTGCCCGGCGCGATCACCGGAACCCAATAAATCACCGGCTTCGCCAAGTCGGGCCGCGTGTCCGGATTGGGAATGGGCACGCCGTTATNNCCGCTGGCCCAGGTTTCAGCCGGTGTCAGGTTGGGGCCGGGGAAGGTATAAGTGCTCACCACTTTCGCGGTCTTGGCGGCTTCGGTGTCACTGGGTGGGTCGATCAGGGGAACGGTGGCAGCGCCGGTTTTGCCGAAGTTCGGATTGCCGGAGGCGGGTTTGCCATCGAGCGTCAGACGCAGGATTTTGCCTTCGGGCTGGTCTGGATCTTGGGCAGGGGTGAAGCGCTGGCGGTCGCCAACCGTGAGGAATAGATACTGGCCGTCGGGCGAGAACGCAATCTGCGCGCCTTCCTGGCCACCTTTGCCCTTGGGCACCTGGCGCCACAGCACAGTGAAGTCTCCCAGTCGAGCCGAGTTGGCGGTGGTGTGCAGCTTGGCGCGGGCCAGTGCCAGGCCGCAGCCATAGTCACCGGGCTCACAGTAGGTGAGATAGACACTCTGATCGGTGGCGAAGTGGGGCGAGAGGAAGATGCCCAGCATGCCGTTCTGGCCTTCCCAATAGACTGGGGGCGTACCGGCGACCGGGATCTTCTCTCCCTGCTGGGTCACCAGCCACACAGGCCCGACCTTTTCGGTGATCAACATGCGGCCATCGGGCAGGAAGGCCAGCCGCCAAGGCAATTCAAAGCTGGCGATCGAGGTCATATTGAAGGGCAAGCTGGCTTCGGGCTGCTGTTCGCCCGCGTTGACCTGGGCCCGGGCCGCCATCGACGACAGGGTAAGAATCAACGCCGCTTTCACCAATTTCATTGTCATTTCTCCTTGCTTTTCAGGGTCTGGCCTTAAGTGAACCGGGCGCCGTTATTGCTCAATTTTAGCATCGGGATCGCGGCAAAAACGATCTGCTGCTTGAGCTTTCCCTTCGGCTTGGGAAAGTGTGGTCAGCGTGCCGATATCATGGGCGTCCGCTCTCAAGATGATCCTCCTCCTGCTAGCCTTCTTTGGCGGAATTCTGACCATCGTCAGCCCATGCATCCTGCCGGTTCTGCCGTTTGTGTTTGCCGCCGCGGACCGCTCCTTTTTGCGCTATGGCTTGCCAATGCTTGCCAGCATGGCCCTTACGTTTGCGGCCATAGCCAGTCTCGCGGCGGTCGCCGGCGGATGGGCCGTCGAGGCTAATCGTTACGGGCGCTTTGCGGCGCTGGCTCTGCTGGCTTTGTTCGGTCTGGCGCTCTTGTTCCCTGCGCTCTCAGACCGGCTGACCAGGCCACTCGTCGCTCTCGGATCTGGTATTTCCGCGTCGGCCAACTCGGGGGTTTCGGGCGGGCGTTCGATGGTTCTGCAATCATGTTTGTTGGGCGTGGCAACCGGACTGTTGTGGGCACCCTGCGCCGGCCCGGTTTTAGGATTGATTCTTACCGGAGCCGCGCTGCACGGAGCGAACGTACAAACGTCGTTGCTTCTGTTGGCTTATGCGGTGGGCGCGGCCGCGTCGCTGGCGCTTGCTTTGCTCGCCGGCGGCCGCGTCTTCGCCGCCATGAAACGCTCGCTAGGAGCCGGCGAATGGATCAGACGGGGATTAGGCGCAGTCGTCTTGCTAGCCGTCGTCGCCATTTTGTTCGGTCTCGATACGGGTTTGCTCACGCGCATCTCACTCGCGAGCACGGCAACGCTCGAACAGCAATTGCTCAACCGGCTTCATCCCACCGAGACTGCCTTGCAAAACAAACCCAGCGCCCCCACGAGCGATCTTCCCGTCGAAGGAACAATGCCCTCATTGGCAGGCGCCGTTGAATGGTTGAACTCGCCGCCGCTCACATCCGCGCAGCTCAGAGGCAAAGTCGTTTTAATTGATTTCTGGACCTACTCCTGCATCAACTGTTTGCGATCCATCCCATATGTCCGTGCTTGGTCCGAAAAATATAAGGACCAAGGGCTAGTGGTCATCGGCGTTCATTCGCCTGAATTCGCTTTTGAGAAAAATGTGGCGAACGTGCGCCAAGCCGTCGCCGTTCTTAAGATCGCGTATCCCGTTGCCATTGATAACAACGACGCCATTTGGCGTGCTTTTCAAAACCACTATTGGCCGGCCCACTATCTCATCGACGCGCAAGGCCACCTCCCCTATCATCACTTCGGCGAAAGCGGCAAAGGCGAAACCGAGCGGGCCATCCAAAAGCTTCTGGCGGAAAGCGGAAAAACGACGGTGCCCGCGAATCTGGTATCGGTGAATGCGTCGGGCGCGGAGGCTGCTCCCGATGGCCGCGACATGCAATCAACGGAAACCTACATCGGCTACAAACGCTCGGATGACGATTTCGTCTCGCCGGGTGGCGTCGCCAAAGATCGCCCTCACCTTTACAAACCAGGGACGCCTGACATCAACGAATGGGGATTAGCGGGCGATTGGACCATTCAAAGCGAATACGCCGTACTAAACAAGAAGGACGGACGCATCATCTATCGCTTTCACTCGCGCGATCTGCATCTTGTTCTCGGGCCCGCCCCCGACGGCAAGCCAATCCGTTTCCGCATCACCATCGATGCGGCACCGCCGGGGAACAGCCACGGGACTGATACCGATCCTCAAGGCGAGGGCGTCATCACAGGACAGCGCCTGTATCAGCTCATCAGACAAAATGGCGCCATCGTGGACCGTACTTTTGAGATTGAGTTTCTTGATCCCGGTGCGCAGGCGTATGCCATTACGTTCGGTTAGCAGACGGTAAGCAACTCCTCAACGAACAACAAAGGGGCAACAAAGGGGTCAGACACCTTTAGACACCTTCTCAAAACGGAACAAAAGGGGTCAGACAGGTCAGACACGTTTTTCGGACACCTTTTTCGCGTTCGAATGAGCCCCTAATTGGCAGGGTGAATGTAGGCACCATGTGCCACTGAAGCCATTCTTCATGGCTCGAAGAGGCCTGGCAAAATCGCCAGGAAGCGGTAGCGTTGCTGATATGATCGATTGATCTCAAATGATTTTCCATCAGAAATTATCGCTCGATTGGTGGGCTGTGATTGTCGCCTTGCTTGCCGCCATTCTCATTAAACTGGGCGTCGTTTCGCATATTCCCTGGTAAGCGCCCGTAGAAATCATGAGCCCCACTAGCAACCAAGCCGCCGTCCAATCGCGGTCGACCCTTGCCGGAATCCCGAAATTGCTGCCTGGTGTTTTTCTTTTGGCCGCAATCGGCTACTTGGGCAAATTGACCGAGCAAGGAATCGCCAGATACGGCAAGGCCCACCACATCGCGCTGCCAAATATCGAGTATGTTCTTTGGGCGATTATTTACGGGCTATTGATCTCGAATACCGTCGGCGTTCCGAGCATTTTCCGAGCGGGCGTCGGCACCTATGAATTTTGGCTGAAGTTGGGCATTGTGTTCTTAGGTGTGCGTTTTTTACTGGGCGACATTTGGAAACTCGGTGGATTGAGCCTGGTCTTCGTCGCAATCGAGCTCGCTCTTTCCATCGCGTTGATGACGCTGCTTGGCAAATGGCTGAAGCTACCACCAAAGCTGACCTCGCTGCTGGCAATCGGCTCTTCCATCTGCGGTGTCTCGGCCATCATCGCGGCAAAAGGAGCCATTGACGCCGACGACGAAGATGCCTCCTACGCCATCGCCGCAATTCTGGCGCTCGGTGCTTTCAGTCTTTTCGCGTTCCCACTCATCGGGCATAGTTTATGCCTTTCCGATCACGCCTTCGGTCTTTGGGCCGGACTAGCGGTGGATAATACAGCCGAGGCCGTGGCTGCGGGAGCACTCTATTCGGATGCGGCAGGTAAGTTTGCGGTACTGGCAAAGACGGCGCGCAATGCCACGATCGGTTTTGTCGTTCTTGCGTATGCCATCTACTGGGCGCGCAAAAGCAAGAGTGAATTCGTACAGCACAAGGGCGCTTTTCTTTGGCAGAAGTTCCCGAAGTTCGTACTCGGCTTTCTCCTGATCTCTTTAGCGGCAACGCTCGGAGCTTTCAGTAAGCCGCAAATCGCCGACATCGCGAACCTATCTCGCTGGGCATTTCTGCTGACCTTTGCAGGGGTCGGCTTGCAAACAAATATACGCGAACTACGAAAGCAGGGCCTGAAACCGCTGGCGGTGGGGGCTATTGGTGAATTCGTCATAGCGGGTACGACGCTCGCTCTCATTTTTGGCGCTTCGCGTTTCGTCGGACTCTAACCTATCGCGCTCGCTCGTTAGGACTCGACCGCAGTCACACCGCCCGACAACGACCAAGTGGGTAAACCTTGTCGGAAGCGACCCTTTCTAAATGAGATCAATATCTTGTTACATCGAGATCAGTTTTCTCCGAACCCGTTTCTAGAAAACCACCATAGGGTTTTCCCAGCGTAGGAGAAGAATTGGCCCCTCAGAACACTGGATAGCATGCTCACGACCGAGACTACTGCGACGCCCGAAACAAATACAGTGGATTGGAAATCCATACTTGAGGCGCAACTTCGGAACCAGTTCGCCAAGAGCCTCAGAAATGCAACCCCCGACGAATTGTTCCGTGCGGCCGCTGGCGTATTGCGGCCAAGACTGGTAGAAGGTCTCTTAGGGACGGCTGGGCGATTCCAGGCCGCTAACGCGAAGGCGGTCAACTATCTATCGATGGAGTTCCTCCTAGGCAGGTCGTTGGCTAACAATCTTCACAACCTCGGTGTATACGCGGCGATGGAGAGCGCCTTTGCGGATCTTGGTCTTCGGCTCTCCGACGTGCTGGAAGTGGAGCCGGATGCGGCGCTCGGAAACGGTGGTTTGGGACGGCTGGCAGCCTGCTACCTCGACTCACTGGCAAGTTTGCACATGCCCGGATGTGGCTACGGTATCAACTACGAATATGGTCTCTTCCGGCAAGAAATCGAAGACGGACGTCAAAAGGAGAAGCCGGACTTCTGGGCGAGCGAACACTCCCCTTGGCTGATTGAACACCTAGATCAGGCCTACATGATTCCGGTTTACGGCCGGATTGATCACGCTGCCGATCGCAACGGCAAATATAACCCGATGTGGCTCGATTGGCGGGTGCTTGTCGGCGTACCTCACGATCTCCCGATTGTTAGCCAAGACGGACTGACGGTTAATTCCCTGCGGCTCTTCTCCGCCCGCGCCTCCGATGAGTTTGACATCGACATTTTCAACGGCGGCGACTATCTGCGCGCTGTCGAGCAGAAAATGCAGTCTGAGACCGTTAGCAAAGTTCTCTATCCATCTGACGCAGTGGCAGCGGGCAAAGAGCTTCGCTTGGTTCAGGAATACTTCTTAGTGGCTTGCGCTGTCCGAGACATCTTCCGGAGATTTCTTGCACGGCATTCCGATCCGCGCCAACTCGCGTCGCAAGCCGCGATCCAGCTCAATGACACGCACCCGGCCCTTACCGTTGCCGAACTCATGCGCACTCTCATCGACGAACATGACTTGGTCTGGGAAGAAGCTTGGCAGATCACCCAAGCGGTTTGCGGTTACACGAATCACACCCTGATGCCGGAAGCCTTAGAAAAGTGGTCGGTTGAGTTGTTCGAACGCGTCCTTCCCAGGCATTTGCAAATCATCTATGAGATCAACCACCGATTCCTTGGTGAAGTCTCAGCACGCTGGCCGGGCGACGAAGGGCGCCTTGAGAGGATGTCGTTGATTGAAGAGGGACCTCAACGGCTGGTCAGAATGGCGAACCTATGCATCGTCGGGAGCCATGCGGTCAACGGAGTTGCCGCATTGCACTCCGAACTGGTCCAGACGCAGCTCGTTCCGGATTTTCACGAATTCTTTCCGGGACGTTTCAGCAACAAGACGAATGGTGTCACGCCGCGGCGCTGGCTGCAACATACAAATCCTGGTTTGATCGCATGGATTACCGAACGCATCGGCAACGGGTGGCGGCGCGATCTAATGGAGTTGCGCGCACTCAAAACCTTCGCCAAAGAGTCTCAATCGCGGCAGCAGTTCACGGCTGTGAAGCATGCCAACAAGCGCCGCTTGGCCCGGGTGATTGGCGAACGGACGGGAATCCGAGTGGACCCGGCGGCCATGTTCGATGTTCAGGTCAAGCGCATTCATGAATACAAGCGCCAGCTCCTGCACGTATTAGGGGTGATTGACGAATATTTCCGCATCGTCGAGGATGGTTTCACACCGGCAGCCGCACGCGTGCATATCTTTGCCGGCAAGGCCGCGCCTGGCTACTACATGGCGAAGCTGATCATCAAGTTGATCAACAACGTCGCAGCTGTCATCAATACGGACTCGCGGACTAGCAACGCCCTCAAGGTAGTCTTCCTGCCCGACTATAAGGTATCGCTCGCTGAAGTTATTATTCCGGGCGCTGACCTTAGCGAGCAGATCTCTACCGCCGGCACAGAGGCATCTGGCACAAGCAATATGAAGTTCGCCTTAAACGGAGCTCTCACCATCGGAACCCTTGACGGTGCAAACGTGGAGATGCTGGAGGAGGTCGGCGCCGAGAACATTTTCATCTTCGGGCACAAAACGGAGGAAGTTCGCGCTTTACGAGCTGCCGGATACTACCCCAGAGACTGGTACTCTCGCAATCCTCGAATCAAACGCGTTGTGGACTCGATCGCCGGAGGACCATTCTCGAAAGGGGAGAGCGGTATCTTCGATCCTATCTTCCGTGCGCTACTCGACTACGGCGACCATTACCTCCATATCGCCGATTTCGATTCATATCTCGAGGCACAAGTTCGCGTATCTCAGCTGTTTACCAACACTGCCCAATGGAGCGAAAAAGCCATTCTGAACGTGGCCAGTATGGGGAAGTTTTCAAGTGACCGAAGCATTCAAGAGTATGCCACCGACATATGGGGGATCCGCGCACTGCCCCCGGTCTAAGGCGACCTCCACAAGCAGACGCTACTTGTTTTTTGCGAGACGCGATGAGCGCAACTAAGATTCTCCTGGCGGACGACGATCCGATCGCTCGATCCATTCCGGCTGCGTTCCTCCGCAAATGGGGATACGAGATCATCGAGGTCACAGACGGCCAACAGGCTCTCGAAGTCTTGAGCCGCGAATCCATTGGTCTCGTGATCAGCGATTGGGTGATGCCCAACGTCACCGGTATTGAACTCTGTCGAAAAATCCGCGCCGCCACTTCGGACCATTACACGTACTTGATCCTTTGCACTTCAAAAGGAGAGAAGGCCGACCTTATCGAAGGCATGGAGGCCGGCGCGGACGATTTCCTGGTTAAGCCAATCAGTCAGGAAGAGATGCGTGTCCGGGTTCGCGCCGGTGAGCGGGTGCTTGACCTGGAACGTGGATTGGCGGAGCGCAACCACGATCTCAAAAACATCAACGCGCAACTGGAGACAGCGTACGAACAAATAAAAGGCGATCTAAAGGCGGCTTCTTGGATGCAAATGAACCTGCTGCCATCGCCGTCGCAGACCACGTTGAACATCGCCTCCGAATGGCGCTTTCGGCCGTCGAGTTATGTCGCCGGAGATATCCTCAACATCTTCAAGCTGGATGATAAACGCGTAGGCTTTTATCTTCTCGATGTATCGGGTCATGGCGTTCCCGCCGCGATGCTTTCGGTGACACTCAGCATGGTTCTACGGCCGGACTCCACCCACGGCAGCCCGATGAAGCGGCACAATCCTAATACTGGACGCTATGATGTTGTTCCATCAGCGGAGGTTGTTCACAACCTGAACCAATCCTTCCAAGGCAAGGATGACCAGTATTTCACTATCATCTATGGCCTGATTAACAGTCATACGCGAGAACTCACACTTACCCAGGCTGGCCATCCTAGCCCAATCCTCATTCAGCACGGAAAAGAACTCACCGTCTTGGGAGATGGCGGCCCTCCCGTCGGACTTTGGCCGCACTCCGAATATGAGACAATCCACGCAACCTTCCGCCCCGGCGACCGGCTGATGCTGTACTCCGATGGCGTCATAGAATGTGCCAATCAGCGAGGAGATCTCTTCGGTGAGGAACGGCTGCTCAAGTACCTCAGTACGACCCGCACAGAACCTCTACCCCAAATGCTCGCGGGCCTCGAACTCGAAATGGAGCGCTGGCGGGGCCAAATTGAGTTTGACGACGACGTGTCGTTATTGGCACTGGAATTCAAAGAACACCAACAGGAGCAGATATGAAAGCCATGATTCTGGCGGCGGGCAAAGGGACCCGTGTCCGGCCGATTACAAACGTCGTACCCAAACCAATGATCCCGTTGCTTGGGAAACCAGTTATGGAATCGATTCTCGAGCAACTTCGTGACTCGGGTTTCGACGAGATCATCGTAAATACGAGTCATCTCGCCCCAGTAATTCAGGACTATTTTCGCGACGGCTCACACTTTGGGGTCCAGATTGCATATTCCTTCGAAGGGCGGCTCATTCGTGGACAGTTGCAAGGCGAGGCGCTTGGCTCCGCTGGCGGAATGAAGAGAATCCAGGACTTTTCGGGCTTCTTTGACGACACCTTTGCCGTGCTGTGTGGAGACGCTCTGGTTGATGTCGATTTTCAGCAAGCTGTTAAATTTCACCGCGAGCGTGGCGCTGTAGCCACTATCATCCTGCGCGATGTTCCTCGTGAGGAGGTGTTTCGGTACGGTGTTGTTGCGACTGATTCCACCGGAAAGATCACCCAATTTCAGGAAAAGCCCAGCGTGGAACACGCCGTATCGACCAAGATCAACACCGGAATCTACATTTTTGAACCCTCGGTGTTCAACCACATCCCGTCTGGCTGCTCCTTCGACATTGGCAGCGAACTCTTTCCGGCGCTCGTGAGATGCGGCGCTCCGATGTACGGCGTGGAACTTCCATTTCAATGGGTGGATATCGGATCGATTCCCGACTATTGGGAAGCTTCACGACTCGCCGTCAGCGGTGCGATCCGCGGCTATGCGATACCGGGCCGTGAAGTAATGCCAGGCGTACATGTTGGCATTAATGTCGGCTGGAATCCCGCTCGCTGCACGCTCCGCGGGCCGATCATGATCGGCGGCAGTTGCTTTATCGGTAATGGAGCGGTCATCGAAGGGCCGACGGTAATCGGCGCAGGCTGCGTGATTGAGCCTGGCGCGGTGGTCCGCGAATGTATTCTTGCCGACTACACGCGCGTCAGCAGCGTAGCAAGGCTCGACCACTTGTTGGTTTTTGGCAACCAGTGCATTCAGCCGACCGGCGAACATTTCGGCATCGAAGAAGCTGGCGTCGGGTGGGTCGTAGATGATGCCCGGATCCAGCAGGAATTCGCCCCAGAGCAGCAAGAGCTGTTCCAACTCGCAAGAGAAATCGCAGATTGAAGACAAAAGGAGTATGTATGCGTTTTGAAGAAAACAAATTGGGAGATGTCTTGGTAGCCAAAGTGCTGGATGGACGAATTGCGGCGGACGTTGCTCCGAGATTCAAGGCCCATCTAGCTGAGTACGTGAGCCAAGGGAACCGTTCTATCGTGCTCGATTTGGGAACAGTGACCTTTATCGATTCCAGCGGGCTGGGCGCTCTTGTCTCCAGCCTCAAGTCCATGGGTAGAGATGGCGACTTAGTCATTGCCGGCGCGCAAGGTGCGGTGGCCAGTATGTTCAAGTTGACGAGGATGGACAAGGTGTTCCGCATGTATCCAACCACCGACCAAGCGGTCGCAGCGTTGTCGGTCACCGCGCTGCCATAGGAAAGCTCTAACCATGAGCCGCTTCCGATTCACAATCGAAAGCAATCTGAGCGATGTGTTCCTCGTCTCTGTGATGGTCCGCGGCGTGTGTGATCGCCTCGGTTTGAGCGCAGCCGAAACTTCTTCGGTTGACGTCTGCGCCGTGGAGGCAGTCACGAATGCCATCAAACACGCTTATCTCGGGACATGCGGCCACGAGGTATCGGTTGAGGTTTCATCGACCGCGGAGCGGCTGGATCTGTATGTGCGCGATCAAGGAGAACGCATGCCGGAAGAGCATGCGGCAAAACTAACCGAGGGCTCTCGCATTCTCGAATTTGACGCGCGGGACTTGGCAGCGGTGCCCGAGGGCGGAATGGGCCTTCAAATTATTCACCAACTGATGGACGAAGCGGCCTACACGGTCGAAGGCGGAGTCAATTGCTTGCGGCTCACGAAGTTTATTCACCCTTATGAACAAAATTGATCAAGCCCTTTGGAAATTGTTGGGCGTCCTTTACAAACCCCATCCGTGGCATGGCGTTTCCCCCGGCAGCGAAGCACCGTCCGTGCTGCAGTGTTTTGTGGAAGTCGTGCCCGCCGACACCGTAAAATACGAAATCGATAAGGTGACAGGTTACCTTCGACTTGACCGACCCCAAAAGTATTCGAGCATTTGTCCCGCTCTATACGGATTTGTTCCCCAAACACTTTGCCAGGATCGCGTGGCCCAATTTTCTTCGGAGAGAACTGGGCGGCAATTGGAGGGAGACGGCGATCCGCTCGATATCTGCATTCTTACCGACCGTCCAATTCATCACGGAAATCTGCTGGTCGATTGCATCCCGATTGGGGGTCTGCGAATGGTGGACCAGAATGAGGCGGACGACAAGATCGTCGCGGTTTTGAAGAACGACGCTTCGTACGGCTCTTTGCTGGATATTCGTCAAGTGGCGGGTCCCATTCTCGATCGCCTCCGGCACTATTTCATTTCCTACAAACAATCCCCGGATTCAGATTTGCCTACCTGCGAGATCACTCACGTCTACGGACGCGAAGAGGCGCATGAAGTGATAATGCGAAGCCTGGCTGACTATCACGAACGATTCGGCTCCATCGAGGAAATGCTCAGTGAAGCTCTAGAAGCGACCCGCTGAAACCCGAGCCGAGCCGTGAAGGAGCGGTACGCTATAGGCTCCGTGGACCGACGGTACACCCTCATGATAAGCTGACCAGTTTCACTGTGAAAAGCTGAGTTGGAGGAGGAGATTTCCGTGCCGAAATTTGTGATTGAACGTGAGATACCCGGAGCGGGCAAACTAACGCCCGATGCCTTGCGAGCTATCTCCCAAACCTCATGCGGGGTTCTAAACAAGATGGGTCCCCACATTCAGTGGCTCCATAGTTACGTTACCGACGACAAAGTGTATTGCGTCTACATTGCTCCCGACGAAGAAACAATTCGCGAGCATGCCAGCCTGGGCGGATTTCCAGCAAACAGGATTTCGGCGGTTCGCACCGTCATCGATCCCACCACCGCCGAAGCGTAAAGACCAGTTACCAACTACTTGGCGTTTTTCGGTTCGTCGTCTTCGGGGAAAACGGCATAACCGTCCGGCGGCGGATACAGGCCTTTGAAAAAGTTCAGACGCCTGCGTAAATGGCGGCTGGGTAGCTGGCGAGGACCCGTTTCGATGTCAATGTCGCAGCAAATGCCGTGCAAGTAGAGAGTGAGCGTGTCGATAAAAGATTGGCGTGCGTATTCCTCAAACAGGCGCGTGTCCCGCTTGACGCCTGTTTGGCGGCGCAACAGAGCTTGCTTAGCCTGCCAGCTTTCCTCATCCACTTCACCGTGCACTATGTTGTTCAATTCTTCGCGGATGTTGGCTTTGTAACCGTTCCATGAATCTTCCGGCAGGCTGTCGGCAATGAGCGTGGCCAGGCGCCGATAAAGCCGGTAGTGGTACTCGGCAACGTCTTGCTCTTTGAAGGCGAAAACCAGAACGGTCTCGTTTTCAAAGCGAACTTCCGATGCCCAAGATTGTTTGCCCTCTTCGGGGCGCTCATCGACGACGAACTCGCCCACTTTCTCAGCCGAGCGGGCCGACACTCCGCTGCGTTTGGCTTTTGCTTTAACCGATGGCCGATCGCCCGAACGTTCGAGATAAGGCACCAACAAAATAGAAATGCGCGGCAACATGCTGGCAATATTGGTTGGCAAAGCAGCAACGGGCTCTTCTAAGTATTCTTTGAGCACTTCTTCGCTCATGGGCAGCGAAGCGCAAAAATAACCAAAGGTGTTACTGAGAGGAATTACTTCAGCCCGAAAACGCTCCGCGAACTGGCCTACAGCCACCCGAGACAAATTCCCCTGGACGACAATTCCCGGTGCTGGCTCACGTTGAATCGACATCTATGATTTCGTTCACTATGCTAGCAAAGCTGTGTTTTTAGAAAGCGCAACGGCGGACCACCCATGACGCGAAAAAGAAAAAATGGGACACTCGGGGCCTGTCAACATCGCCGCATAATCGACTCCGCACGCATGTCCCCTCTTTTTCGTTGCCCCGACGACATTTCTGACTCGCAGACGAAATCGTGGTTCTTCGTCACGGAAAGAGACGGCAGAGGCATTTCGCACACCCTGGGACAAGGTTTGCGTCGCCCCAGGGAACCTTTTCGACAAGCTGCGGCCCTTTAGGGCTTTGCGGACGGCTGCCAAAGCTCAATCTTATTTCCATCCAGGTCATAGATCCAGGCAAAGCGACCGTAGGATTCATCCATTCGTTTTGCGTCAATCTTTACACCCTCTTGTTTTAAGCGGTCGAGCAAAGCATCCANNGTAACGTGTTCCTTTTGCGGGTCGTCGTGTTCACGCCACGGAAGCATCACGCCGTGGCCTTTGTCAGCGAGTCCAAGATGGTTCGAATACCATTCGCGCATCTGATCACGATTAGCAGACTTGAAGAAGACACCGCCGATTCCAAGGATGCGCCCGCGCTGCTCCATTTTGACGACTGGCTTCGACTTTTCAGGTTCCGGAGATTGCACCTTGTATCCTCCTATTGAACAGACCGAGATGAACAACAGCGAACTAAGCGCAATTGTGCTCCACGGTATTCCTTGCATTTCTGGATTATACAAGTCTTCGTGGATTATACAAGTTTCGATTCGCGGGCGTGTCCCCAATTTTTCTTCGACGCAAAAAGAAGCGTTACTAATTTATGTTCAAGGGATTGTCGTCTTGGATGGAGAGTTTTCCGTGCGGATCTTTGCGGTCGACGGACGAAAGAACGGTACCGGCGCGGTTCTTGACCACGATGGCCTCGGGCGTCATTTCGAAGACGAGGTGAAAGGAGGAATTGCCGTCCATGCCGTGCGGCTTCTTTTCATCGCGCACCGTCGCGCCACCCAAAATCACCTTGGTGGTGAAGCTGTGGCCATCAATGGAATAGACGACGCAGTTTGCCTGATTCGGGCAATCCGCCAGAATATTGATTTTGTGCGCATGCTTCCTTCTCAGGAAATCGATGCTCACCGCGCCGGTTGAAGTGCGCGAAGAGCTGTAGCCCGAACCGGGATGGAACCACCAACCGTCGAAATCGGGGACAGGTTTCCAAGCGTCGCCGTTTTCAAAGAAGCGTTGCGGTCCGGAAAGGACGGGCAGTTTTTCAAGATTCCAGGTAAGATTGAGTGGCGTGCCACTGACGATGACGACAGACTCGGTTCTTTCGCCATACTCAGGGGCTTGCGCAGTGACGCGATAAGAGCCAGGAGCCAACAAAAGCGGTACGTTGTTGGAAGCCATTATAAGAGCGTTATCAGAATCGCCGCGAATGGAAATACGGGCGTCTTCCGGAACGACCTTCAGGACCAAGCTTCCAGAGGAAGGGTTCATGGCGCCGTCGACGCGGACAGAGTCTCCTGCTTTAACAGTGCGAGTTTCCTTGCGAGGCTCGTAGCCGGGCTTGCGCCATTCCCAAGTGAACGTACCGGGGTCGGTTTCTCTGGAGAATGTGCCGTCGGGCGCGACGGTGCCGACGCGGATTTGATTTTGAAACACGGGAGTGTCGGGGGGAGCTCCAGACAACATGAAGACGGCGCGGCGGGTTGGTGGCGCGACAACGGGAACGGGTTCCATGACGAAATCGAGCTTGGGGGGGCCGGTCTCGTCCGGTTTCACTAAGGCGACTTTTTCAAGGTCTTGGTAGCCGGGACAAGTGAGGCGAATCGCATGGCTACCCGGATTCGTCGGAATAGAAGCCGATTGCCCCTTCATGAAGATCTTGAGTGGCTTGTTGTCAACTGAGATTTGGCAGTTGGGCACATTTGAGGTGATGCCGAGAAAGGGAACGTCGGCAACTCCAGCCAGTTGAACGGTAAGCGTGGGTAAGGCAGAAGGATCGACGGATTGTTCATGCGGGCCTTGGCCCTTACCGGCGTCGATCAAAAAGCGGGCTGGACTGGCGGGAGAACCGGGCACCGCAAGGCCGAAAGGAGGAACGGGGGCGACTGGCAGGGCGATGGAAGCACGCATGCTAATGGAGGTGTAGATCCTGGCCGTGCCCGACATGGAAGCAATGACCGCTCCGGCGACAGTCTGGGGCCCAATAGGAGCGAGCAGCACGGGAATCTCATTAGGCTTGGCCTCGAAAGCGAATGCAAACACCTGACGGCTACCGTCGTAAATTTTCACGGTATGCGGCCCCAGCGCCAGGTCTTCTTTCGTGGCGACGCCCGACTGTAAATCGAAAGACTCCGCTTCGTCCAGCACGAGCCTGCCGTGCGCAATGGACGAACTAAGGCGGAGGAGCGGCAAAATGGGGCGAAGATCGAATTTCACGGCGAGCGGAGCGGCGGCTGGATCAACGGTAAAGGTCTTTGTTTCGGGAAGGTAGCCTTCGTGAAAGGCTTCTACGTTGTGGCTACCAGGGCCGAGTTTAGACGCGGCATCGAGGGTTTGGCCATCTTCGCTGAAACGGGTGCCGGACACATTGGATTCAAAAGAGACGGGGTAACCAGGCGAAGACGGGAGAACGTCTGCTAGATTCTCGGAGCGCGTGGTGCGGGCGTCCGGCGCAATGATGGATGCGACGACGGGCGGTTTTGGTTTGCGAAGAAGCTGATAGACGCCAGCACAGAGGATCAGCGAAAAAGCAGCCAGAGTGGCGATAACCCAAACGGGGCCTTTGAAGCTGAGTTCCTCGAGAAGGCCTGGCGCTTGAGGAGGACCAGGTTGAAAGGGTGGTGATCTAAAAGCTTCGCGGCGGGGGCGCGGCGGTCGAGGATGGCTGACGAGCGCCTTATCCCGTGCGCTGGCGGAGTCGGGTGTTTCCGCGAACGGCGCGTCGGGAGACGGAACGGGGGGATCCTTCGGCGGTAGGTCCGTTCTGGGAGGAGGGAAAAAACTTCGCGGTGGAACGTTTTGCAGCACAGCGTCTTGTTGCTGCGGGACAACCGATGCGGCCAGACGGGGGATGGGAGCCGAATCGCGGCCGAAGGAGAGCGGCTCCGGTTGAGTAGCGGGCGGATTGGGACGCGCGGGTAGTGTGAGAGGTTGCCTAGCTTGTGTGCGAAGGGTATTGAGGAACTGAATGAGGCGGTGGTCGTTCGGATATTCCAGCAGTCCCCGTTCGGCGATTTGCAAAGCTTCTGAGGAACGGCCGTCGGCCTGATAGTTGCGAGCGCCGGCGAGGATGATGTTGATGGCGGTTTGGCGGCGGTTGTCATCGAGGACAGAGAGCAGGCTGCGGGCAACCGGGTCGGTCGGTTCGAGGTCCAAAGCTTCCTTGACTAAAGGCTCTGCGGCGTGCCAGTCGTTGGGCATGAGATCCCGGGCGTAAGACACCAATCCGCTGAGAAGGGCGGCACGCGCAAAACGGTTGCGCGGATCGAGCCGTTCGGCTTTGCGGAGCGAAAACAGGCCTTCCTGATAGTTGCCCGCGGCACAAAAATCCTGACCTTCTTTGAGCAGAACGCTGGCTTCGGAGTTGCGCGCAACGCCCTGTTCGCCGAGAGACTGGCGGTGGAGGAGATCGCTGTCCGCGGGGAACGCGGCGAGCGCTTCGGGAAGAAGAGCGAGCGCCTTATCGTATTCAGCGGCGTTCAAGTGGCCATCTATCTGTTCGATCCAACAGGCCTTGGCTTCCGCCTGAAGCTGTTCGTCTTTGCAGCGGTTGAGGCGCTGGATTTCAGAATCCAAGTCGGGGAACAGAGGATAGATATTGTGCAAGATATCCAATTGGCTGGCGGCATCGGTGAACTGGCCGCGCTCTTCATACTGGCGGGCACGGCTGACGATGGCGTTGACCAGATCGCGGCGGTCGGCAATGAGTTTCAGGGCTGAGCGGAAATGCGTTTCGTTCGGATACGCCTCGACGGCGTCCTGAAGAATCTTGTGCTTGCGGTCGAGATCGGGTTCGGCATCGACGCGGCGGCTCACTTCGGCGATGGCAGCCGCCAGTGCTTCGCGTTGAACTTCTTCGGCTTCCAGTTTGAGCGCCTGGAACCTTGGGTCGTCCGGATGCTTGCGCAAATATTCTTCGCAGATGGCAAGGGCGTCACCGACATTGCGGTTGAGGAGGTGATTGCGGCCTTCCTGATACGCTTTGTGGGCTGTGTCGCGCTCGCTGCGGATAGAATCGTGGAAGCTTTGGCATTGCGAGTCGAGATCGGGAGAGGAGGAATGCGCGGCGCGGCGGGCAAGGGAGATCGCGCGTTCGAGGTGGGTGAGTGCGGTGCCGGTTTCACCGTTGCGATAAGCATTGACAGCGCTCTCATACAAGCGCTGTTTCTCTTCGCGGTTCTTGAGGATATCCTGTTCGGTCTGATCGATGGCGGCCAGCATTTGGCGAGCTTCGGTATTAGAGCTGTCGATTTTCAGGATTTCCTGGAGACCTTGGCGGGCCGGGGTAAATAGGTTGTTATCGAGGTGCTCCCGCACCAAACGAAACCAGTGGGCAACCTGATGTTCGTTACGGCGCCGTTCAATTTGTTCTTTCAGGGTCCGGGCGTCTATATTTTCAGGATCGATGGCGAGCGCATCGGCCACTTTGTGAAGGGCCAGTGGAAACTCTTCCTCTTCCATGCGAATGCGGGCGTCTTCAAGCAGCTGGCGAAGGCTTTTCTGGCGCAAGACCTGTTCGATTTGAATATGGAGAATCGACATATCGGAATCGAGATGGCCTTCCGATTCGAGTTCTTTGAGAATTTCGAGGGCAAACTGGTAATCGCCTTCGCTATACGCCTTCTTGACGCGTTCAATGCGGGGCAATATCTTCGAGCGTTCGAAGCGCTCAATTGGTTCGTTGCGGAGAGCTTTTTGCAGGGTATCGCCGAACTCACGGGCATTGGAGAAGCGGTACCAAGGCTGCTTGGCCATGGCTTTATGAACGGTACGGCTGACTAACTGGTTGATGGCGGGGTTAATCTCAGAAGCGGCTGGCGGGATATAGGTGCGAATGGCTTCAGCTATCTCAGTCGCGATTGGGCGGGCGAATGGTTGACGACCAGTAAGGGTTTCATAGCAAACGACGGCTAACGAGAAGATATCGGAAAGTGGCGTGGCGGGCTTCATCTCGAGCTGTTCAGGAGCCATGTAGAGGGGCGTCCCCTTGATGCCGGTGACGGCGGAGCGGCCATCGGCGAGATAAACCACGCCAAAATCGATGATTTTAACCGTGTCATCTTCCATCACGAAGATATTGCTGGGTTTGATGTCGCGGTGGATCAGGCTCTGGTCGTGAGCGGCCTGCAGACCGCGGCAAGCCTGGGAAATGATATCCACGGTCCGATCAACGGTTAGGCGTTCGCCAGAGGTCTTAATGATCTCTTCGAGGGTCCTGCCGGGCAGCAGCGGCATGACGAAGTAAGGGCGGCGCTGGCCATTGAACACCCAATCGCCGGTATCCAGAATATCTACAATGTTGGGATGGCTGAGGCGGGCAAGAACGGTCCATTCGCGTTCAAAGAGGTCGATGGTCGTGGGCGCGGCATCGGCCCATAGGGTCTTAAGAGCGACAAACCGTTTCGTTACAACGTCATAGGCTTTGTAAATGACACCCATGCCGCCCTCCCCCAAGGGTTTTTCCGTAATTTCATAGCGACCGTTGATCGTAAACGGCTCAGGGAGGGTGGTTGTCATATGATGCGCAGACGACGTTCTCTAACGAAAAGCCTCGAACACCCGATTCTAATGGACCCCTACCCTCGGATGCAATGTAGTTCAGTAAGGTGTGGTACATGACCGGTTTGGGGGAGAAAACATTAAGCTCAGTTTAATGTGGAGTTCAGGACTTCTTCACGAAGATTTGGGACTATACAGAGGTAAGCACTGAGTGCTACCACCAACAGTCCAAGGAGAATTCCATCAAATGAGAAAGATTATGATTGCCGCGCTGAGCCTTTCGCTTCTGTCCGGTACCGCCGCTTTGTTCGCTCAGAACACCAGCACTGACACGACCACGAAGAAGGCCAAGAAAAAGAAGGCCAAGAAGACCACCTCAACCGACACAATGACGTCGGCTCCCAAGTAAGAAATTAGTATTACTAGTACTTCGCGATTTTACGCGGCGCGGAATCTACAAGGTTCCCGCCGCGTTTCTCTTTTTTCGGTAGACCCCTGAATGGGGAATTGCGAATAAAAGAAAAGACTTTCCAAACTATTCCATAGGGGTATACTCGTAAAGGCACCGCAGTGCTAATACCTGAATTCAAGGAGAATTTGCCTCAAATGAGAAAGATCATGATTGCCGCGCTGAGCCTTTCGCTTCTGTCCGGTACAGCTGTTTTGTTCGCTCAGAACACAAGCACCGACACTGGAACCAAGTCCACCAAGAAGGCTAAGAAAAAGAAGGCCAAGAAGACCACCGCAACCGATACAATGTCGTCTCCCAAATAAATAATAGATAGAGTGGCTAAGGACTTTTGCGCGGCTGGAATCCCTCTCGGGTTCCGGCCGCGTTTGTTTTTTAGGGACTAAATATAGCGGTTGTGGCCGTGCAGGGAACTCCGGCGATTTGCGGCCGATTCTTTTGGGCGTTTCGCGTCCGCTTGATAGAGCATCTCATTGCCGCAGGCAACATTGGTTACTTCGATTTTGCCAATGGACCGCAAATCGTGTACGCCACTGCGCCCTTGCTACCGACATATACCCACAAGTAATAGACGGCGCAGGTTCGGCCCGGTACGGCTACCACCCGCGGGAAGATGTCAATTTCTTGTGGAAGTTATTATTCTCTGAACAAAGGCTCGTCTTAAACATGAGAATTAATAAAATAGTTAGCATACTGTCTACGTGTGCGCTTGCGACTTTATTCGGCACCGGTATATCAACGGCAGCACCTCCTGTAATCATGAAAGTTCTCGTCTTGGCTGGTAGCACGAGTGAGAACAGTTACCAATCGATCACCACATTCCTCGAGCAGATTGGCGTACCCTATCAAGCTGTGGCGCTGAGCAGCATCAAGGCGGATTCATCGGGCAACCGGTTATCGTCGGTGAGTTTGTCTAATTCCGCCACGGGCCAAGGGCTGTATCAAGGTATCATTCTAACCGACAGCACTTTCGCCGCGTGTGGCTCTTCGTGCTTGTCCACTACCGATTGGACCACCTTGAATACATATGCAACCGAGTACAGTGTACGAATCGCAAGTTACTATACTGATCCTGCGGCGCAATGGGGACTTGTGCCCGCTAGTACCGGAAGTTACACGGCCGCGAGTCCGCTGAACGTGACTCTTACAACCGCTGGCGCAGCCGTGTTCCCGTACTTGAATTCCGCCAACGCGATTGCGGTGGCCGGTCAGGGAACATCCGCTATTCGGGCATACCTGGCGACGCCCACAGCGGCCGCAAACGAGACCACCACACCGCTGTTGACAGCGGGCGCCTACACGGTCGGTGTGACCCACACGACAGCAAGCGGCGAACAGATCCTGGCGCTGACGATGGACAATACTCCGGCGCTGCTCCATTCCCAAGCTTTCGCGTACGGAGTGATCAACTGGGTAACAAACGGCGTGTTTCTAGGTTCGCGCCAAGTTTATTTGAATCCTGAAATCGATGACATGCTGCTTGGTAACTGGATCTATGCGCCCGCGCTGCATCCAGCGTGCGAAGCCCCCAATACTTGCCCGACATATTACGAGACCGGACCGGATCTGCAAGCGATGGCTAATTGGCAGGCGGGTCTTCAGTCGCAGCCTCAATTTCAAAGTTACCGTGGAACGTATGGCGTCAACGGTGTAGGGACCACGTGGTTCGCTGCGAGCGATCCAGTTTTCGCCGCGATCAAATCGCTGAACACGCAATTCTGGTGGGTGAGCCATACGTGGGACCACCCCAACCTGGATTGCTATACGACAACACAAAGTGGGGCCTGCGTCCCGGCCACCCTCGCGCAATCACTTGCCGAGCTGAATCAGGACATAGCCGTTGCGCCGTCGCTCGGTATTACGCTCGATCCAATCGGCATGGTGACGCCATTTAATAGCGGCTTATCGAGCGCAAGCTTCTTGCAGGCGGCAGCAGAGGTGGGGATTCGATACATTGTTTACCCACAATACCCGGCTAGCCCCAACACCGGAATTGTCAACGCGCTAGTTCCGTCCATTCTAGAGGTCACGCGCATGAATAACGATCTCTTCTATGACGTCTCTAGTCCATTAAGCGGCGTATACGGCTCGTGGCCGGACGAATACAACGCTACATATGGACCGGACGGCACGACTCCAACATATAGCGAAAACCAGACCTACAGCCAAATTCTCAACAACCTGAGCCAAGAGTTTCTGCAGACTAACATGCTAGCCTACGCGCCCTATCCGCTCGCCATTCACATAGCGAATACAGCAACGTATGACGGAACGAACTCGGTGTTCTCCGACCTCATGAACGCGACGGTCGCAAAATACAACAACATCTTTACTTTGCCAGTCTTAAGTCTGAATCTAGAGAACATAGCGACGCTACTTATCAATCGTGCGAATTACAACGCCTCAGGCGTGGTCGGTGTGTATACGCCGGGTGTGAGCGTTGTGCTGACAACGACCAAGGCCGCGACGATTCCCCTAACCGGACTTTGTGCGCAGGCATCGTGCGGCACCTACGGTGGACAGGTCCAGGACAACATTGTCATGGCGGCTGGCTCGACGGTGACTATTCCGCTCCCAGCGATCGTAGGAGTTTCACTCTCCTCGGTTGCGGTCAATCCTTCGAGCGTGAGCAGCGGCACATCAGCCACGGGAACCGTTACTTTGAGTGGCGGAGCTCCCTCCGGCGGTGTGTCCGTTTCGCTTTCAAGCAACAGTGCAGCGGCAACCGCGCCCGCTTCGGTAACTGTTGCGGCCGGAAGCACCAGCGCTACCTTTACCGTCTCTACAAGCACTGTGGCGTCGACCGTTGCGGCTACCCTCACCGCTAGCTACAGCGGTGTGAACAAGACCGCGGCACTCACGGTCACGCCCACTGTTTCTCTTTCCTCGGTTGTGGTCAGTCCTTCGAGCGTCACCAGCGGCACATCAGCCACAGGGACCGTTACTTTGAGTGGTGCGGCTCCTTCCGGCGGTGTGTCCGTTTCGCTTGCAAGCAACAATGCAGCGGCAACCACCCCCGCTTCGGTCACCGTGGCCGCCGGAAGCACCACCGCCACCTTTACTGTCTCTACAAGCACGGTCACATCATCTGTTTCGGCTACCCTCACCGCTAGCTACAACAGTGTGAGCAAGACCGCGGCACTCAGCGTCACGCCCGCCACGACGACAGTTTCGCTCTTGTCCGTTGCGGTTAGTCCTTCGAGCGTGGCCAGCGGCACATCAGCCACGGGAACCGTTACTTTGAGTGGCGCAGCTCCCTCCGGTGGTGTGTCCGTTTCGCTTGCTAGCAACAATGCAGCGGCCACCACCCCCGCTTCGGTCACCG